>CALDID010000029.1 GCA_937901865.1 uncultured Treponema sp.
ATTCCCACGCCAATCGGGAAGTTTTCGTGGCTACGCTCAGTCTGCGCACCCCAATATTTATCAGCAGGGACTTTTACTTCTCCCATGCTGTCGTGTTCAATTCTAAAATCTGCCATAAAATAAAGCCCCTTTAGCGATTAGTTGAAATCGAGCTGACCAATGAGGTTCTTGAGAACATCAGCACTTTTTCTGAGCTTTTCAACTTCCTCGTCTGTGAGCGGAGCTTGCAATCTTCCCTTGATACCGTTGCGTCCAACAACGCTCAATGTGCTCAAGCAGACATCGCTGATTCCGTATTCTCCGTGGAGCATACTTGAAACAGTGAGAGTTGTGTCTGTACCTGCGTTAATGCAGCTGACGATATGGCATACGCTTACTGCAACTGCATAGAATGTCGCGCCCTTTCTCTCGATAATCTTTCCGCCAGACTTGCGGATATAATCCTCAACATCTTCGTGAACGAGCGGCGGAACGATTTTGTCGTTGTCTGTCAAACACTCGTGATACTTGTCAATCGGAATGTTACTTACAGAGCCCAATGACCACGGCACGAAAGAAGAATCGCCATGCTCACCGAAAACATACGCGTGAATGTTGTTCTGAGAGAGGTGATAATATTCGCTGATGCGAGCGCGAAGACGTGCAGTATCGAGGATTGTACCAGAACCGATAATCTGATGCTCTGGAAGACCTGAAGTCTTGTAGAACTGGTACGTCAAGATGTCTACAGGGTTTGCAACGATGATATAAACCGCATTCGGTGCATACTTTGTAATCTGCGGAATGATAGACTTTGTGATATTCACGTTTGTCTGAGCAAGGTCAAGACGGCTCTGACCAGGTTTGCGAGCAACACCAGAAGTGATGATAACGATGTTGGAATCCTTAGCATCTTCATAAGTGCCAGCATAAACGCTCACAGGAGCGCAGAATGGAGTACCCTGTCGGATATCCAAAGCCTCGCCCAATGCTTTCTGTGCATTAACGTCAATCATCACAATTTCTGATGCCTGTCCCTGCACTGTAAGAGTGTAAGCGATTGTTGCGCCTACGCTACCTGAACCGATAATAGTAACTTTGTTACCCATACTAAAGCCTCCACAAATCTGCTACTTTGCTTATGCAAGTCTTGTATTCTGCATTCAGCACTTGACCGAACCGTTTCCAATCAAGTGGCATTGCTTTATATCTTACTCTTATTTATTGAGAAAATAAAGCACTTTTTGCATTTTTTTTGCATTTTTATATTTTTCCCTACTTTTTTATAACTATCCCGAACATATTTTTCTCTTCTCCCCTCATGAGTATAAACCAAGCAAATGGGAATACTTACTCCCACGGTCGTGGAATTTTTTCTCCCACGGTCGTGGTCATTCGTTTTCCACGGTCGTGGGTGTAACATATTTACGCTCGTAAGTATGCTGCACTTACGGTCGTACACAAGAGGCAAGAACGGTCGTAAGAGTGAGTTGTGTACGGTCGTGGCGCAAACAAATTACGGTCGTGGGGGAAGAGGTGTAAAGACGTAGTGAAGAGAGGAATCGCTCAAAAGCACTTTGTGAGCGCGCACACGGAAAACGCTTTCGATGTATTCTTTTGCGCCCTCTGCCGAGCCGTGATACGAGAGCCGACCTTTGTCGAGCAAGATTATCGAAGACGAAAACGTAAGAGAAAAATCGAGATTATGGCTCACCATCACGACCGTTTTTCCTTTCGTCTTTGCCACAGAGCGCAGCAGAGAGAGGATTTCAAATTGCTCCTTGATGTCCAAAAATGTCAGCGGCTCATCAAGAAGCAATATCTTTGTGTCTTGACACAGAGCCATTGCAATATACGCCTTTTGTCTTTGACCGCCAGACAATGCAGAAAGCGGCATTTTTGCAAAGCGTAAAAGATTGTTTTCTGATAATACACGCTCTACAAATGCTCTATCTTCATTGCTATACGAGCGCAAAAAGCTCTTGTGCGGAAATCTGCCGTATAAAAGCAGTTGCTCCACGCTGCAATCTGGAATAGGGCGATATTGCGGAAGATAGGAGATTAGGAGCGAAGTTTTCTTCCTGTTCAGCCCTTTTTTATCATCAACTTTATCAAGTACTGTGATTTTTCCTTCTTGGAGTTTCACGCACGAAGCAAGAGCTTTTAGCAAAGTGGATTTTCCGCTCCCGTTTAAGCCGATTATGCTTGTAACAGAGCTTTCGGCGATAGTGAGCGAAATGTCTTTTAGAGCCTGCGCTTTTCCATAAGCGACGCTCACATTTTCTATTCTAAAGGCGTTTTTCACACTATTCATTATTCGCCTCGCTTCTTTTTCAACAGCAAGAACAAAAAGAACGGCGCGCCAAGCAATGCAAGAAATATCCCGACAGGCACTTCATAAGGAGAGAATGCAGTTCTGCCGATTAAATCGCACAATAGCACAAGCGAAGAGCCAAGCAGAGCCGACAAGGGCAGAACGCTCGCCATTTCGCTCCCTGCCAAAGAGCGCACGATATGAGGAACTACAAGACCGACAAAACCGAGCAGTCCCGAAAAACTCACACTTGCCCCCGAAAGCAATGCCGCTAATGCAAGAAACACGCCGCGCGCCGCCTTTACATTCACGCCTAAGGAGTGCGCAACTTCATCGCCTAGAGCTAAGACATCAAGCATATCTTTTAAAAGAAAGCTGATAACGAGGGCGATGATGATAAAGATTGACGCAGGATACAAGATGCTCGGTGAAACAGAGGCAAAAGAGCCGATACGAAACGCACTGCGCGCAAAAAGCGTATCGGGGAAAAACACCTGCATTGCGTCGCTGAGTGCAGAACACAATGTATTTACAACGACACCTGAAAGAATAATTGAGTATCGCGAAGAGCCAGATTTAAGCCCTAAGGCATAGACAAGAAACACCGTTACTAGAGAGCCAAGAAAGGCAGCGACGGGGAAAAGCAACACATTTTTAGGAAGCAACACAGAAGCAATGATAAGGAAAAAGCCTGCGCCAGAGTTCACCCCGATGATATTCGGAGAACCTAAGGGATTTTTGAGCACGCTTTGAATAATCGCGCCTGCACACGCCAAACCTGCGCCCCCCATAATGCACGCAATGACGCGAGGCAAGCGGACAAAACGCAAAATCTTTGCATTCGAGCCATCATTTTCCCCTAAGAAGAAGCAGCTATATATTTCTTTGCACGGGATTTTAACCGTTCCGAGCATAAGAGATAACACAGAAAGAAAGACGAGTGAGATGAAAAAGACGAGAAACAGCACTTTTGTTTTTGGCATTTGCATAGCGAATTTAGTGTATCATATTTAGCATACATTTGCCATTACTGGAAAATTATGATATAATAGAAATATGAGTGATACAAAACAAGAGTTCTCTGTAGGACAGCAAGTCGTTTTCCCAAGTCAGGGAGTTGGAAAGATTACCTCTATTTCTGAAGAAGATTTTAGAGGCGAAAAGATTCTTTATTATCATATTTACATTGAAGTTTCTGACACAGAAGCTCTCATTCCTGTAGACAGAGCCAAAATCAAGGGAATTCGCCCTATCGTTTCTGCCGAAGAAGCAGAGGCTGCTTTAGAGATTTTAGGTCAGCCGTGCGAGCCAATCACTTCAGATTGGAAGCTCCGCTATCAAACAAACCTTGAACTTTTGAAAAAAGGAAGCATTGCAGATATTGCCACTATCGTTCGTAACCTTTACAACCGTTCAAAGATTAAAGAATTGCCTATTTTGGAGCGAAAACTCTACGATAGCGCAAGAAAGCTCTTAGAAGATGAGATTTCTTTTGCGATGGGCAAAGACGAAAAAGAAGTTGAACAGCTTCTGCACGACAAGCTAGAGCCATTCGGAGAAAACGCGATAAGAGAAATCAAGCACTTTGTCAAAGACGATGATGACGACTTTGATGATGAGCTTGACGGAGAGAGTGAAGAGAGAGTAAAAGACGATGACGATAGCGATGATGATGATTCGGACGAAGCAGACGCAAGAGATGATGACTTCGATGATTCAGATGAAGATATGGACGACTAGAACGTGCCGATAGCTATCATTATTACCGCTGCAGGCTCTTCGAGCAGAATGGGCTGCGGCATAAAAAAAGAATATCTTGCTCTAAAGAACGGTACGGTGCTCAGCGAAGCAACAAAGCCGTTTCTTTTGGCTCTTGATGTTGCCTATCTTATAATCACTTATCCTTTTCAAAAAGAGAGGGTAGCAAAGGCTGCTCTGTTTTCTGACCCGACTATCAAAGACGCACTAAAAAATACAGCACTGCTCTTTGTAGAGGGAGATAAAGACAGAGAAAGCTCTGTATTCAAAGCTCTTTTAGCACTGGAAAAAGAGGGCTTTAGCGGCTCTGTGTTTATTCACGACGGAGCAAGGGCTTTTATCAGCGAAGACGTGATACAAGGCGTTTATAATGCTGTGAAAAAATACGGCGCGGCGTGTCCTTTTTTAGAGCCTGTAGATACACAAAAAGAAATAGACGATTCAGGCTCTATCATTAGGCACTTACAGCGAAAAAATCTAGCAGCTGTGCAGACTCCGCAGGCTTTTGATTTTCAGTCGCTTTTGCAAGCGCACAAAAAAGCTCATCTTGACGGCAAAACGTACACCGATGATACGGAAATATGGGACGCATACGTTTTAGACAGAAAAGTAAAGTGCGTTAAGGGAAGCAGTGCAAACATCAAAATCACCTATCCGAGCGATATAGAAATTAAAAGAGAGAAAAAGATGATACACACAGGGCTAGGCTATGATTTGCATCCTTTAGCAGAAGGCAGAAAATTAGTTTTGGGCGGAGTGGCCATTCCGTTTGACAAGGGAGAAGCGGGACATTCTGACGGCGATGTGCTGTTGCATGCTATAACGGATTCTCTTCTCGGAGCTTCGGGGTTAGGCGATATAGGCTCTTACTTTCCCCCTTCAGAGCCGAAATGGAAAGACAGCGATTCAAGAGAGTTGTTAAAAACAGTTTGGAAAGATATAAAAAATGCAGGCTGGCAACTCATAAATTTAGACGCAGTTATCTTATTAGAACAGCCGAAATTCTTGCCATATAGAAATGAAGTGATACAATCAATCGCCTCTATTCTTGAAGTGGACGCTTCTCAAATATTTGTAAAAGCAAAAACAGGAGAGAAAATGGGTAAAATAGGAAATGGAGAAGCTATCGAAGCATTCTCCACTTGCCTATTAGAAAAGCTCTAATCTGATTTTCATATTTCTCGCTCTGGTAACATCTGCAAGATGAGTTGTACTTCTCCTACAGAGCGTTTCAAGCTAACCGCAATTTCATCATCTTTCCACCCCATACGCTTCAATTCTCTTACTTTCATACGGAGTTGAGGCGTAATTCCGTCTTTGTGCGGAGTTGGGTTCTTGTCGATGTCTGCTCTGACAAGCTCTTCAAGCAGTCTCAATTTGTTAGAAACATCGCTAGAAAGTTTGCTTAATTTGGCTTCTGTTTCGCCAATTCCCTCAGCCCCGCTCTTTACCACTTCAATTCGCTTGTCTGTTTCATCGAGCATCGTTTGAAGCGAAGTGAGCTTTTCGACAACCGTATTTATCTTTTGGTCGCTCGCCTTGATTTCGCTAATCTGCTCTTGTATGCCTACAATCTCATTCGGCAATGTGTCGGATATGCTTTGCACTTGGGTCAGGCGTTCTTCGATAGCTTTTAGATTATCAAAAGACGAATCTATATCTTTCATCACTCGCTCTAAGACATCGTTTTTCTTTTCAAGGCGAGAATATTGATTTGATACCTCTTCAAGAGTGTCTTGGAAGTTGCGAACTTGTACTTGTATATTTTGGAACTCGTCGCTCGTCGTTTGTATCTCTTCTATCTTTTTATCCATTGTATTAGACAAATCTACAAGAGTCTTAAAGTCTTTTTCCATTGCTTCAATTCTATCTTTGCCAGCTTGGAAAGAAGCAAGTTTTTCGCTTGTAGCATCGTCCATCTTGTTCAAATCGCTTAATTGCTCTTGCAAGCGGTCAAGCAAATCTTTATATGAAATTGCATTTTCGATTTGCGTTTCTAGCTCTGCAATCTGATTAGAAAGCTGATTTTTAAGCTCGTCAGCTTTATCAAAAACGTGCGTTTCATTCTCGAAATTTGCAAATGCGCTGTTAATCGCAGTCAATCTTTCTTCTAATGCACTCGTATCCGATTGCAATTTTGTCATGATAGAATCGCGGAAAGAAGTGCTTTCGTTTGAAACAGATTGCATTTCTCTTCTCATTTCTTCTATTTTTTCTTCTATGCTCGTATTCTCTGTAGAAATTCTATCTCCTACATCGGTAAGCATATTCTGATAAAGTTGCTGCATTCTATCCAAGATAGAAACACTTTGGCTTTCATAGCTTCTCACCGCATCATTTACTCTTTCGTCGAGGTCAGAAAGACTAGTTGAAAGCTCTGCGTGTTTTTCTTCTATTTTTGCAATGGAATCTCCCATATCACGAGAAAAATCATCTCGCATATTTTCAAGTTGCGAAAGCGATTTTGAATTAAACGCGTCTAAATGCTCATTAAAGGTATTTTTTGCCTCTTCAAATTGTGCCTCAATTCCCTGTTTCCATTCATCAAGTTTTGCGATAACGCCATTCACCGATTCTTCATCATCTTTCTGCCGTGCTTCTATCTTCTCTTCAAACGTCAAGAACTTTGATGAGATTTTTGCTTCTGCTTCGTTCGCAACCTTATCTACCGTATCATTGATTTTTTCTTCATAGCGTTCCATAAATACTTTGAAATTGCCATCGATATTTTCTATCTGAGAATCAAGCAGTCGTTTTGCTTCTGCCGTACTTTCTTTTATGCTTTCAAAGGCTTCGTCATTCTTGTGCTGCAAATCGGCAATGCGTTCTTCAAGCGACTTTTCATATTTCGCTTCAAGCTCTTGTCGCGCATTCTCATACTCTTGAGTAAACAGCTCTAGCTTCTCATCAAAATTATTCTTCCATTGCACCAAAGAAGTATCAATATCCGCTTCTCTTGAAAGCAAGCTATCGCTAAATTGTTTTTCAAGCTCTTTCAGTTGTCCGTTTACGTTATCTAATGCTTCTGCTTTTAATCCTTCAAGCGTTTGCTCAAGCGAGGCAATGCGATTAGAAATAGCATTTGTCTTTTCGGCTATATTCGATTCAAACTCATACTGCTTTTGACTTTGCGCAGAAGTGAACGCATTGAAAGTTTCTATCGTGTTTTGTTTCACCTTATCCATCGATTCAGCAAGCGTTTCATTAAAATTATCAATATCGCTTTGCACAGAATCAAGGCTTTCAAATCTGAGAACAATGTTTTCTTTGTATTCAGAAATCTGCCTATCTATTCCATCAAGGAACTCTGTTTGCTTATTCTCATACGATTGAGAGATTTTCTGCATTGACTCGCTCAGTGTTTTATCAAATTCATTTATTTTGTCATTGAGCATTACGCCGTAATCTTCTAGCTGTCTTTTTGCATTTTCCGCATCATACGCAATGCGAGAATACGTTTCGTCAGAGATATTCTTTGCGTTTGCAGTTTCCTCATTCATTCGCGCCACAGCAGCTTCTGCCGCCGCAGTAGCTTCGTTCGTCTTATTCTGCAATTCAGAAACAACATTTTCTACCGTCGATTGCAAATCCTCAACTCGAGATTCTATTTCAGTTTTAAAAGTTTCAAGATTTGCGATAGAGAGCTTTTTATACTCTGCATACGCATTTTCTTCTTTTATATTAGCATTAGAAATCGCCTCGTCAAATAAAGCATCATATCTTTCTTTTATCTTTTGTGCTTGACTGTCAAGTTCCTGCGTTAGCCGCGCAATATCGCCTGAATTAACATTTGTTTCTGCCGCTAATCTGTCAAGATTTTCTTTTGATACAGATAAAGTAGCGTTTAATTCAGTTTCTAGGTTTTCTATGCCACTCTTCAACTCTTCCTTAAAATTTTCAGTAGAAGATTCGAGCGCACCTCTAAGTCCTCCAAGTTGTTGCGCCATACTATCAGAAAAGCGAGAAATCTCATTATGTGCGCTTTCTTCAACATCACGAGTTCTGCTTTCTATCATAGATTGCAGTTCTTCTATTCTCTCTTTTGCTTCGTTTATAAGCTCCACAGTCTTTGCGTCTGTTTCTGATAAAAACTTTTCGTTTCTCTCTGCCGCCGCCTGCGCTGCATCTTCAACCTTTTTCACAGTGTCAGAAACAAGCGTACCTGTCTGTTCATCAAGCTGAGCTTGTAACTCATTTGTCTTTGACATAAGAGCGTCTTCTAGCAAAGAAATCTTATTTGAATACTCTTCATTGATATTCACCATTTTTCCGTCAAAATCATTTTTTACGCTTCCAATTTTGTCATCGATTGTGCGAGCAATATTCATCGTAGCCGAATTAAGCTGCTCATTAAATGCAAAGGATTTCTCTTCAATAGCTTGCTTTAATCCTGTAAGTCTTTCGTCAATGACTGAAGTTTGATTCAATATCTCTTGCTCAACTTCATCTTTCTTTGCATTGATATTTTGCTCAAATGTAACAAGAGTATTTTCGATATTTGATTTTGCATTTATAATACGCTCATCAAGTTGCACAGCAAAGCCATTTGTTTTATCGTCGAACTGCGCTTGTAAACCGTTTATCGTATCTTGAAGTATGTGTACTTTTTCGTCCACAGCTCCCGTTTCGCTCTCGATTCCGACCTTTACATTCTCGATTTTTGCAAGCGCATTGCTTTCGATATCGTTTGTCTTCGCTTCGATGTTCGCAGAGAACGCTGAAATAGTGTCGTCAACTTGTTTCTGTACCGCCGCAATTTTCTCGTCAAGATTACCTGTGAAATTAACCGTCTGCTCATCAAACAGCGATTGCAATGAGTCGATTTTTCCCTGTAGCTCCGCACTCTTATTTTCCAGAGATGTCGCTAAATCCGCAAATCTATTATTCGTTTCTGCAGAAATGCTATTCAGCTTCTCGTCCACAGCTCCCGTTTCGCTTTCGATTCCGACCTTTACATTCTCGATTTTCGCAAGCGCATTGCTTTCGATATCGTTCGTCTTCGCCTCGATGTTCGCAGAGAACGCTGAAATAGTGTCGTCAACCTGTTTCTGTACTGCCGCAATTTTCTCGTCAAGATTACCTGTGAAATTAACCGTCTGCTCATCAAACAGCGATTGCAATGAGTCGATTTTTCCCTGTAGCTCCGCACTCTTATTTTCCAGAGATGTCGCTAAATCCGCAAATCTATTATTCGTTTCTGCAGAAATGCTATTCAGCTTCTCGTCCACAGCTCCCGTTTCGCTTTCGATTCCGACCTTTACATTCTCGATTTTCGCAAGCGCATTGCTTTCGATATCGTTCGTCTTCGCCTCGATGTTCGCAGAGAACGCTGAAATAGTGTCGTCAACCTGTTTCTGTACTGCCGCAATTTTCTCGTCGATAGAAGAAGAAATCAATATAAATCTAGAATCCATATCATCAGACTTAGACAACACACTTTGCTCTAAATACGACATCTTTTCATTGAATGAATCCGTTTTTGCGCTTATTGCATTTTCCATACCAGAAGTCTGTTCTTCTAGCACTTTTTGCAAAGCTGCTATTTTCGCGACTGTATTATCAGAAAGTGTCGCCGTTTCACTTTCAAACTGATTCTTTAAATCTGCAACCTTCGTTTCTATTTCTTGCGAAAATCCCGCAGTCTGTTCTTCCAATGCCTTTTTTACAGCGATAACTTTTGCAATCGTCGCTTCGGAAATATTTCCCGTTTCCTTTTCCACATCTTTCTCAAACGCATTGATTTTTTCATCCATAGCAGTAAAGGCTGCATTTGACTTGTCGGTAAAATCATTTTGAAACTTTGAAATCGCTTCTTCTACATAGCTTCTCAGCGTCCCTACCTTATCATCAATAGAAGTTGCAACATCACTCGTTTGCTCATCAAGAGAATGTTGCAATTTGTCTATTTGGCTTGCCAATGCGTCAGGGAATCCATTTGTCTGCTCGTCTAACGTCTTTTGCAAAATATCTAACTTTGCGGTAACATTGTTTGATATATCAAAAGTCCGCTCTTCTAACTGAGCTTTTAAGCCACCAATCTTCGTTTCAATATCACTAGAAATCGTACTTGATTGGTCATTTAGAGATTGCTGCAAAAGCCCAAACTTCACAGTAAGGTCAGCAGAAAGCGCATTAGAAGTATCTTCAAGAGCCTTATTCAAAGAATCAATCGTGCTAAACGTCTTTTCAGAAATTTCAGAAACATTCTCTTCCACTTTTTGCTTCAAATAAGACAATGTCGTCTGCGTTTTCGCTTCTATATCTGCAGTTCGCTCATTCACATTGTTTTCAAGAGAATCTATCTTTCCATTTAACTCAGAACCAGCAGTATTGAGTTTTTGCTCTATTGCATTGAAAACCGTTTCACTCTGTTTTTCGAGCTTTTCATCAAAAGAAATGGCCGTATCTTGTACTTTTTTTTCAAGGTTTTCTTTTATGCTGTCAAAATCTGCATTGAGTCTTTCCACGGTTTCAGTCAAAATGCTTGACATATTTCCTGTCTGCCCGTCGAGTGCATTTTGCAGCTGAGCAGTTCTTTCTGCAAGCTGCGTTTCAAGCGAAACCACACTCTGCTCTATGTTGCTAACCTTGCCACCAACAGAGTTTTCTAGAGCAGTTAACCTGTCATTGACCACATCAGCAGTCTTTGTAGCCTTCTCATCTGAAAACGCCACAATTTCTTCTAATCGCTCTGCAACGGAGTTCGTAACAGAAGAAATCTCTTGTGATGTTTTATCCTCTACCGCTTTTAGCCTTTCATCTGCATTAGATTCTACAGAAGAAATTTTATTATTCACAAATGATTCAATATCTGTTAGTTTTTGGAATGACTCATCATAAACCTTCTGACTTTTGTCATTTATATTCGTTTCTAGCTCAGAAATCTTGTCATTTGCACTCAAAGACAGTTTTTCTACTCTCTCTTTCACTGTATTATCTATATCTTCTAATTGTTTTTGTACAGAAATAGATAGATTTTGTACCGTTTCAGTCGAATTATTTGCTATATTATTTACTTTTTCATCAATATTTGCCGACAAAGAAGCAAAAGTATTATTAATATCGTTTGTAAGCTCTTCACTTTTTGCATTAAGAGCGTTTTCTATATGAGAAATCTTGTCGCCAACACGATTTTCTATTCCGCTTGATTCGTTTGTCAGCTTATCATTTAACGAGTTAAGTTCATTGTCAATATTTTCTTTTATAGAGGCAATTCTTTGAGAAAATGAACTTTCTAAATTCCCTGTTGAATCAGAAACAGAAGATTGAATTTGAGAAACCTTGTCTGAGAACAAGTTTTCTACATAGCTTGATTTTTCTTGAATATCTTTCTTTAAGTTTTCGGTCAAAAGAGAAAAAGCATCTTTTCTCGACAATAAATCATTTTCAAAGCTAGCAAGTTGAAAATTAAGCTGGGAGCGCAAAGAATCATCTCGTTCTTCTGCTGCGCTTTCGATAGCGTTTGTTCGCTCTTCAAGCATATCTTTTAACTTTGTCGTTTCTTCAGAAAAAAGCGATTGCAGCTGAGAAACTGTTTGCGTAACACCTTCGCTAAAGTTCTTTGATTTCTCATTAAACTCGCTATTAACCATCTCAAACTTCTCTTGCATATTGCTGTCTAATGCTTTTGCTTGCTCTTCTAAGTGCGAAACATATTGAGCTGTTCTTTTTTCTGTCTTATCGATTAAAGACTGAAATGTTTGGTCTTCTAAATCTTTAGCCTTTTGAGTCGCATTATCATACGCCTTTCTAATATCTGCATTTATCTTTTCAAATAAGCTATTTGCATTATCTTGCGCTTCTTTGACCCCGCCTTCAAGCGATTTCACACTTTGTTGGCACTGATTCAAAAGCTCTTCCGCAATCGCTTTTAAATATTCGCTGTCTTTTTTTGCAAACTCCTCGTGAATCGAGCCAATTCTTTTATCTGTAGCATCAAGCGTTTTTTTCTGTGAATCAAGACGAGCATTAAATTTATCGATAATACTTGATTCCACTTCTATTTTCTTTAAATTTTCATCAACAGCCCGTGAATAATCCATAAGGTTTGACACTTGGATTTGATAGTTCTCAGCCTGCTTCTTGTATTCTTCAGTAAGACGCTTTAGCTCTTGTATTGAAGCGTGATATTGCTCTAAATCGCGTCCCGCTTCAAGAAAGTCGTTATATTGTTTTTCTAATCGCTTAATCGTAGCTATCGCTTGAGCCTGTTTTGTGTCCAAATCTGCACTTGAAGCGTGAATAAGCTGGTTCTGTTCTGAAAAGTAAGTATCAAAGTCAGACAGTTTTTGATTTGCATACCTTTTCACTTTGTCCATAGAATTTTTATCTTTATCGGACATTTTAAATACAAGACAGACAACTGCTGATATAACAACAGATAGCAATATAACAACAATATCAGTCAATTTTGACCCCTCAACCCTTTTTAGTATTCTTTACGATAAAATAAGCTCTTTTAGCTCTGCATAGCTTGAAAAAGAAATGTCAGCTTCTTTTAGAGGCTTTTTCAAAAACGCTCTCCACCACGGCAATTTATACGCAGCATACATACCAGCGTTCTTTGCGCCGAATATATCGCTTCTAATGCTATTGCCCACATAAAGAATCTCGTTTAAAGGTACATCTAGCGTCATAGAAACAACACCAAAAGGATATTTAGACGGCTTTAAAGCTCCTATTTTCTCCGAGCCTAAAACGACATCGCAATAATCTATTACACCCCAAATATTTCCTTTCTGCTCTGGTGGCAAATCAGACAAAATACCTATCTTTAAGCCCGATTCTTTTAGAGCCTTAAATGTTTCAAGAACATTTTTATACGGCTTTACCTTTTTGAAATAAGAACGCAATCCCTTATACACCAAAACATCTATTAAAGCCTTTGCTCTGCGAACAGAAATATGCATAGAAGAAGCAAGCAATCTGCCTTGATATTCAAAAAAGTCTGCCAACGGAGCTGTTCTGTGCATAATCTTTCTTACCTTGCTGTAATGCCAAAAAAACTTTAAGTTACGCAAAATGTGAGGTGCAACCCGAAAGAAAAACGGGAAATCAGGATAGAGAGTGCCATCTATATCAAAAACTACAGCCTTAATTTTATCTTTCATATATCGCTCATTATACTCTAAATACTTCTAGGCTGTCCATTACTGCGCTTTTGAAGGAGCAGAAAGAGGGAAAAATCTATCGGAAGATTGCAAGCGTGCAAGATTCACAAAAGAACCTTCATACTTTTCAATAAACTTATCAAGAGCTATCTCTTTTCCGTTTTCAAACACTGCACAATGAAAATGCCCGTCATCGCTAAAATATGGAAAAAGAGCTGCACAGTTGTTAAAAATGCCCACTTCAGGATACGAATCATCATTTTTTTCAGAAGCTACAGCCTCCCTTACAGACACAAGATAGCTATGGTCACTTTCTGTTATCGCAAGCACATACAAAAGAGCTTTTAGCACTCCTATTCTGTATCCGCTGTTTTTGATATACGACACAGCATTTGCTGTTACCTCGCCATTATTCAATCTGCCTGAATTAAACGGAGAAATTGCAACATCTACGCCAGAATTGCTGTAATCATAGTCAACATCTCTCTGTATAGACAAAAGCGACACAGCAAGATTTCTTGTCCAATCAAGCGTAAAGGTCATATTATATTCTTGAGAAAATACGTCTGCATGTCCTGCAGTTGGAAGAGAAACTGTCTTTTTATACAACGGCTTTAAATACGTGTATCCGCCAACATTTGCAGAAACAAGCCCATCAACAATCCATTTCAAAAAACCTGCTGAAGAAAGTTGCAACTTATTCGGATTCTCTCCTTCTTTGAGTTCTCTCTTTGTGTTCGACAATACATAAACGCTTTCTCCCTTTTCGTTATATGCACCATCTTCTACGCTTTCAATAGAATCAAGATTTTCTCTAATAACAGCTATCATCTGCAAATTAGAATGATACATTCCTGGCTGTGAAGAGGCTAAATACCACGGAAGAGAACTCTTCGTCAATTTTCTGAGGTCTGCAAACGACATACTATAAAGCGTTTCAAACGTAATCCCCAACGGAACTCCTTTTGCAGCATACATATCAAACATCACAAAATCAGCATTTGTCTTCTTACCAACAGCATTAAACTCTACAAATATTTCGCTGTTAGACATAAAATAATATCGTATGCGCTTCGGCTTTCCGTTTTTGAGATTGCGATATAAAATCCAGCTTCCTGGCGCAGTTTCTGGATAAATAGAACTTTCTACGGTTGTATTTTTCTCGCTTCCTGTATATACATCAATAAGCACATTCTGTTCAGGAGAAACAATTATAGCTATTTCGCCGTTTTGCTCTTCTTTTCTCACTTGATAGTTTGTGCCTATCTTGCTTTGAAAAATCTCGCTACCATAAGTGCGAACAGTACTTAAAGGAGCGGTGAACCACCTTTCGCGCAGAGCCTTTCTCACCTCTGAGGAATCAGGAATTCCCCACGGGTCGTAATCAGCCCATGCAAAAGAACAAATACACAGAAGTAAAACAATCAGTCCTTTGAGTTTATTCATTTTCTATTCCTCTCCTATATTAAGCCTGTTCAATAAGCCTCATTTTGACAAAGGTTCATTCACCCCTGCTATAATCATTATTTGCCGAAAACATCTGCTGTTACTGCAGGAACGACAGAATTATCCGCAGGGTCAGTATCTACAAAAGCACTAGCTCCCTCTGCAAGCTGAATCTCTGCCTCAACTTCCCCGTTTGCCGTCCAAATCTTACCGTTTTCAAGCTCATCAGGGTGCGAGCCTACAGGCGCATTGCTCAAAAGCAATTTCAAGCGGTTAAGCTGATTGACTTCAGAAGAACCTGGATCATAATCGATTGCGCTTATATTTGTTCCTGGATATCGGCGACGAAGTTCTTTTATCATACCCTTTCCTGTAACGTGATTCGGCAGACAAGCAAACGGCTGTACACAAGCAATGCTCGGCACACCCTCTTTTATAAGCTCTACCATCTCCGCAGTTAAGAACCAACCTTCACCCGTGATGTTTCCAAGCTGCACAATATCATCAACACCAGCCATAAGCTCATAAATTGATGACGGAGGGTCAAATCTGCGACTCTTTTTAAGCACTTTTTTCATATATTTGCGATACAAATCCAATGCCCACACCAAAAACCGTGCATTTCGCTCTGTCTTTTCAGGGAATGCAAGCTGTTCGTGTCTGAAGATACCTGTACTGAACGAATAGAACAAGAAATCTGTTAAATCAGGCATAACACATTCTGCGCCCTCTTTTTCGATTGTGTCTACAATCTGGTTGTTTGCAGTCGGGTGGAATTTTACGAGGATTTCGCCAACAACGCCAACTCTCGGCTTTTTAATCGGCAAAAGCGGCAGATTATCAAAATCTTTGACAATCGCCTTTAACAGTCTGTGATACTTAAAAATAGACATCGATTTAAGCATCTTTTGTGCTTTTGAATTCCACTTCTCATACATCTCGTTTGCACTGCCTGCAACTGCTTCATACGGGCGCACACGATACAAACAGCGCATTAACACATCGCCAATGATAATAGCCATCAATGCACGATGAACAAGCGGGAATGTAATCTTAAATCCTGGGTTTTTCTCGAATCCCTGAACACTCAAAGAGATAACAGGAATATGACCCCAACCTGCATCATTTAATGCACGGCGAATAAAGCCGATATAGTTCGTTGCTCTACAGCCACCGCCCGTCTGCGTGATGAGTAAGCTCACA
Organism: uncultured Treponema sp.; assembly: GCA_937901865.1. Taxonomy (GTDB): domain Bacteria; phylum Spirochaetota; class Spirochaetia; order Treponematales; family Treponemataceae; genus Treponema_D. The sequence goes on from CALDID010000029.1 coordinate 15,811, forward strand.
TGGTCAAGGTCATATTTGCCACTTTCCAAAGCCGAAATCATCTGCCCCGTAACAAGAATAGACGGATAACAAGCATCGTTATTCACAAACTTCAAACCTGTTTCTACAGCTTTCGGGTCTACTGCGTCAAGAATTACAAAATTATAGCCACTATAGCGGAACGCCTGCTGCAAAAGCCTAAAGTGAATCGGGCTCATTTGAGGACCTATAATCGTATGAGAATAGCGCATTTCTTTCGTAAATACTTGCCTCTTATATGCAGCAGATACAGGTTGCAAAGCAGTTTTGCGATGTCGCTCTCTCTCTTTAACAGCGGCAATAAGACTACGGATACGGATACGAACAGCACCAAGATTGCTTCCCTCGTCAATTTTGATGAGCGTATACATTCTGTTTTTTGCTCTCATTATCTCATCAACTTGGTCAGCTGTTACTGCGTCAAGACCACAACCGAAGCTCGTTAATTGCACAAGCTCCAAGTTCGGCATTTCGCTCACAAAGCTACCTGCACGATATAAGCGGTTATGATATGTCCATTGGTCTATAATGCGAAGCGGGCGTTCTACTTTGCCCAAATGAGCCACAGAATCTTCAGTAAAGACCGCAATGCCAAGCCCGTGTATCATCTCTGGAATACCATGATTGATTTCAGGGTCTAAGTGATACGGGCGACCAGCAAGAACAATACCCGTAGAGCCAGAGCGAATAATTTGCTCAAGCGCATTTTCTCCCATCTGCTTCACTTCATCGCGAAACTTTTCCTGTTCGTCCCACGCGGCATCTACTGCGGCGGCAATTTTCTCTTTTGACAGCTTAAACTTTTCGCCAAGTTCTTCAAACAATCGCTCTGCTAATCTCGCTTTATCATAAATCGGCAAGAACGGATTCATAAACGTAATGCTTTTATCTTGTCGAAGCTCGTCAATATTGTTTCTCAAAACTTCAGGATAGCTTGTAACAATCGGGCAGTTATAATGATTGCCTGCACCTGCGTCTTCTTTCTGTTCATACGGCGCACACGGATAGAAAATAAACTTTACGCCTTGCTTCAAAAGCGATTCAACGTGTCCATGACTGATTTTGCCTGGATAACAGACGCTTTCTGACGGAATTGTTTCAAGTCCTTTTTCGTAAACACTATGATTAGAACGCGGAGAAAGGCGCACACGGAAACCAAGCTTTGTGAAAAAAGTGAACCACAAAGGATAATTTTCGTACATATTAAGTACGCGAGGAATACCTACATCACCCATTGTCGCTTCTTCAGGTCTTAGCGGCACATAATGCGTGAAAAGCCTCTTATATTTCCAATCAAACAAGTTCGGCACAACTTCGCCAGAACCTGCCCTCGTATTTTTCTTGTTGCTTGCGTCTACTACCGTGCCTTCGATTTCCGCGCCTCTTTCGCAGCGGTTACCAGTAACAAAGCGGCGAACTGCTCTATTCTCATCTTCCTCTTTCCCAGTCGTAAACGTGTTTATCGTAAGAAGACAATTATTCGCACACTTGCCGCAACGTCGCAATTCAAGGTCAACGTGAAAGTTTTCCAGCTGTTCAAGCGTGGCAATGCCTGAATGTATTTCGTGCGGCACCCACTCCTTTTCTTCGCCAGGCTGCGGACGGTTCAAATCTTCCCATTGGTCTTGCGCAATCAAAGCCGCCCCGTACGCTCCCATCAAGCCAGCAACATCAGGACGATACACACTCACGCCTGCGATTTTCTCAAATGCTCTTAATACAGAGTCATTATAGAATGTACCGCCTTGCACAACAACTTTCTTTCCGATTTCGCTTGCTCTGCGCAGTTTGATAACTTTGAAAAGCGCATTTTTGATAACAGAATAAGACAATCCTGCTGATATATCTGCAACCGCCGCGCCCTCTTTCTGAGCTTGCTTCACTCGGCTATTCATAAAGACAGTACAACGACTTCCGAGGTCAACAGGCTTTTCCGCCATCAAAGCAATTTGACTAAACTCCTGCACATTCATACCCATTGTGCGCGCAAAGTTGTCAAGGAAACTGCCGCATCCTGCAGAGCATGCCTCATTTAATTGAATAGAAGTGATAGCTCCGTCCTTCATACGAAGACACTTCATATCCTGTCCGCCGATGTCTAACAAGAACTCAACACCTGGCACAAAGAATTCCGCCGCTCTATAGTGTGTAATTGTTTCAACCTCGCCCGAATCAACTCCTAAAGCCGCTTGAAACAACGCCTCGCCATATCCTGTAGACACAGAGCGTGCAATATATACATCTTTTGGCAAGATTTTATACAAATCTTTCAGCACTCTTACGGCAAGTTCAACAGGGTTTCCTGCGTTTACATCATAGAAACGCCACAAAATACGCCCTTTTGTGTCTGTCAAAACAGCTTTTGTCGTTGTAGAGCCTGCGTCAAGACCAAGGAACACAGGACCTTTTGCCTCTTCAAGAGGAGCAGTCTGCGCCTTCTCTTTTTCGTGTCGTTCTTTAAATGCCTTTAATTCTGCCTCGCTTTTAAAGAGCGGCTCTAATCGCTGTGTTTCGCTTAACTCTGCGCCCTCTAAGTTCTTGAGACTGTCGCGAAATTGCTTTATTGTAAGGAACACAGGCGGTTTTTTGCCCGATATGCACTTATAGCTTTTTTCTGCACTTAACGCCGCGCCTGCCGCCACAAAGAGCTGACTATCTTCAGGAACAATGACTTCATCATCAGTGAGTTTTAGGGTTTCAATAAATCGCCTTCTGAGCTGGTCCATAAAGTGAAGCGGTCCGCCTAAAAATGCAACGTTTCCGCGGATTGGTTTTCCGCAGGCAAGACCAGAAATCGTTTGCGTAACAACAGCTTGATAAATAGAAGCCGCAATATCTTCTTTTCTTGCCCCTTCATTGATTAAAGGCTGAATATCTGTCTTTGCAAAAACACCGCAGCGCGCCGCTATTGGATAAATCGTCGTAGCACCCTTTGCAAGCTCGTTTACTCCTGCCGCGTCTGTTTCCAGCAACGCTGCCATTTGGTCGATAAATGCACCAGTACCGCCAGCACAAGTACCGTTCATTCGCTGCTCAATGCCACCTTTGAAATAGGTAATTTTTGCGTCTTCTCCGCCAAGCTCAATAACAACATCGGTCTTTGGAATAAGCGTTTTTACAGCTGTTGTCGCCGCCACCACTTCTTGAATAAACGGCACAGAAAGCCAATGACTAACAGAAAGACCGCCAGAGCCTGTAACTTTTATGCTCACTGTCTGCTTTTCCGCATCAATACCTTTTTTTGCAAGCGAATCAAGAGCTTCATTAACAACCGCGATAATAGTAGAGCGAATATCAGCACGATGACGACGATATTCGCCATAGAGCATATTATTTTTTTCGTCTAAAATGACGACTTTTACAGTAGTAGACCCGACATCGATACCGATACGAAGCGGAGTTACCAGTGGCACAAATGTATTTTTCTCTTCAGACATATATTCCCTAAAACAAAGTCACTATTTAGTAAAAGAGGTTGCTCGAACTTACCTTCTTGCACATTTCCTCTTATAATATAGTAGTCAGCTATTTATAGTATCATAAAGACACTATCTTCATTCTATCATAGAATAAGGATATAGTAAATAATATACTGTCAAGTCAGTTTTGTAAACACTCTATAACTGTAAAGAAAAATCCATTAGATTTTTTTGTCCTTGCGCTTCTTTATTCTAGCCAAAATGCGACAGCCTTTCTCATTCCAATGCGACAGTGTGTCGCACGTCAATGCGACAGCCTTTCTCATTCTAATGCGACAGGCTGTCGCATTGACGTGTTATCGATTCTTTTTAGTTAATGAGATAAAAAAACTAGCTAGAAAGATACATCTTGCTAGCTAGTGAGATTTGTCTTATTAGTTCTAAGAAGTGGTTTTCATTTCTTTTAATAGCCGTTAATTGGAGTTGTTACAAACTGTCTATCAACTTTTGTGCATAAGATGTCCAATACTCATTAGCACACGTTATGCGACTTTGGCTGTCTACCATGAAGACCGATTTTCCTTCACTCGTCAAACCTTGCACTTTTGCAGGCTTTACAAGGGCTTTCGATAATTCAGGAATAGCTTTCTTTATCTCTCGGGCAAAGAGTGCGGCAGAGATAAAGCCTCCGAGTTTGCTTGAATGAGTGCTATCGCCGTCGGTCATCAAGAGGCGAGCAAGAGAGTTGTCGTCGCTTTGCTTCCACGCCTCCTCATAAAGCGACTTCGTGATTTCAAAACCGTCGATTAAGAGAACACCTTCCTCTTTCGCAAGCTGTTTCACCGCCTCTACATACGAGTTCGTCATCTCTTTCGCACCGTCCGCATCATGATGAGGTCTAATCGTGCCTTCAGCCGTGAAATACTGGCGACTTACGGGAGTTACAAGCACGGGAATTGCGCCTTTTTCGCGCGCAGTATCAATATATTGTTTCAAAAACCATTTGTATGTGCCACCGCTCTTTTCTGTGTAGCTCTCTTCGCCATATTTCGAGATGAACGCCGCCGCCGTTTCGCCCTTTTTTCCCTCTTTTATCGGGTAAATACCTGCACTATTAGGCTTTCCGAGTTCTACCGCTCTATCTGAATCAGAGATATTTGCATCGTTGTGTCCGAATTGGATAAACAAATAATCGCCTTTACCAATTTGTTCACCGATTTTCGCAAGATTGCCCTCGTTGATGAAGTTACGCGTTGAGCGTCCGCCATTTGCATAGTTCTGAACTGCAATGCCGTTATTGAAGAAAGAACCTATATACTCTCCCCACGAGCCTTCAGCTCTGTTCACCCCTGCCGACCACATACCTTTTTCGCTGTAATCGCGCACAGTCGAATCTCCTGCAAGGAAGATATTGAGTTTATCCGCCGCTCTCACGCCCCCTATGCCACTTTTCGCGACAACTGCATGTCCTTCTTTCACTTCGGCTTTAAGCTCTGCACTCATACTCTCGCCCGTCTTGCCAGTTCTGAGGCGAGGTGTTACGGTTACACTGATTTTTGCACCTTGGTCGACCGCTGTCAAAAGATAGCTATGCGAACCAAAGCCTAAAGAAGAGAAAACGAGTTCTTTCACTCCGTTCTTTTCGCGATACCATTCAATAATGCTTACGTCCGCTTCATCGCCTTTACCAAGAGAGTAGCTCACTGTTACTGTGTGCCCTGGATACGGGGTATTGATGTCGTCGTTAGTAGAAAGAGATGGCTTCTTCTTAAATTTCGCCTTTGCTTTTGTAGCATTTTTGCTATCACCAAAATAGAACGGTTGCCAGTCGGCGAAATACGCTTCAGGAGTGTAGCCCTCTGCACTTTCAAGAAGAGTACCAGAAACACGGTTAGAAGTATCGACAGCTTTGCCTGCAAGTGTTGTTCCGTATTCGCGGAAAGTTGCTTTTTCGGGAGTGTTGCCGCTCATACTCGTCCAACCCTCTGCTTTTATGAGGCCGTCAAGTGCAAGCGTAGTATTGATAAAGGCGACTTTTGCGTCCTGTCCCCACGGACGTCCGAAATGCCCCGCAAAGATGTCAAAGCTCTGATTCGCACTTACAAGGCAGTTATAGAACAAAATACCTTTTTCGATAGGTTCACGACATGCGGTAATATAGCCGCCCGTGCCTCCTTCGCTATAGCCGCACCAGTTTATTTCGCAATTCTCATACACGCAGTCGCCGCCGCCAAAGATGAAATCAGTTTGTCCCTCGATGTAGCAATTTTTGAAATATTGATGAGTATTTCCAAGCGTATAAAGCGTGTCTTGGCTACCAAGGAAGCGGCATTTATAGAATTCAGCAAAGTCCGCTTCTGAGCATATAGCCGCGGCTCTCTCTCCTGCTTTTTTTGAAGAAACATCGCTATCGATTTTTCGCACAAACGGCTGTGAACCGTCGCATTCTACACCGTCAGCAATTTCCTCATCAGTAACATATTTGCTAAACGATGTTTCAAAAGTAATATATTCAGCTCTAAAGTATTTCGCATCTGGCAAAACTCTCGTTGCTGTTCCCCAACGTGCAACACCAGCTTTTTTGAACTTGTCATGTGCTAAATCTGCATCATAATAGCCTTTTTCGTCTGCGCTATAATACAGATAACCAATGCCATAGTACCAAGTGAGTTTTACCTCTTGCTTAGGATTATCATTTTTAAGCGTGATATACGGAGTGCCGATAATAATCTGTTCGCGATATATTCCTGGCGCAATATGGATTGTAATGCGCTCTTTTTCACTCTGCGGATTCATTGCACAAGCAACGTTTACAGCTTCTTGTACAGTTTTGTACTGTCCTTTTTTCGCTTTCGCACCTGCAACATACAAATCTTTTTTCAATGCAATCTTCTCTATATTCTTATCTTTTTTGACAAGATTTATATCCTTATAAACTGCGCTGTCTGTTACGATGATGTGATTAGTCGTCTTTGCAGTTTCTGTTTCCGCGCTCACGTCGTATACGCCACTTCTAAGCGATGCTGTATAGTTAGTGTCCGTGATAGAGCCTACATAAACATAGCCATCTTCTTCGTTCGTAAACGTAATGCAACTCGGAATAGCAGAAGTTTCGCCAATAAAACTTCCCTTTATGTCATATACGTCTTTTTTTCTAGCAACTAAATCAAGCGTAACCGCCTTTGTATCTTCGACCGTCGGCACTCCTTCCAAATAATAATCATTCGCTCCAGAAAGAGTGAGCGCATAATGTACACTCGGCTCAACTTCTCCAGAATAAGAAAGAACGCCATCATTAGAAGATGTTTCCAATTCAATCGGCATATTAGTTGAGTTTTCAGGCGGAGTCATAACTACTTTTAGCTTTGATACGTTATAATTTGCGTCGATGCCTGTAATTACGCCTGATACACGAAACATCTGTAATTCAGTAATCGCAAGATTGAACGAAACACTTCCACCACCTTTCGCAGCAGATAAATCCACTTTCGCACTATCGCCCGCAACGCCAAAGCCTTTTACGCCCGAAAGAAGTGCTGTATATGTGTGTCCGCTTGCAAGTTTTGCCGTATATCTGCCGCCCGAAATCACAGCAGGAAGCGTCTGCTCGGTTTCGCGACAAACAAACTTAAGTTCCGCATTTCCCTCAGGCAAAGAGCTGATATTTCCACTCACTGTTACAGCAGGTGTGCGCACAACTCGATAATATACGGGCTTTCCTGCATTAGAATCAGTAAAAATTTTATAAGAACCATCTTTGAGCGCAATGTAGGAATACCGACCCGCACTCGATGCGCTTGCTTGCTGTATAGGAGCACTTTCATCTTGCTCTCCGTCAACACACAAAAAGTGAATATTCTTGCTGCTCGTGTTACTTGTGCCTGCGTAAAACGTTACAACATCGCCTGCTTTCACATTCGACAACAGCAAGTATCTTCTTTTTTCTCCGCCCGTACCATTGCAATAGAAAATACCATTCGAATTATATCCATCGCCAAAATCAACAGCTTGATACCCCTGCGCACCCGCAGATTTGCCTTTTGCGCTCTCAAAATACATACGGTCGTTTTTGACAACGTTTATCGTTAAATCCCCAAAAGAAATTTCTCCTGCGTCGGAAAACCGTCCTCCCTCGCCTAAAAGCTCCATCGCATCAATATCCGCAATGCTTATGTGATTTTCTACATCGCCAGCCTCTTTTACGCCGCCGAAGTCCCAAACTTCAGTTTTTCTCGCTTGAGCCCCCACACTTCCTGCCATAAACAGAGAGCCAAGCAAAACTGCCATACACGATTGAATTATCTTTTTCATTCAAAAAATCCTCTTAAATAATTATTGTACCAAAGGATTTCTCTACTATACAGACATAAAATAGTCATAAACTGATAAACTTTTCTTATAAAGAAAGTCAAAAACATATTTTCTACTTGACTTTATTCGATATTCTGATATTATATGACATATCAAGTTGACAAATTTACAAATTTTGTCATTTATCTTTTCTAAGGAGATTAAGCATGGCTAAGAAATACGCTTTTCTTTTCCCGGGACAGGGAGCACAAGAACCTGGTATGATGAAGGACATTTGCGAGGCTTTTCCAACCGCGCGCGCAGTCATCGACAAGATTTCTGAAGTTACAGGACAGAACATTCCTCATCTTTTGTGGGAAACAGACAAAGCAACGTTGAGCCGCAGTGATAATTCTCAGCTCGCTATTATGGCTTCTAGCCTTGCTGTTATGGAGGCGTTAAGAGCAAAGGGCATTACACCGAGCGCGGCGATGGGATTCAGCTTAGGCGAATTCCCTGCATTGTATGCCGCGGGCGTTCTTTCGTTCGATGATGTAGTTAAGGTGGTGCAGCAGCGCGGCAAGATTATGCAGGGCGTGTGCGAAGACATCGCAAAGGAAAACGAAGGACACGCACCGGGAATGAGCGCAATTATCGGCTTGCCTCCAGAAAAGGTGGAAGAGATTGCTAAAAACGCAGGCAATGCGTATGCGGCAAACCTCAACAGCGTAAAGCAGACGGTCATTTCTGGCACTGCCGACGGTTTGACAAAAGCCGAAGAGCTTGCAAAGGAAGCGGGCGCGCGCAGAACAGTTCGCCTTGCAGTTGCAGGTCCGTTCCATTCTCCGTTGATGCAGAAAGCGGCGGACGGCTTGGAAGCGGCGATTAAAGACGTTGCTTTTAACGACCCGAAACTTCCGCTGTTCTCAAACGTTACAGGAAAGAAAGTGGAAAGCGGAGACGAGGCAAAGAAGAGCGCGGTCTTGCACTTGACGCACGGCGTTCGCTGGACAGACGAAGAGAAAGTGCTTTCGGATATGATTGCGGCGGACAGCGAAAACGAGTGGGTTATTCTTGAAGTTGGTCCGGGCAAGGTGCTTTCTAACCTCTGGCGCGATACAGAAGCGGGCGCAAAGTGGGTTTCAACGCCAGTGAACACCGCAGACGCAGTAAACGCACTCTAGGAGAAAACAATGGCATTACTTGAAAATAAAAAAGCACTGGTTACAGGCTCATCTCGCGGCATTGGTCGCGGCATTGCGGAGAAATTCTTGAGCGAAGGCTGTGAAGTGTGGGGTCTTTGCTCAAAGCCGAGTGCAGCGAAAGAAGATTTGGAGAAACTCGCCTCTGAAAAGGGCGTAGCGTTCCACGAGATTTATGCAGACGTGGGAAATGCGGAAAACGTTACGGAAGTCGTGAAAGCGGCTCTCGCAGAGGCAGGCTGTTTCGATATTCTGGTGAACAATGCAGGCATTACGCGCGACGGGCTTTCGTTCCGTATGAAGAAAGAAGATTGGGACGATGTTATCCGCGTGAACCTCACGAGCGTGTTCCTTATCAGTCAGATTGTTTCAAGCAATATGATTCGTGCAAAAGGCAAGAGCTGTTCAATTATCAATATGGCTTCAATCGTCGGTTTGCACGGGCAAGGCGGTCAAGTGAATTACGCGGCAAGCAAGGGCGGAATCATCGCATACACAAAGGCGCTCGCGAAAGAAGTGGGAAGCCGCGGTGTTCGCGTGAACGCAATCGCGCCGGGATTTATCGAAACAGATATGACAGCCGTACTCAAAGACGATATGAAAGCGCAATGGGTAGAGGGCTTGCCGCTCAAGAGAGCAGGAAAACCAGAGGATATTGCGAATGCGGCTTTGTTCCTTGCCTCAGATTTGAGCACATACATCACCGCGCAAGTCATCGGTGTTGACGGCGGAATGGGCGCATAACCGCCGCACGCACAGCGTGTTTTACAAAACAGCCTTTGGCTGTGTCATTATCGGGCTTGACCCGATAATCTATTGCAAGTGTATTTAGGAGAATACAGATATGAGAAGAGTAGTTATTACAGGTATGGGTGCGGTTACTCCGCTCGGAAATAATGTTAAAGATACTTGGGAAGCGGTAAAGGCTGGAAAATGCGGTATTGCGCTTACCACTCACTTTGATACAACTGCGTTCAACGTGAAGTATTCTGCGGAAGTCAAGAACTTCAATGCGTCAGATTATATGGATTCAAAAGACGCGCGCAAGATGGCTCGTTTCAGTCAGTATGCAGTCGCGGCGGCTGGTATGGCTTTGGAAGATGCGGGCATCAAGGGAAATGCGGACATCTTGAACGAAACACCGATTTATTTGGGTGTTGGTATCGGCGGTTTTGAAGTTACCGAAGACAGCTGTATTCGCTACTACAAGAGCGAGTTCAAGAGAGTGCCTCCAATGACTATTCCGCAGCTCATTCCAAACGAAGCGGCAGGCAACATCGCAATGCAGTTCGGTATTCACGGAACAGCGCACACGGTGGCGACTGCGTGTTCTTCTGGCACAGACGCAATCGGCGACGCACTCGACCAGATTCGCTCAGGGAGAGCAGATGTGTGCTTGGCTGGCGGCGCAGAATCAACAATCAACGGCTATGCGGTGCTTTCGTTCGACGTGTTGCAGGCGTTGAGCAAGAAATGGGCAGACGACCCGTCAAAAGCGTGCCGTCCGTTCGACAAGGACCGCGACGGTTTCACGATGGGCGAGGGAAGCGCAATCCTCATTCTCGAGGAATATGAGCACGCAAAGGCTCGCGGCGCAAAGATTTATGCAGAGCTTGCAGGCTACGGCGGAACAACAGACGGCTATCACCTCACAGCCCCGAACCCAGACGGCGTGCAGGGAAGCCGCGCTATGACGCTCGCGATGAAAGACGCAGGCGTGAAGCCAGAGGACATTCAGTATTACAACGCACACGGAACATCAACTCACTTGAACGATTCAGGCGAAACAACGATGATTAAAAAGGCGTTCGGCGAGGCGGCAAAGAACTTGCACATCTCTTCTACAAAGTCTATGACGGGGCACTGCTTGGGAGCAACGGGCGCAATCGAGGCTATGCTTAGCGTTTTGGCAATCAACGACAGCTTCGTTCCGCCGACAATCAATCTCGACAATCAGGACATCGAGGGCGGCTGCGACCTCAACTACACACCAAACAAGGGAATCGAGATGAACATTGATTGTGCAATGAGCGCAACGTTCGGCTTTGGCGGACACAACGGCGTTGTTGTATTGAAGAAGGTTAAGGACTAATCTGGAGAAAAAGAATGGCATTGACAACTGATATTGAAAGCCTTTTGCCGCACAGAAAGCCGTTTTTGTTCGTGGATTCAATCGAGAGCGCGGACGAAAACGGAAGTGTGAGCTATAGAAAGTTCACAGAAGAAGATTTTTTCTTCAAGGGACATTTTCCGTCTTATCCCGTCGTTCCTGGCGTTATTCTGATTGAAACGATGGCGCAGGCAGGAGGGGCGGCGTTGAGCTATCAAAAGATGTTCGACGAGGGAAGTTTGTTCTTTCTCGCGACAGTGAATAACGTGAAGTTCAAGCACCAAGTGCGCCCGGGCGACACGGTTCGTATGGAAATCACGAACAAGCGTTGCACCAAGAAAATGGTCGTGCAGGAAGGAAAAGCCTACGTTGGCGACACGCTTTGTGCGCAAGCCGAATGGATGTGCCTCGTCGGCTCAGGCGAGAGCAAATAAGATTATTGCAAACATAAAAACTCCCGCGTTGATGTTGCTCAATGCGGGAGTTTTTTTAATCGCCTTCTAAAAGGAAATCGCCTCTGTTTTTGCTTTATCAAAGTCAAAATCTTTCGGCAAAATCCCGACAACACGATTCAACGCCGCAATTTTTTCATCTTTCGTCATTTCGCGCGGAACAGGCGAAAGACGAAAATACGGTTTCCCGTCTTTTTCCACCTTATTTTCCAGCGTCAACATCGACGAAGAACACATATCTTAACTGTCGCTTTTTCGGCGATTGCAATCTTTGCAAAGAATCTGACAATTTTCAAGCGTAGTATGTCCGCCCTGACTCCACGGCGTGATATGGTCGGCTTCTGCTTCCTCAAAAGTGATTTTCTTTCCGCACTTCTTGCACATGCAATCCTGTTGCTCAAAAACTTTGCGCTTCATCTTGTTATCAAATTTTCTGATTGACAAATGCTTTTCATTGCCGTCAAAAAGATAGAAGAAAATACCTTTAGGATTAGTAACATCGTCGTCCTCAAGCAACTCCTTTATCCTATTTTCAAGAGCGTCCGTGTCGATGTCCTTCTTTTCGCCGTATTCGTTGTACAAAAATCCCCACTCAACACCCTTCATTATCTCTTTACGATAATTTGGGAAAATGCGTCGCACCCAGCCGATGACCGCTTGAAAATAATTCCACAATGGAGAGGCGTTCTCTTTGTGCTGATTATCTGCCATATATTGACCAACAGTATCTTTACTCCCCGAAATCCATTTGAGAGCGGTTGCAAGATAGTCCTGCCTGATTTCCGCACCTGCAAGATAATCATGACCGAGTTGATACGCCGCACCGCCCCTGCGAGAAAAATATTTTTTCGCGTCCGTAAGCCATGTTCCCGAATAAGTCGCATTGAGCAATTCCTGCTCGTTGAGCGGCTCGCCTGCAACATTGATTCTCTTGAACCACGCTAATTTTTCACTGTCGTTTCCCTCACACCAATAAACCGTCAATTTATAGTTTAATATTTTCTCTTGCAAGTCATTCGGCAAAGTGTGAAAATAAAGAGGTGTTTTATCATTCCCGATTGTAATAGAAAAAGAGTTGTGCACATATTGGCAGATTGAAATAGAACGCTGCTGACCGTCAAGCACTTCAAAATCAGTATCGGAATTCTTGACCCAATAAAAAATATTGATAGGATAATCTCTCAGAATACTGTCGATGACAAGATTGCGTTTCTTATCATCATAGACAAATTCTCTCTGATATTTCGGACGGATATTCAGTTTTCCGCCATAACCGACAACACCGTTAGTTTCCACATCTTCAAAATAACCGTCTGCAAGTTCTTTGACAGTTATTTGTTGGTATTGAATTTTCATTTACTTTCTCCGCCTTATAATAATTCGTGCATAAGTAGCCTTGCCGTTAAGTACAGGACCTACAAAGTTTTTATGACTATCGTCGAGGTATACACTTTCACCTTTGATAAAAATGGGATTGTCATCTCGCTTGTCCGCCCATAAACCAACAATTTCAAATTGATTCGGATTGTATTTATCCACAAAAGTGAGTGGAACTCCCATCAATTCGCCATAATCACATGGAATATCCGTTACTTTATCAACATTGATTGCATCATAATTGTCATATTTTGGATAATCCACAGGATTGTACTGTCGGAATAAAATCATTTCTTCGTTCATTTTTTTTGTAGGAAAATTTGTGTACCAGCAAGCCATGATATGCTTCAAGTGTTTGCCTTCATCTTCCTTTTCGTAAGCCGCACCTTCGGGAACTTCAAGCCAAAAATCCGTGTTCATACTTCGATAGCCGATACGCATTTTGTTGTCTTTTATGAGGCTGAAAATTTCTTTGTAAGTCACGGCGTTCTTGTTTCCCACGATGATGAATTTTTTGTCGTATTCAATGAGCTGGGATACAAACTCTCGGAAGAGAGAGAACGGCGGATTTGTTACAACAATATCTGCTTGCTTTAAGATTTCAATGCACTCTTGATTTC
>CALDID010000030.1 GCA_937901865.1 uncultured Treponema sp.
CTGATGTGGCTCTCTTATGCTCTATTTTTGTTCGTTTTTTTTGTAATTATTTTTCTTAGGCTCTTATTCTGAATAAAATCGAGATGAAAAACTAGTTTTTCATGTTTCGTTTAAACGTGCTTGTGAAAAAAATATTTCTAAAGGCTTTATTAGATGCAAAATCGTGGTGAAAAACTAGTTTTTTAAGCTTCGTAGGAGCATACTTATGAAAAAAATATTTATACAAGCTCGCAAATGAATAAAATCGAAGTCAAAAAGTAGTTTTTGGGTCTTTGTTTGCACAAAATCGAAGAAAAAAAATACTTTTTCACTGTTATTCTGAATAAGAATTGAGTGAAAAAGTATTTTTGAGGTTCGATTATAAATAAAATCGCTTTGCGAAAATCTGAAAGAAAGCTGTTAGTTTATGTTTCCTTTAGAAAATTCTTCAAGATGCGGCAAAACTGCTTTCATTGTCGCTTCGATTGTGCCAGAAGCGAACGGATTTTCAAGATTTGCCTCTTTCACCAAGCCCAAGAACGACTTTGTTCCGCCGAGTGTGCAAAGGTGCAAATAATCTTTCCACGCCTCTTTGTAATCTGCGCTCAATTTCGCATAGAATTGCAGCGCGCAAACTTGTGCGAGCGTGTAATCGATGTAGTAGAACGGGCTATCGAAGATGTGTGCTTGCTGAAACCACCAGCCGCCGCGCTCCAAGAACTCGCACCCCTCGTAATCTTTTGACGGCTGATACATCTTTTCGAGTTTGCGCCACGTTGCTTTTCGCTCTGCTGGGCTCATTTCTGGGTGTTCGTAAACTTCGTGCTGGAAGTGGTCAACCAAAACACCGTACGGCAAGAATGTCAATGTGCCTGCGAGGTGATTGAAATAGAACTTGTCGGTGTCTTCTTTGAAGAAGTTTTTCATCCACGGATATGTGAAAAACTCCATCGACATCGAGTGAATTTCACAAGATTCATACGTCGGCCACTGACATTCAGGAATCGTGATGTATCTTGATGTGTAAATCTGGAATGCGTGTCCTGCTTCGTGCGTCAATACTTCGATGTCGCCTGCCGTTCCGTTGAAATTGGAAAAGATAAAAGGGGAAGCAAAGTCGCTCATAAAGGTACAGTAGCCGCCTCCCGCTTTTCCGTCTTTGCTTAGCAAATCCATAAGCTCATTGTCCGCCATAAATGCAAAGAACTCTGCTGTTTCAGGAGAAAGTTCGTTGTACATCTTTCGACCGTTTTCGATAATCCACTTTTCGTCGCCCTTTGGACACGGCATACCGCTCTTGAACTTGTACGGCATATCGTAAAAATGCAGCTTATCAAGACCGAGCCTTACTCTCTGTTTTTCGGCTAAATCCGTTGCAATCGGCGTTACGTTCTTCAAAATCGCTTCACGATAGCCCGCAACGTCTTTTGCATTGTAATCGCTTCTGTTCATTCTGACGTAACCGAGCTCTACAAAGTTCTTGTAGCCGAGTTTCTTCGCCATCTTGTCGCGGACTTTTACCATCTTGTCATAGATGTCGTCGATTTCTGCTTCGTGCTTTTCGTAATATGCGATTTTCGCCTTGTATGCTCTTTCGCGTAATGAGCGGTCTGCGCTCTGCTCAAGTTTTGTCATTCCTGGAAGCGTATACGTCTTTCCCTCAAACTCGATTCGTGCCGTCGCTTTGATGCGGTCGTATTGCGTTGCAAGTTTGTTTTCTTGCTGCAAATCTTCGATGATTGACTCGTCAAACGCCTTTATTGCGTTTTCAAGAAGCGTAAAATACTGCAATGGATAGTGCGCTTTTAACTCGTCTAAGAACACAGATGAAAGAATCGCCTTTGCAAATGCGGTGTCTTCGTTTTGATAGAGCGGATTGTTCTCGTCCCAATAATCGTTCTCTGCCGTGTAAAATTCGTCATTGTTGTTGATTGAGTGGCGAATAGAAGCAAGAGTTGATTGCGTTGCGACGGTGTTGCGCATTTTGTTGATTGAATCGATGAGCGCGATTTGCTCTTCTGCATTTTTCGCGTTCTTGAAATCTTCGAGCGAGGAGCGCATCTGTCTTTTGTAAGACTCAAAATCTGGTCGCTTGTACTCAAATTCTGGAAACTTCATATTTTTTCTCCTTAAAATCTCACTATTTCAATGAGTATTTAGCTTGTGTATTTATTAGACCTGTTCGATAATTGTCATTATCGGGCTCGACCCGTTTTTTACGCAGAATTAAGCTGTCATTATCGGG
>CALDID010000031.1 GCA_937901865.1 uncultured Treponema sp.
AATCTTTCTTTAGAAAATATATTGTCTAGGTGTGATACAGAACTGCAACAACCGATTGTTGAAACGACAAGTGTCGGTGAGTTCTCTAAAAATACGGCAAAGGCTGTACAGGACAGTTTTGTTTTTTTAAGGAAAAGAAGTTTGAAGAGAAAGGCTGTTGAACTTGGTGCGAAAATCAGTTCAATGCGAGTTGATTCAGACGAAGATAAGGCACTGTTTCAAAATCTCTTGAAAGAGAAGATGAACATTGACAAACTGATTGAAACGATGAAAGGGTAGAAAATGAATCAAGAACTTGAATCATCGAATCCTGCGATAGAACGCTTGCTAGAAGTCGGTAAGAATAAGCAGGTTCTTTCTTGGGACGAAATTATGGAGATACTGACGCCAGATTTCGTTAATTCTCCTGAAATGGAAGAAGTTCTTCAGCTTCTTTCGGATAATAATATCCAGATAATGGAAGAAGAACCTGATTTAGATGATGAAGATGATGAACAAGATGATGATGAACAAGATGATGAAGCTGAAGTTGTAGCAGATGAAGAAAAGCTTGACGGAAGACACAGACTTGTTTCTAATGACAAAGATTCAAATGTTGACGACCCTATAAGACTGTACTTGAGAGAAATTGGCAAAGAGAATCTTTTGACCGCAGAACAGGAAGTAACACTTTCTAAGAAAATGGAAAGTGGAGAAAATATCATCAAAGATGTTATTAAACACTCTGGAATGATTATCCCTGAATTCTATGCGGTGGGGCAGAAAGCCTTTACTAAAATCGATTTGCACGATTCTGGAAAAGCCCGAAAAGAGCTTAATGAAGAGATGGCAGAAAAACGTCGTCTTAGAAGTTGTTATGGTTCTAATTTAAAGCCTGTTTGGTCAGAAATAAAAGCATATATGCAGTTGAAAAAGCAACTGTTTGAAACAGACTCTTCTCAAGATATTTCTGGCGATGAAGGACTTGCAAAGTTGAGAAAGAAGATTTTGCCAGAGTTGCAGAATGTCAATTTCCAAACAGAAGAGATTGAGCGATTTAGCAATAAGTTCATCGACGCTACTCAAAAGATTGGTGTTTATGAGCGTAAGCGCGAAAAACTTATGAAGGAACTTCGTATCACAGATTCTGCAGAACTTCGCAATATTGGACGAAAACTTGGTATTCGCTCTGAAGCTGTTAAACTTGAAACGACACTTTCTTTGCAAGCAGATACTATCCGCGATATTTACACGCAAATTCAAAAGATTGAACGCAGATTGCGCAAGCTTGAGTTTGATTTTGAGAATTCTGTTGCAGAGATTCGCGAGATGGCGAAAGAAATTCAGCGCGGCAGAAATATGATGGAGCAGGCAAAAAATCGCCTTATCAATGCGAACTTGCGTCTTGTTGTATCGATTGCAAAGAAATATACAAATAGAGGATTGCAATTCTTTGATTTGGTGCAAGAAGGTAATATCGGCTTGATAAAAGCGGTAGAGAAATTTGAATACCGCAAGGGATACAAATTTTCAACGTATGCTACTTGGTGGATACGACAGGCTATTACTCGCTCTATTTCTGACCAGGCTCGCACAATTCGTGTTCCTGTTCATATGATTGAGCAAATAAATAAAGTTGTTCGCGAAAGCAGGCAACTTATGCAGAAATTAGGTCGAGAGCCTAATGATGAAGAGATTGCACAGCAGCTTGGTTGGCCTGTAGCAAGGGTGAAGCAGGTAAAGAATGTTGCTCGTGAGCCTATTTCTCTTGAAACGCCAATCGGAGAAGAAGAAGATAGTTTGCTAGGAGATTTCATCGAAGACAAAGAAGTGGAAAATCCTGCAACACAGACAGCATATACTTTGTTGCAAGAGCAGCTTCGTTCTGTTCTTGGCACTTTGCCTTCAAGAGAGCAAGAAGTTCTAAAAATGCGATTTGGTCTTGATGATGGATATTCTTTGACATTGGAGGAAGTGGGGCTTTACTTCGATGTTACAAGGGAGAGAATTAGGCAGATAGAAGCAAAGGCTTTGCGTCGGCTTCGCCATCCTCGCCGTGCGTCTGGTCTTCGAGATTACATAGAAATATGATTATTATTTGTTCTAGGAGTGCAATATCTCCTAGACAATAATCTTTTTTTGATATATATTTGTTTACACAGAAAATTTAAGAGGTTCTTCTTATGGAAATGAATGAAGTTTTCGAAAAATTGAAAGCACTTCAAGATATCTTAGCTGAAAAGTATGATTTAGAAACAAAGATTTCTGACGCACCTAGATTGCTCGATGAGCAAGGTGTTTTGTTGACCAAACTCCAAGATGAGTTTCTCAAGAAGAACAGTGTTTTTGAAGAAGTTCGTGCTGTTGTTGCTCATTTAAAGGCTGAATTGGCTGAGCAGGAAGCTATTCGTGAAAATGGCGAGCGCGGTATGGATAATATCACGACACATCGTGAATATGATTCTTTGGAAAAGCAAATTGCTGATGCTAAGGCTAAAGAGGCTGAAATCCGAAGTGAGCTTATAAAAGAAGAAAAGAAAATGGACGAGCTAGATACTGATCTCAAAATGGCTGAAGAAATGATTGAGAATCAGAAAAACAGCATTGCAGAAGGTCGTGCATCTATACAAAAGCAACTCGATGACTACAATACTTCTTTAAGAGAGTTGGAAGCTAAAGAAAAAGAGTTAGCGGACGGAATTGACCCTGAAACAAGATTGAAGTTTGAGCGCATTATTAAGCGGAATCGCCAAGGTATCGTTTCTGTGAAGGGAATTGTATGCAGTGGTTGCCATATGATTTTGCCTGCACAGTTTGCAAATGAAGTACGCAAGGGCGAGAAAGTTATGTTCTGTCCTTATTGTAGCCGTATTTTGTTCTACGAAGCTCCTGCAGAAGATGATGAGAGCTTACAGCTTGCAGATACTGGTAGCCTTGCAGATTTGAAATTCTTTGACGATGACGATGATGATTTGGACGAAGATTTCTCTGATGAGGAAGATGAGGATTTGGACGAGGATTCAGAGGGAGAATCTTTTGAATCCGAAGAACAAGATTAGTTAAGGTTAGAACAAAAGGAAGTAGGTATTCGCGCTGCATTAGGTTGATGATAATTTAATGCAGTGAGGAAAGTCCGGGCTCCTTCGGAAAAAATGCTGGATAATAACCAGGCAGATAGGAGAAGTTTTTCTCGAATCTGACAGACAGTACTACAGAAAATAACCGCCTGTTGAAAGATAGGTAAGGGTGAAAAGGTGGGGTAAGAGCCTACCGCACGACTGGTAACAGAAGTGGCAAAAGTAAACCTCATTTGGAGCAAAATCAAGAAGCAGAATGGTATTCCGAACCGACGCTGCGGGTAGATTGCTAAAGAAAATGGGTAACCGTTTTTCTTGGATAGATGAATACACATCTTTTGATGTGACAGAACTCGGCTTATTCTACTTCCTTTTTTATTTTTTCATAGTGGTTAAGAAAGAATGCGGACGATGAAAATGAAAGCTGCCCAGCGTACTGTCGCAAAGCGAAAAAGAAGAATCGTATTAAAACTTTTTATTTTCGTTTTTATTGTCGGTGTCCTTTCTGTTGCTGCTTATTTCTTAAAAAGCATAATAGAAACAAAAAAACATTCTTCTACTCCTCTAACTGTTTTATATGATGAATGGAATAATAAAAATTATAAGATTGTCCATGAAACAGCTTCTCAATTTTTGGAAACAGATAGATTTAATAAAACAGCATTGATGTTTCAAGGGTATGCCGCCTTTTATTTGGCTGTTGCTTCAACAGATAATGCAAATGCGCAAGAGCTATTAGATGAGGCTATAAACGATATTCGAATTGTATTGCAAGATGCAAAAACAACTGCTGTGCCACAGCTAGAATATATGCTGGGAAAATCATATTTTTATAAAAATGTGCTATCATCTTATCATTATTATTCCGATTTAGCTATAGAACATCTACTTGCTTCTAAAAATTATGGATATGAAGCCGATGATATACCTGAGTACTTAGGATTAAGTTATTCTGCTTTAGGCCGCTTGCAAGAAAGTATTGCTGCTTTTACAGAGGCTTTGAGTGTGCGTGAATCAGATGTGCTTTTAATGTCTATAGCGGAGCAGTATTATAAAAGCGGTCAGCCTAAAACAGCTGTACAGTATTTATTTCGAGTGAATTCAGTAAGTCAAAATGAAGAACTCATTTTACGAAGTCAGACTTTACTAGGTCAGATTTATATTGATAACGAAAAGTATGAAGACGCTAGGAAGATTTTTGAAGCTATCCTAGAAAAAGAGCCTAATAGTGCAGATGCGTATTATGGGCTTGGTGTAACGTATGAGAAAGAAGGTGATTTGGTAAAAGCGCGTGCTGAATGGCGCAAAGCATTGCGAATTCAGGTAAATCATGCAGGTGCTTTGAACAAAATGAATAGTTATAAATAAGTCGGGGGGATTTATACATATGGGTTTCTGGGATAGATTTTCTACGGATATTGGAATTGACCTTGGCACATGTAACACTCTTGTTTATGTGCGAGGGCAGGGAATAGTAATTGATGAGCCGTCTGTTGTGGCTGTAGAAAAGGGAACAAAGCACGTTGTTGCAGTTGGTGCAGAAGCGAAAAGAATGCTTTGGAAAACTCCTGATAATATCATTGCTATTCGTCCGCTTGCTGATGGTGTTATTGCAGATATGGACAGCACGGAAAAGATGATAAAGTATTTTATTTCTAAAATTGTGCCTCGCCATCAGATTATAAAGTCAACGCGAATGAAAATTGGTATTCCGTCCTGTATCACAGAAGTTGAGCGAAGAGCTGTAATTGAAGCTGCATTGAAAGCTGGTGCAAAGGAAGTCGAAGTTATTGAAGAATCGCTTGCAGCCGCAATTGGTGCTCAGATTCCTATTTATGAGCCAGCTGGTCATATGATTTGCGATATTGGTGGCGGAACTACGGAAGTTAGCGTCATTTCCCTTGGCGGTATGGTTACTACGAACTCAATCCGTATTGGTGGTGATGAGTTTGACGAAGCTGTTATAAAACATGTTCGTTCTGTCCATAACTTGATTATTGGTCAAAGAATGGCAGAAAGACTCAAGATTGAAATCGGTAATGCAATTCCTGATAAGACAATCGAAAAAATGGAAATTCGTGGCAATGATGCAATTACAGGATTGCCACGTCGCTTGGAAGTGGACTCTGTAGAAGTACGCGAAGCTCTTAAAGATACAATCAATGAAATTGTAGAAGAGGTAAAAAGAACTCTTGGATTGACTCCTCCTGAGTTAGCGGCTGATATTGTGGAGCGTGGAATTGTTATGACTGGTGGCGGGTCTATGTTAAAAGGCTTGCCGAAGCTTATTTCAAAAGAAACTGGAGTTCCTGTCATTCTTGTTGAAAAGCCGCTTGAGTGTGTTGCAGTTGGTGCAGGTCAGGCTTTTGAATTGTTTCGTGATATGTCTTCCGACCGTTCTATTTACGATAATCTCAACGACTAGAGTTTTCTTTTATGGCGTTTCACAGAAAAAACTGGTTTTTGCAGCATGTATCTGAATTTATGCTTGTTGTTCTTGTCATAAGTTCTGGGATAGTGTTGGCAATGAATTCAGGTGGTTTTCTTTTAGATTTCAACAGAATTGGATTTACTGTGATGTCTACAATGAGCAAATATGTCTATATTGTTTCGGATACTGTAGTTGATTCTGTGAATTCTGTGAAGGAATTGGCTGACCTAAAGAAAAAATATGAAGAGCTTTCAGAAAAATTAAAAGATTACGAGTATATGCGTCGTAACAATGTTGAGATTCGAGAAGAAAATGAAAGACTTCGGGAACAGCTTGATTTTTCGCGTAGCATTGACCAACGTAATATTGTATCGCAAATAATTGCACGCGATGTAAACAATACATACAGCTCTTTAACAATCGATAGAGGCAGTAAGAACGGCATTAGAAAAAATATGCCTGTAATTGCTGTTCAAAATGGTAATATCGGTATTGTCGGAAAAGTTGTTACAGTAGGTTATTCTACTAGTATGATTATGCCTCTTTATTCTACACAATGCAATATTTCTGCTCGTATACAAAAAACCCGTGATATAGGGCTTGCAACAGGAATGGGAGCTGTAGATGGTACTCTTTCGCTGCAATATATTCGAAATAAATTGCAAAATGATATTCAAGATGGTGATATTGTTGTAACCTCTGGTGAAAATGATAATTATATGCGCGATATTCCGATAGGAACAATCTCTAGTGTATCGCCGCTTGATTATGATTCTTCGCTTTCTATTGAGATTGCGCCTATTATAGATTTTGCACGTTTGGAAACTGTGATTGTGGTTGACCAATCTGCTCCTAATGTTACGAGGGTTGATGTGCAATGATTCGTTCTTTTTTATCCGCAGTAATTGTATTGTTATGCTTTGCGCTTTTTGAGTCTGCTATATTATCTAATATATTGATTTTACCTGCAGTACCAGACTTGTTGCTTATAGTAGTTCTGTATTTGTCTATGCGAAATGGCAAGGGATTTGGAGAGGCTTCTGGCGCGGTATCTGGAGTGTTTTTAGACTTTTTAAGTTCATCGCCATTTGGATTAAATTGCCTTATACGAGTGATAATTGGCTACTGTACAGGATTTTTTAGCAGAACATTAAATGCAAACGGTTTTTTTATTCCTGTACTGCTTGGCATTGTGATGACAATCGCAAAATACTTTCTTATGTGGTTTACGGCTTTGTTTTATCCATCGATAGTACTTCCTTATGACCCATCTTCAATTTCGTTTTATTTTGAGCTTGTTGCAAATGCGGTGCTAGCCCCAATAATATTTAAGTTTCTTGATTTATTTAGTTATATGCTTATTGCGGAGAGCGATATATGATTCTTGATTTAGAATCAACAAGAACATCGCTAAGCTCGGCTGAAAAAAACGGCAAAATGCTTGTTCTTGCTGGCATTATTGTTGCTGTGTTTACGCTGTATTTGTTAAAGCTCTTTTCTATGCAGGTTGTTGAAGGCGAAAAATATCGCAAACAATCGCAAAATATGTCTAGCCGAATCCGCACGCTTCCTGCACAGCGAGGCGAAATCTATGATAGAAATGTGGATTATCCGCTTGTTGTAAATATCGATTCGTTCGCTGTTGACGTTATTCCTGCTAATATACCAACGGAGCGATATGATACTGTAATATCTCGATTGGCATTGTTTCTTGGAATGAAGAAATCGGATATCGACAAGAAGATTCGCCCTGTGCGCAATTCTTTTACTTTGCTAGAGATAAAAGCAAATATTCCGTTTGAAACAATATCTGACATTGCTGAAAATAGTTATGATTTGCCAGGTGTGTCGTGGCGGTCTAAACCGAATAGATATTATGTTGAAACAGGTTCGATTTCGCATGTTTTGGGCTATATTGGTAACATCACAAAAGACGAAATAAACTTGATGTATAACAAGGGATATAAAGAAAACTCTATTATTGGAAAAAGCGGTATTGAAAAACAATATGATAGCCTTTTGCAAGGTGTGGAAGGCTCTGAAAGCTGGACTGTAGACGCAAAGGGAAGAATATTGTCTGCAAAGCCTGTGATTGTGCCTCCGCAGAGCGGAAAAAGCCTTGTGCTTACAATAGATTCTCGTATTCAGAAATTGGCGGAAGAGGCATTAGGGCAAAGAGTAGGGGCATCTGTTGTCTTGAAGCCTGCAAGCGGCGAGATATTGGCGATGGTATCGTATCCCTATTTTGACGCAAATATTTTTAACAGCGATGAATCTTCTTCAAAATATCAAGAAATTGCAAAACAAAAGAATCAGCCGTTTTTGAATCGTGTTGTAGACGCAGAATATCCGCCTGCTTCGACTTTCAAGACGATTATGTCTACTGCAATGCTTTCTGAAAAAGTCTTTCCGTCGAGCAAAACTATCGAATGTTCTGGGCGCATTGTCTACGGCGGACGCGTATTTAATTGTCACAAAAAATATCCTGGACACGGCTGGCTAGACTTAAAGAATGGTCTTGCACAATCTTGCGACGTGTATTATTGGAATATAGGACGCGACTTTTTGGGCGTGGATAGTATTGCGAGTTATGCAAAAGAGTTTGGCTTTGGTCAGTCGCTGCAAATCGATTTGCCGTCGCAAAAAGAAGGCTTCGTGCCGACTGCGCAATGGAAAGAGCGTCGCTATCACGAAAAATGGGTAGACGGCGACACAATGAATATGTCTATCGGGCAAGGTTATACTCTTGTAACGCCTCTTCACGTTGCAGATATGATGGCTATGGTTTGCAATAGCGGTGTTGTGTATAAACCGCATTTATTAAAGGAAGTTCGTGCGCACGGAGCAGATTCTGAAGTGATACAAACGGTGGAAAAAGAAGTTATGCTGCAATCAAACGTCGATAAATCTGTTTGGAAAGAAGTTCAAAACGCACTTCGCTACACCATTACAGACGGTTCTGCAGAATACCCAATGCACAATAAGTATATTCAGATAGCAGGCAAAACAGGAACTGCGGAGGTCAACGGCTACGGAAAAGACCATTGGCATTCATGGATGGTGGCTTATGCGCCGTTTGATGCACCTGTGGAACAGCAAGTTATCGTTGTAACATTGGTTGAAGCGGTGAACGAATGGGAATGGTGGGCTCCATATTGTACCAATATTATTTTGCAGGGTATTTTCTCTGGTCAGACGTATGAGGAAGCTATCACGACTTTGGGATTCCGCTATTTGATGAAAACAAACGTTCGTAGAGAATAGTAAAGGGGAGTTGATGAATGAAATCGAGGTCATTTTCTGTATTTGATGTGTTTCTTGTTCTCTGCGTGTTGCTTTTGGTTACGATGGGTATTTTCTTTATTTACTCATCAAGTTTTAACGCGTCGGGTGTGTCCGTTTCAAAAGAATACATAAAGCAAATTATTTGGGCTTCTACAGGGCTTGGAATGATGGCGTTTGTGGCGATTTTCGATTATCGCTTTTTTTATCATCACGCGCGCAAAATATACGCCCTTATGGTTGGATTACTCGTCTTCACGCTTATTTTTGGAAAGCACGTTAAAGGTGCGAGAAGCTGGCTTGGCTTTGGTGGATTGGGTATTCAACCTGCCGAGTTCTGCAAAATCCTGTTTATCCTCTCTTTTGCGTGTTTCCTTGAGCGCACGGCAAGTTTACCGCCGAGAAAGCGATTTATTAAAGCGACGTTAATTCTTGTTGTCCCTATGGGCTTGATATTGCTTCAGCCAGACCTCGGAACGTCTAGCGTCTATATCCCTATTTTTTTGGCGATGTGCTTTATTGCGAACATACCTCTTATCTATCTGCTAATTCTTGTTTCTGCAGGTTCTCTGATGATTATATTTACGGTTTTGCCAATTTGGGAATCGGAGATTTTCAAAAGCTCAATTCCTGTTTTGCAAATCCTTACAAATATGAAATTGCGTTTTTTGGTTACGACAGTTCTTGCTTTTGTTATGATTCTTGCTCTTCTTGCGCGTATGTTTTTTAGAAACCGCTACTATACTTGGCTTGCGTGTATTTTCGGCGTATTCGTCTTTGCGCTCCTTGCTTCTGTGGCGGCAGGAAAGGTCTTAAAGCCGTATCAGATTTCTCGCCTTATCGTCTTTATTGACCCGTCTATTGACCCGCGCGGTTCGGGCTGGAATATAATTCAGTCAAAAATCACTATCGGTTCTGGTCGCCTTTTTGGGCAGGGCTTTTTGCAAGGTCCGCAGAGTCACGGAAAGTTTTTGCCAGAGCAAAGCACCGACTTTATTTTTAGCATTTTAGCAGAAGAACTCGGCTTTGTCGGCTGTTGTGCGGTGTTTGTGCTGTATTTCTTAATTCTCATTCGCATTTTATACATAATCCGTTCTACAACGAATGATTATGGCTACTACATTTCGGCAGGAATTCTGGGAATGTTGTTCTTTCATTTCGTTGTTAATGTCGGAATGGTTATGGGCATAATGCCAATCACGGGTATTCCGCTTTTATTCCTTTCGTATGGCGGTTCGTCGCTTTGGACGGCGATGATTTGTATCGGGCTTTTAATCAGCATAAGCACACGCCGCCTCGATTTCCAAGAAATGATTTAAGAGAAGGAGCCATAGCCTCTTTTTCAAAAAAGCTACAGTTTTATTTTTCTCAGACAGCTACAAGGTCTTTATTTCGACAAAAAAAGACCTTGTTTTATGTATAGTAGGCTCTGCATTTTTTAAAAGTAAACCTGTTTTGAGTGTGAAGTAGCCCTGTTTCAAGAAGAAAGTAGGCTAGTTTTAGGAAGAAAGTAGCCTACTTTTAAAAAGAAACTAGTCTAGTTCTCTGCAAAAGCACGTCCTGCATTTTAAAAAGCACGCCCTGCATTTTGAAAAAATAGGCTATGCCTACAAAACAGGCTATGCTTTTGAAAAACAGGCTATGCCTGCTTACAAAACTGTAAGGTGTTTCTTACGAAAGAGAAAGCGCGCTGTAATTCACTTACAGGCTATTGGGGCTTACAATAAAGTCAATAGATTTGAAAAAGGAGGCTTTATGCTTACCCCAACGTTATTGGCTCTTTTGGGCTTTCTCGCAATGATTGGCATTATTGCGGTTTTGATGAAAAACTGGACGACTCCTGCTTTGGCGTTCTTGAGCGTCGCAGTAGTGGTCGGCGCAATTCTCTTGGTTACGGGAACTGCGGACTTAAAGACAATCGGCAATTTCACCAAGGCTGGTATCTCTTCCGTGCAGTCTACGGCGATTTTGTTCATCTTCTCTGTTCTCTTCTTCGGTATTATGACCGACGCGGGAATGTTCGATGTCATTATCAATGCGCTCACAAAACGCGTCGGCAATAACGTCGTCGGCGTGTGCGTCATTGCGTGCCTTATCGCGATGATTGGACACTTGGACGGCGGCGGTGCGTCAACTTTCCTTATCACTGTTCCTGCGATGTATCCTGTGTTCAAAAAACTCAAAATCCGCGCTGAAGTGCTTATGCTCATCTGCGTTACGGCTATGGGCGTTATGAACCTCTTGCCGTGGGGCGGTCCGACTATGCGTGCGGCTTCTATCTTGAGCGGATTCAAAGAAATCTATCCTGACGGCTACGAAGCAAACAGACTGTGGAAAGAAATCATTCCAATGCAGTTCGTCGGTCTTGTCGTGGCGTTGTTCACTGCGGTATTTTGGGGCATCGTGGAAAAAAAGAACGGCGCGGGCTTGAACAGCACTCGCGTTATTGATTATGGCGATGAGTTCGAGAAAAAGGCAGCAGCGGCGGCGACTGAAAACACATTGGCGCGCCCGAAGAACTTTGTGCTCAACGTCGTTATCACCTTGGCGGTTATTGCGGCTTTGGTGTGGGCTCCAATCCCGACGAACGTAACGTTTATGATTGGCTGTGTTATCGCGCTTTTCGTGAATTATCCTGGCGTGAAAATGCAGAAGCAGATTATTAAGAGCCACGCCGACAGCGCGATGATGATGGCGACAACGATTATCGGAGCTGGTGTGTTCCTCGGTATTTTGCAGGGCAACTTCCTCGACGAAGCGGGCAAGGCGGTCAAGGATTCAAACATTATGACGCAGATGGCGTTGATGATTGCGCACGGTATTCCGCAGAATATGGCGCGTTTCTTGCCGATTATCATCGGTGTGCTTTCTGTGCCGCTCGCGATTTTCTTTTCAACAGACGCATATTTCTACGGCATTT
This sequence comes from uncultured Treponema sp., assembly GCA_937901865.1. Taxonomy (GTDB): domain Bacteria; phylum Spirochaetota; class Spirochaetia; order Treponematales; family Treponemataceae; genus Treponema_D. The sequence continues at coordinate 11,690 of CALDID010000031.1, forward strand.
TGCCTGTTTTGATTACGGTCGGAAACGAATTCGGCGTAAACCCAGCACATACCGCAATCGCAATGGTTGTGTGCCGAAACTGCGGCGCATTTATCAGCCCGTGTGTTCCTGCGACATTCTTGGGAATCGGCTTGGCAAACGTGGACATCAAAGACCACATCAAGTTCTCATTCCTGTGGGTGTGGGGCGTTAGTATCATCTGCTTGGTAACGGGCATTATCTTGGGAATCGTTCGGTTCTAGGGCACAGCCCTTTTTGTAGACCTTACCCCTGACCCCTCTCCTCGTAGGCGAGGGGAAATGCCGAGTGATTTTGTAAGGGAGAAGAAATCTGCTTAATGCAGAGCGGGGAGTCTGCTTAACGTTAAGCACGAAATATGATGTATGATGTATTATAGCAAGGGGCTTAAGCCCCTTGTCAGAGAAACAGCCTGTGGCTAGAGAAACAGCCTATGGCTAGAGAAAGAGGCTGTGCCTCAGGAGAAAATATGGAAATAAAGAAGCCTGCGATGGCAGGAACGCTGGAAAGCAGCGATTGTATGGTAACGCTTGAGCCGGGCGACGGCAAAATCGATTTCTCGCTCGACAGCGTGGTTATTCACCAGTTCGGCAATCAAATCCGCGAGGTTGCTCTCGACACGCTCAAGCGTCTTCACATCGACAACGTAAAAATCAGCATTGTGGACAAAGGCGCACTCGATTGCACGATTAAGGCGCGCATTGAGGGGGCGGCGTTCCGCTCTGTCGGGCAGTTCGATAATCTTCCGTGGGGAGGCGAAATTAGATGAGTACACAGAAAAAAGCAAACGATAATCCAAACAAGAAACGGCTTCGCCGCACAATGATGTTCTTGAACGCACAGAAACCCGCGCTCATCAAAGACCCGTTTATCTATAAACCTGATTCGATTATGCTCGACCTTGAAGACGCGGTTGCCGAAAACCAAAAAGACGCGGCGAGATTCTCGCTGTATCACGCATTGAAGACAATCGATTATCACGGGTGCGAGCGAGTTGTTCGCATTAACGGCTTGGAAACACCGTATTGGAAAGAGGATATTCGCGTATCTGTTGCAGGCGGCTGCGACGCGATTCGTATCCCGAAAACAGAAAGCGCAGGCGATGTGGAGTTGGTGGAAGCCGAAATCGCACGCGCAGAACGTGAGTTTAACCGCCCTGCAGGCTCTGTGCTGATTATGGCGGCATTGGAAAGCGCACTGGGCATTATGAAGGCTCTCGACATCTGCCAAGCCTCTGACCGACTTTTCGGCATTGCCTTATCTGGCGGCGATTATACAAAGGATTTGCAGACACACATCACAGGCACAGGAATTGAGCTTATGGGCGCTAGGCAGCAGATGATTATTGCGGCTCGTGCGGCTGGCGTGCAGTGCTTCGACACCGTGTACACCGACTTGAACGATATGGACGGCTTTAAGAAAGACGTGGAGAATATTCACCTTATGGGCTTCGACGGCAAGAGTATCATTAACCCGCGACAGATTAACATCGTGCACGAGATTTTCACGCCGAGCGAAAAAGATATTATCTTCGCTGAAAAGGTTGTGAAAGAAATCGACGACAAGAAATCAAAGGGAATCGGCGTGTTCACGGTTGACGGCAAGATGATAGACATCGCGTTCTACGACGGAGCAAAGCGAACGATTGCGCTTGCAAAGGCTTCTGGCGTGTATAAGGGGGATTTGTAATGATTAACGCAGTTGGCAGAGATATTCCCGAAGAGATAATGAAGCTCACGGGCAAAGAGGTGTTTCAAGGCACTCATCATTTTGACGGATACGAATACAAAAAAGACGGTCCAAAGACGCGCTGTGTGATTAACTCAAACGGCTCAAAGGTCGTCGGCTCTATCCGCGAAGTGCTTGAGAAGTGCGGCATTAAGGACGGAATGACGATTAGTTTCCACCACCATTTCCGCGAGGGCGATTACGTTGTGAATATGGTGATGGAAGAGATACACAAAATGGGTATCAAAGACATCACGATTTGCGCTTCATCTCTCGGCAAGGCTCACGACCCTATCGTTCCATACATCGAAGACGGCACGATTACGAACATCAAATCTTCTGGCGTTCGCGGCAAAATCGGGCGCGCAATCAGCGAAGGCAAGCTCAAGGGCATCGCAGTGATGTATTCTCACGGCGGTCGCGTTCGCACGATTGAAACTGGCGAAACACACATCGACATTGCATTTGTCGGCTCTCCGTCTTGCGACGAATACGGCAACTGCCGCGGTATCGGCGGTAAATCAAACTGCGGCGTTCTCTCTTACGCAATGGTTGACGGCGATTATGCTGATAAGGTCGTCGCGATTACCGACACGCTCGTTCCGTTCCCGAACTTCCCTGCACACATTTCGATGACAAAGGTCGATTACGTCGTTGTTGTGGACGAAATCGGCGACCCAGCGAAGATTGCGACGGGTGCGGCAAAACCTACGAAAGATATGCGAAAGCTGATGATGGCGGATTACTGCACAAAGTTCGTGGTGAACACGCCGTATTTCAAGGACGGATTTTCGTATCAGACGGGCGTCGGCGGTGCGTCGATTGCGTCCACGATTTCGCTTGCAAAGGTGATGAAGGAGCGCGGTATTCGTATGCGGTTCGGCGTGGGCGGACTTACAAAGCCGATGTGCGATTTGCTCAACAATGACCAAGTAGATTGCTTGCTCGACACGCAGGATTTTGACCTCGACGCTATCGAGAACGTCAAGCTCACACGCCACTTCCGCATTAGCGCAGGCGAGTACGCTGACCCGTTCAATAAAGGCGCGGTCGTGAACAAGCTCGATTTCGTTATTCTCGCGGCTCTCGAAGTTGATACGCACTTTAACTGCAATGTCGTTGTCGGCTCGGACGGCGTTATCACGGGCGCGCAGGGCGGACACCCAGACACAGCCGCTGGCGCAAAATGCACGATTGTTATCACGCCGCTCATTCAAGGACGTATTCCAGCGGTCTGCACGGACGTTACGACGGTTACGACTCCGGGCGACACGGTGGACGTGGTTATCACGGATTACGGCATTGCGATTAACCCGCTGCGCCAAGACCTCATCGAAGCGATGAAGGGCGTTGATTTGCCGTTCAAGACGATTGAGGAATTGCGCGACCTTGCGTATTCGATTACGGGCGAGCCTGAAAAGGTGCAGTTCGGAGAGCGCGTTGTCGGCATTATCGAAGCCCGCGACGGCACGATTATGGACGTTGTTCGCGAAATCAAAGACTTCGAGTTCAAGCCACTGGCGCAGGATTAGCCTCTTTTCGCCTACATTAGCGAGGGGATATGTCTCCTTGCCTCGTAATGTTGAATGAATATACCTGTTCGATAATTGTCATTATCGGGCTCGACCCGATAATCTGAGGCACAGCCT
>CALDID010000032.1 GCA_937901865.1 uncultured Treponema sp.
TATCGGGTCGAGCCCGATAATGACAGCTTAATTCTGCGTAAAAAACGGGTCGAGCTCGATAATGACAGCATACCTTTGGTAACACGTCCAATATCGGCAAAAAGCCTTATAAAGCCTATGAACTCTTTAGCGTACTGTATATGGGTGCACAGCGTTGACAAATAGGGGCGGCGGCAATAAAATCTAACGTATCATATTTTCTAGGAGAAGTTAGATGGCTAAAGATTCTATCAAGTACAGACTGGACAAAAATCCGCTCACCGCAGACCCCGACGACTGCATGGCGCAGGTTGTGGACTCTCGTGTTTTCACCGAGGACGACATCAGAAAAGAAATGCTCAAGCGCGGCACGGAGCTTTCTGAATCCACGATGATTGCGTATCAAAACCTTCGCGAAAAGGTCATCGCCGACATCATCGAAAACGGCGGCTCAATCAACACCCCGCTGTTCAACACGAGTTTTTCTATCACGGGCGTGTTTACCGACGAAAACGACACCTTCGACAAATCTCGCCACGCCGTGAAACTCAACGTGAACGCAGGAAGCGCAATCCGCGAAGCCGCCTCAAAGACGACCACGCAGAAAACCGAGGGCAAATCTACCGACCCGTATATCACGCGCGTAAAAGACACCGTTTCGCTCGACGGCACGGTCATCAAGGCGGGAACGGTCATCGAGATTACAGGAGCACGGCTCAAGTTCGACGCGACGGACGCAGAACAGGGCGTGTTTGCAGTAACGGCTTCTGGCGAGGTGCGCGCAGCGACCGTTATCGACAACAAGCCCGCCCGCGTTGTCGTGATTTTCCCTGCCGACGTGAACGCAGGCGATTTCACGCTTGAAGTGAGAACGAAACTGAACGCCGACAACAAGGCTGTAAAAACGCTGAAGATAGGCAGATATGGCAAAACTTTGACGGCAGTGAAATAACGGAAAAATCGTAGCTATGCCTACGGTTCGTCCGTATCCTGCCCTACGGAGTGACCGTACCTATGCTTACGGACTGTCCGTAGGGTTGGGTACGGATTAACAGGGGAAAATAACACGGCGGCTCGAGGGAAATCGGGTCGCCGTGTTTGTTTGCGGGGCAAACGTGCTACACAAAAACGGGGTCGCGTGGTATACTAAAACGTATCTTACACACGAGGAGGAATCCTATGAGAACGATGGGTCAGAAAGAAGCATTAGACCGTTTGCCCGACGACAATATGGCAAAGCGCGTCATCACCGCGATTATCAACACTCCGCGTCCCGATTTTACGCAGTTGAACAAGGATGTTGATGAGTACATCGCTTCGCGGCTTGCTGAGATGAGCGAGGAACAGCGTGAACGGCTTCGCACAATGGAGTAAGCGATGATGGTACAGATTAAACACGACCTTTTCAGATATGAGCACTTGCTTACTTCGATGAAAAACCTTGACGAAATCAAGGCGTTTAACGTGGCGGAGCTTATCGGCGTGCAGGCTCTTTACATTTACGCACTGCCTGAGGACGAGCTTATCGAGCATTATTCTACGTTCGGTTTCTCGCGCCTTGAGCCAGAGCTAGAAGAGTTCGTTCACAAGCACGTCAAGCCCGCCTATGATGAATCCTGCATTTTTATGTATCAGATTCTGTAATCTTCTTTAATCGAGAAAGAGTTTAAGAAAAGCAACACAAGCCTATGGCTGCTGCCAGTTGTGCTTGGGGTATCTGCCCTTCATCTCGCGGCATATATCTGCCCATGTGTTCGCCCAAAATCCCGCAAGGTCGCGCGTAACCTGTAGCGGTCGGCTCGCAGGCGAAAGCAAGCGCAATAGCACGGGAACACCATGAACCCTCGGCGTTTCCTTCACCCCGAAAATCTGCTGAATGATTATCTCCAAAACAGGCACAATCCCTGCACTTCCTTGGTCTTCGTAAATAAGACGGCGCGTTTTGCCGTTCGCAAGCGTTATCGACTGCGGGGCATCGCGATTGATTTTCGCGTCGTCAAGATAATAGCACAGCGCATTAAAAACGCTCTCTTCGCGCAAACTCTTTTCGGTGATAAACGGAGAAAGCCATTCGCCTGCCGTTTCACAAAGCGTGTCGAGCTTCTCTTGTAGCACAATGTCGCCCGTTTCTGCCAAAAATCGCGCGCGGAGCAAAAAATTGTTTGCAGACGGCGAAAGCGAAAGCCACGACACGCCGTTTTTCCTCACCGCCTCACAGACCGCCTGCTTGAAATCTGCAAGCGACGGCTCTTTTTTGCGCCGAGAAAGCACGATTTCGCCGTAAGAGGCGACCTCTTCCACGATGATTTTTTTATCATCATTCTTGCCCTCCGAAAAATACGCCGTGGTGGATTTCGTCGCCCTCGCTTGCAAAAACGCCTGCGCTTCTGCCTCGTCCACTTCCTTGTACGCGCTGATTTTGCCTTGCACGTCGCCAGAATCGGCTTCGATGGCGATGATGAACGCAGGGGGAACGCTGTATTTTCGCTTTTCGTCCGCCGTCAGCGTCGCCTGCCTGCCCGACGGGAACTGATACACGCCGAAATCTTGCGTACGAGAAGCAATGCGGTCGGGAAATCCTGCGAGCAAAAGATTTTTCACGCCGAGCGCGCCCGAAGTTCTGATGTGCTTGACGCGGCGGAGAATATCTGCGCGGTTTTGATACGACGTGTAGCGTATCACTTCGCTCACCGCTTCGTCGGTGCGATTTTGCGCCTTGCCCTCAAGCAAAATGCACGCCAGTCGCGGATTTTCCCCGATTTCAAGCACCGCTTTGCCTTTTTCAGTGATTGCGTTTTTTTCGTCAAGGCAGCCAAGCGTTTTCAAAAGCGTTTGCGCTTGTGTCCACGAGGCGCGGTTGGGCGGCGTGTACCAATCGAGTGCGGCGATGTCGAGCGCGCCCCATTGTGCGCACTCCAAAACGA
>CALDID010000033.1 GCA_937901865.1 uncultured Treponema sp.
CCGAGATCTACACTCTTTCCCTACACGACGCTCTTCCGATCTTGTCGTCCGTTCTAATATAGAATGTCTGCCGTTGTAATATAAAACGCGCTCTAAAATAAAATTTACGTCAAACGATATGGTGTATTGATTTGAGTAGTTGTATGATTTAACAGGCTTAGCCTAAAAAACGGCGCGACTTCTGTGAAAAGCCACGCCGCAAAAAAGTATCGTCTGCACGATTTCCAACGTTGTTGACGATACCATATATTTTATAAATCTTCAAGTTGGATAGAAGTTATATCGAAAAAACTTGAAGTAAGGATTGTTTATGACACAGTTAGAAAAGAGTGTCTTTGGTGCAGGTTTCGTTTCAATGACGGAAGAGGAACTGTATGAAGTCAACGGCGGACGCTGGTTTGGACGGGATAAGAGCGATAAGCCGAAAAAGGAAAAGACTGTCAAAGAGAAGCATACTCGCATTCATATCGAGGCTCATATGGGAAGAGATATTGGTATATCTGCTGATTACGAAAATTCTAGCAAGACTTCTTCAGAAAAGAAGAATGGCAAAAAATCGTCTAATTCAATTGAACTGAACAGAATTGACTCTAATTATGTAAAAAAATATGGGTTCTGTTTTTGAGGGATTTGATTGTGAATGTAATTATTATATTTATTCTATTGCTGTTATTTGTAGGGTGTAAGACAGCTGAAATACCTTTTGAATTTGATAATGAGCAAAATAGAATCCCAAGTGTAATGCTCTCATTTTCTCGTATCACATATACTGATAGGAAGAGTGTTGAAATGAAGTTTGCTATTGATACAGGGTGCTATATTTCTACCTTCTATAATAATGCGTTGAAAAAACTTTTTTATACGGAGAAAGAATTTGATACTTTTATAAATAATTTTTGTGAGCAAGAAAAGGTAAATCGAGATGATTTAGAAAAAAGTGTCGCAATGTATATTTCAATTCCAAAAATAAGATGCGGAACGTATGAGTTCAAAAAAATACGGTTTGAAAATACTTCTTTTGTGAGTGAAAATTTTGATGGTTTGTTAGGTTATGAAGTATTTAAGAATTTTGGTGTAATGGTACTTGATTTCAGAAAAAATGTTCTCATCTTGGGAAAAAGAATAGTAAATATGCAAAATAGTGTACCTATACAAATAAAAAAAGTAGAATTCGGTTCTCTAAAAACATATTTTTTATCGATTCCTGTAGAAATAGATGGGCGAACTTGTGATGTTATTTTAGATACAGGTTATTCATCAAAGGGAAAGCCGAGTGTACTTACAGCAGCATCTATAGATTTTCCTGATGAAGTTTGTGTAAAAATAGGTTCATTTTTGTATGAAAATGTGAGCCGTAATAAATGGACTGATGGAACGTTTGCAAATACAAATATGCAAGAAATTGCAGAATGTCTTTTTCAGGAAATCTTTATTCTCGGCAATGCGTTTTTTCAGAATCATCGCATACAGCTCGACTTTGAGAATATGACGTTCGCAATGGATTAACGGAGGAGAAAGAAATGGAAAGCAGAGTTTATAAGGCGTGGTATAGGTTCAAGCGTCGGCTTTTTACGGGAATGTTTGTCGTAACGCTGGGATTTGGTTCGCCTGCGCTGTGTAATGCGAAAGATGAGCTTGAAAAATGCGAGAACGCTCGGCACGACGGCGATGTATCGAGCCGAAAAGGAGCGAGAGAAACAGGGGAAAAATATGAGATACATACAGCAGTATGACGCTTCGGACTGTGGCGCGGCGTGCGTGGCGATGATTGCTTCTTATTTTGGCAGAAGTCTAAACGTTGCCGAAATACGCAGTGTCGCAGGAACGGACGTGATGGGAACAAATATGAACGGGCTTCTTAAATCTGCTTCTTTCTATGGACTTCGCGCTATCGCCGTTCACGGAACAAAAGAAGCCTTGTCGCCGAATATGAGTACGCCGTTTATCGCTAATTTTAAGTTTGAGCTAGATGGCGAAATGGTTGACCATTATGTCGTCGTGCGCTCGGTGGGCAAAAAGAAAATCACGGTGTGGAATCCCGACCCTCACGAGCGAAAAAAGAAACTTTCGTATGAAGAGTTTTGCAAAAAATGGACAGGATATGCCCTCTTTTTAGAAAACGAAGTAAAGCTCTCTAAAGCCGAAAAAAGCGATAATCTGTTTTTTAAGTTTTTGCCTGTTTTTTTGCCGCACCGAGAAATCTTGTTTTATGTGCTGTTGTCTTCTATTATATTGATGTTTTTGGGGTTGTTGTCTTCATTTTTCTACAAATACATTTTCGACGAAGTCATTTATTCAAAGGGGCTTGTTTCTCTTTTTACGATTTCGCTTTCGATGTTTGTTGTACTGTTGTCGCAATCGGCGGTTGAAATGGTGCGCTCAAAACTGCTGTTGCATTTTTCATATAAAACGGATTTACAACTACATTTTTCCTATTTGTCGCACATCTTCACGCTTCCGCTCTCGTTTTTTGAAACAAGGAAATCGGGCGAAATTCTTTCTCGGCTTGACGATTTGGACTGCATAAAAAACACGATTTCATCTGTCGCGATTTCTGGCATTATGGACGTTGTAATGCTTTGTGTTGCTGCGCCGTTTTTGTGCAGAATAAATGTAGCATTATTTTTAATTGCGTGCGTGGCGGTGATATTGATGAGCATCATTGTTGCGTTGTTTTCGTTTCTCTATCGCAAAAATTACAGCGCATTGATGAGCCAAAATGCAGAATCGCAGTCGTTTTTGATTGAAGCATTAAACGGGGTACCGACCGTAAAAGCCTTGAATGCACACAAAAAAATATATGAAGAATACGAAAAGCGAAAAATGAAAGGCATTGCTACTGCATGGAAAACCGACCAACTTGAAATTATACAAAGTTTGGTTTCATCGATTGTGAACGGGATAAGTTCGCTTTTGATTATGGCTTTGGGCTGTTATTGTATCATTTCGGGAAAAATGACATTCGGCACGCTTATCACATTTAATTCGCTCTTAGGCTATTTTACTTCCCCTCTTTTTCGCCTTGTCAATATCCAAACCAACATACAGCAAGCTCTTGTAGCCGCTCGGCGTGTGGGGGAAATCTTGGAGTTGAACAGCGAATATGCTTGCACAGACAAAAGCTATGCGCCGAATCATTTTTCCGACGACATCGAATTCAATGAAGTGTCGTTTGCGTATGGCAGCCGAAAGCCTGTGTATGAAAAACTCAATTTGTGCATAAAAGGTGGCGAATGGACTGCGTTTGTAGGTCCTTCGGGGTGCGGAAAATCGACGCTTGCAAAGCTGATTTTGAAGTTTTATGAGGCTTCTTCTGGCTGTGTGTCGTTCGGTGGAATCGATAGCCGAGATATAGATACGGTTACGCTGAGAGATAAAGTCGGCTATGTACCGCAAGACATCTTTTTATTCTCTGGCACAATCGCCGAAAATATCGCGCTTCATCACCCTGCTTCTAGCCTTGAAGAAATAATCGAAGCAGCGAAAAAAGCAGGCGCGCACGAGTTCATTCAAAAGCTGCCGAAGCGATACGAAACGGTATTAGGCGAGGGCGGTGCAGGATTGTCTGGAGGGGAAAAGCAGCGATTGGCGTTAGCTCGTGCGCTTCTAGGCTCTCCCGATATTTTAATTCTTGACGAAGCGACAAGCAGTCTTGATACTGTGAGCGAAAACGAAATACATCAAGTGCTCAAAGAATTAAAAGCGAAAACGAAAATCACGGTTATTCTTATTGCACACCGCCTTTCGACTGTGCAGAATTGTGATACGATTTTTGTGATGAAAGACGGCAAAATTGAGCAGAGCGGCAATCATCACACGCTCGCCGCTTCTGACGGTCTGTATAAACTCTTACTTCAAGGAAAAAGCGCGTAATGTATGTAAAAGAATATGATTCATTTAGAAAAACGCTTGCCTTTTTTATGCTCTCTCCGTGCCGTGCGCTCTATTTCTTTTTGACGGCGGTTCTGCTTTCGATTTCGGCAGCCTTGCTTCTTGCATTCTTTGCACCAATCGATGAAGTGGTGCGGGCTAAGGCTCTGCTTCGTCCGTGCGGTGTTGTGTCGAGCGTCAAGGCGTTGTCTTCAGGCGAGGTGAAATGTGTGCTGTTTACGGACGGAATGGCGGTGAAAAAAGGCGATATGTTGTTTTCGCTTAATACAGATTCGTATAAAAAAGAGCTTTCGTCGTTAAAGTCGGAAAAAGAGCAGTTAGAGCAAACTTTGCGCTCTTATCAAGCTCTCTCTGACACCATTACGACGGGAAATATCGATAAAGTTGGCTATGATAAAGAAACGCTTGCTGCTTCTTATTCGTATCTATATGAAAATCAGAAAAATATGCTCGACCTTGAAAAGAAAAAGTTTGAGTTTGAAAGCGAGCAACGAATGCCCGAAAGTATGCGTGTGCCGTATAAAATAGAGCAGCTGCGCTTGTTGTATGAAACGCAAAGAGCGGAAACGATGAGTTGGCGGCAAGCGCAATTTGTTTCTTGTTTGCAAAGCATAAAAGATGTGCAGAGGAGCATTTTGAGTGCAGAAAATCGCATAGCGGAGCTTGAAAAGGCAATCGGCGAAAGCGTCTTTTATGCGCAGATTGACGGCTCTGTCATTGCTGTGCATAAGCTGAATGAGGGCGATAATGTTTTTTCTGGCGAAGAGATTGCGCGGATTGTTCCAGAGGGAGAGGACAAATTAAAAGCCGAGCTGTATGTTTCGAGCGACGACATTGCGAAAATTCAAAACGGAAATGCGGTGTATCTTAGTTTTTCGTCATTGCCGCCAGAGATATACGGCTTTTTGAAAACAGACATTGCATTTATCCCGTCAGATTGCACAGCAAGCAAGGGAAATGAAGCAGTTTTCTCGGTTCTTACCGATGATTTTTCGGCAACCTTGAGCGAAAAGAGGGGAAAGAGAGCGCACCTTTTGAGCGGAATGGACACGAATTGCAGAATTATCACAGGCAGAACGACCGCATTGCACCTGTTTTTGAAAAAACTCGATTTTATGCACTAAAAAAACGACGCGACTTCTGTGAAAAGCCGTTTTTGAAAAAAGTATCGTTTGCACGATTTCCAACGCTGTTGTCGATACCATATATTTTATAAATCTTCAAGTTGGATAGAAGTTATATCGAAAAAAAATTGAAGTAAGGATTTTACAATGGCAAGTTTGAAAGAAAATGTGCTTGCTTCTGGTTTTGTCGCAATGACAGAAGATGAATTGTATGAGGTCAATGGCGGTAGAGCTGGTAATTTGTTTTCTCGTCGCTATGATGTCGCTTCTGGTAGTCGTGAAAAGTCAAAATATGGTGATGGTCATGAAATGAAAAGGGCTGACCCACCGTCAAAAGAGCACTATCATCCATATCGTTATGCTGCTGCTCGTGTTGCTGCTGAAATTGTTTTTGCAGGTCATGATGCTCCTGCAATGAAAGATGCCTTTGCAAGAGCTGTTTCAGGGCATGAGCCACACAAAGCTAATTTTCGCGAGCGAGATTAAAATTTTGTGAATTGTTTTTTGTGTATTGCATATTTTATATGTGATACACTTTTGTAGATAACGATAATGAAAAATAAAATGAGTAGGGATTTTTTGCAACAGTCTTTAAAACATTTTGGAATTATATTTGCACTATTTTTTATTTCAATATTGATTATGGATAATTTTCTACTGCCTGATTATCCATTTGTTTTCACCATATTAGATATTTTGATTATTGCATTGGCTTTTGTCCTCTTGCCTCAATATAGCAAAACTCAAGATGTGTATCATTTGTCTTTCGATACCTTTCCACTGAAACACCCTAGAGTATCGCACTCTATTGCATTTTCTCTGTTTGTCTTGCATATTATCATTCAAGTTGCAATGTTTTTTGCTTTCGATTTTATTACTTTCGATAAATCTGCTTTTGGCTATTGTATTTTTATTGCGGTAAGTTCTATTATGCAGGAAGTATTGTTTCGTGGCTTTTTGTTTAAGTATTTGTATCAGTATAAAAAATTAAACTATTGTATTGCTTCTCTTATCGTGTGTATTTTTTTTGCTATTTATCACAGAGAAAAATATGTACTTTATTTTGTAATTGGTATGTATGACTTTGTAATGTTCTATTTTTGGCGGTCATTAGCGTTTATGAGTGTGAGGCACATTGTTCATAATATGATATGGATTTTCTTTCCTTTCGATGAAGATTTGTTTGAGCAATTCCTTTTAAGCTTGTAGCTTTTTCGTGAAATGCAATTTTTTTGTTGTGATTATTGAAGAAAACAAATTTACGTCAAACGATATGGTGTATCGATTTGAGTAGTTGTATGATTTAACAGGCTGTGCCTGCAAAACGACTTCTGTGAAAAGCCGTTTTTGAAAAAAGTATCGTTTGCACGATTATCAACGCTGTTGACGATACCATATATTTTATAAATCTTCAAGACTTTTTTATATAAAAATGGCTTGAAGTAAGGATTTTACAATGGCAAGTTTGAAAGAAAACGTGCTTGCTTCTGGTTTTGCCTTAATGACAGAAGATGAATTGTATGAGGTCAACGGCGGTTTTGGTCGCAGACACAAAGATGATTTTGGTGGTGACTCTGGGATTTCAATAAAAGCTCCTAAGAGTTCTGATGATGGTTTTGACAAGAGTGATAATAAAGGCAAAAAAAGCGAAGATAACGATAAAAAATGTCCTAGACCAACTATTGATGGAGGAACTATATATGACCCTGATGGAGAACCGAAAGGTGTATTCGTTGGTGTCAGATTTCCAGTTGGAAGAAATTGATAAGTGAAAAACTAACGAGCAGTGTATTTTTTGCACTTGCTCGTTAGTGGAGAAAATATATGAAAAATATAAAATTTGTTGTTTTGTTGCTTTGTTTAGCTTTCGTTTTTAACAGTTGTAAATCTGGGCAGAGTGTAGAGCTTCCGTTTTCGATTGATTACGAAAAAGACACAATGCCGTATTTTGAAGTGCCGCTATGCGATACGAACGGTATCAGATTTTCCGACAGCACTGCTCGTTTTGGCATAGATACCGCTTGTCCCCATTCTTTTTTGTATAAAAGTGGTGTAGAGTATCTTTTTGGGACGGTTGATGATTATTATCTATGGTGCAAAAGCAATAACTATGATATTGAAGATGAACACATCGGTATAATTGTAAAAAGCATTTGTTTGGATTTTGATGTAGCTTCAGTTAATCCTGTGTTTGTCTGCGATGAAAAAGCTGAAAATGAACTTTATGAAGGAATTTTAGGTTATGATGTTTTAAAAAAGACTTCATTAGTAACATTTGATTTCAAACGAAATGAGCTTGTAATTGGTGGCGAAAAATTAAAGAAAAAGAAACTTCCGTTAAAAATGCTTGAATTTAAAGATGAAAAGAATTGTGAGGAATATTTTTCTATACCTGTTGAAATAGACGGCAAAGAATACGATGTGTTGCTTGATACGGGGGCTTGCTCTCAAGGAGTTCCCGCCATTGCGATTTCGGGAAAGCTGGAGTTTGCAAAAGAAGTGAGCGTGAAAATCGGCAATGAAGTCTATGACGGAGTAAAAGTTGCGTCGCTTGGAAATTGCGATTTTGACGACAAAAATCTTGAAACACATCACGAGTCGTTTTTCGGCGATGCAATCATTCTCGGTAATGCCTTTTTCAAAGACAAGCGCATACAGCTCGACTTTGAGAATATGACGTTTGCAATAGATTAACGGAGGAGAAAGAAATGGAAAGCAGATTTTATAAAGCGTGGTATAGGTTCAAGCGTCGGCTTTTTACGGGAATGTTTGTCGTAACGCTGG
>CALDID010000034.1 GCA_937901865.1 uncultured Treponema sp.
TATCTCATATTATGCAAAAAGCAGATTTTCCTGCGCTCTTTTCACCTCGTAGTTCGTAACCAGCACCTCAACCGTCGAAGAAGGATTTCTGTCAATCGTGTGATAACTTGCGTTCGCATAATCTTTTTTTAGATACGACACACAATACTTTTTTTCAGCTATCCACTCTTTCAGAAAAACATTTTCTTTTCCCTTGTGCTCAATCACATTCGACAGCGCAAAGCGAATTTTTCTCTTGTCCAGTGCGTCCAGAATCTGCAGAAGTTTCTTTTCCTCTGCCTCATTCCAGCCCGTAAAACCGCGCTTGCCGTCGTTATATGTGCCTGTCGAAATCAAATACGGCGGGTCTGCATACACAAAATCATCAACCGAAAGAAACGAAAAATCGAACTCATCAAAATTGCGCGCGCAAAAAATCGCGTCCGTTTCGTGCAATCGAGCCACAAAATGCAGCAAATTGCTTTTCATACGCTCGTTAAACGAACTGCGCTCCTTGCCGAACGGATTATTGAACTCGTGCGCATTGTTGAAGCGAATCTGATGATTAAAAGAAAACGCCGACAGCACAAACAAATCGAGCGGATTTTTTTCCGTGTTATATGCGTGCCGCAACTGCAAAAACCCTTCTTTGTTCGTCATCGAAAGCGCAAAATGCTCGATGCGGTTTTCAATGTGCCGTATGATTTCTTCTTCGCTTTTCGCTTTGAACTGCTCGTACAAATCTATCAAAAACGAAAGATTATCATTAAAAATAATTTTCCGCGCATTCACATTTATGCCCACATTGCACCCGCCGCAAAACAAATCCACGAACGTGCCGATATTGTCGGGAAACAGCGGCAACATCTGCTCCAAGAGCTTATATTTTCCGCCCACATAATTCATCGGGGAAGCAATGATTGATTGTTTCATTCTCATACGTACAGTATACCACACTCCACCGCCATTTTCTATAATCCCGCCCTTTCGCCGCCCCCGCTTCAAAATGGAAATGGGCACTCTCACCTTTGTTTTTAGGCGTGGCAAAATGGAAATTGCTACTTTCACATTTGTTTCTAGGCGTGGCAAAATGGAAATTGCTACTTTCACTTGTGTTTCTGGGCGTGGCAAATTGGAAATTGCTACTTTCACATTTGTTTCTGGGCGTGGCAAAATGGAAATTGCTACTTTCATCTTTGTTTCTAGGCGTGGCAAAATGGAAATGGTCAAAAACAAACGTGCGGCGGTTCATTTCCAAAATACCTTTTATAAAAGCAAGAATTATGCTACTATCTTTTTTTGACAAGGGGCTTAAGCCCCTTGATACAGAAAGTTTACACAGGAGATGTTTATGATTACAGGAACAGTTGACACCAAAATTTTGAATGCGGAGGCGATTACGCTCGCGGCGCGATTGCTCGATTTTTACACACCGCTTGCCGAAAAGCTCGGCGACAAAAGCGCGGCGGCATTTTACGGCGAGCTTAAAACTGCGACCGACGACGCGAGTGCCGCCACAAATCAGGACAAAAACACCGAGGGACTTGAAAAAGCCGACGCGGTGAGAGATGAGGCGTGGAAGACCGTCGGCAAAGTGCTCGAGGGCTATTCGTACAGCGTGATTGCAGAGCTTCGCTCTCACGGACAGCCGCTGTTTGCCGCGTTCGACAAGTACGGCTATGGGGTCGCGCGCCTTAATCTGCTGAGTGAAACCGCGAAAATCAACAGCTTCAAAGGCGATGTGTCCACTCCCGAAATGACGGCGCACGCAAAGGCTTTAGCAGGAGCGGCGGAGGCGTTGGACGCGCTTTTTGCCGCAAACGACAATCTTGAAGCGATAAACAAGCGCAACACTCAAATCAGCAAGGACGCGAAAGGCAAGAAAAACGCAACCGACCTCAAAAAAGACATCGTGTCTATCATCAATTCAAAAATCCTGCCGTTCCTCACGCTCACTTCTCAGACCGTCGGCGGCGATTACGCGGAACTGAACGCGCTTACGAGTGCCGAAATCGCAAAGGTGAACGCCCTCATCGCCGCGCGCCGCAAAGCCACGAAGTAAAAAAGGAGCAAAGACCGATGGAGAGCACTGATAAAACGGCGTACCAAGCCGAGATTTTTCAGAATCGATTGCAAAAACAATACAGGACGCTCAAAAAATGGGCAAAAAAAGAGCATATCACCGCCTACCGTGTCTACGACCGCGATATTCCAGAAGTGCCGCTCGCCGTGGATTTCTACGAGCTTTTGCCCTCTGACATTTCGAGCGCGAAAGAGGCGATTTTGTTTTTGGCGCGGCAGGCAGAATTATTGGCTTCGGGCGACAAGGCTGCGGCGGACGATGTGAAGTCGCGGCGATATGTGCATATTGCGTTGTACGAGCGACCGTACGAGAAGGACGAAGCGGAAGAGGCGAAGTGGCTTGATGCGATGGCGAGCGCGGCGGCTCTCGTTTTCGGGATTGACAGAAAAAACGTCATCACGAAGACGCGAAAACACTTGGAGGGCGCGAAAGACGGGCGCGGGCGAGCCGAGCAGTACGAGAAAATAGACGCGGCGAAAATCACTGGTACGGTCGCGGAGCAAGGCGAGCTGTTCGAGGTGAACTTGACGGAGTATCTCGACACGGGGTTGTTTTTTGACCACCGACCGCTTAGAAAAACAGTTCGCGATGAGTGCGCAAAGAAGAGCGTGCTGAATCTGTTTTGCTACACGGGGAGTTTTTCACTTTATGCGGCAGAGGGCAAGGCGCGGAGGGTGGAAAGCGTGGATATGTCGAACACATATCTTGAGTGGGCTAGGCGCAATTTTTTGCTCAACGGCTTTGATGTGCGCTCAGGCAGCGAAAAATATGTGTTTACGAGAAGCGATGTTATCGGCTTTTTGAATCAGAAATCGGCGGAGGCGGCGACGGCGGAAAATCGCTATGACCTCATCATTCTTGACCCGCCGACGTTCAGCAACAGCAAGAAGATGAGCCGCACGCTGGACATCAATCGCGATTGGGCGACGTTGGTGAATAAGTGCATTGCGCTGTTGAATGCGGGCGGCACGCTGTATTTTTCTACGAACAGCCGCCGCATTGCGTTCGATGAGGGCGCGCTTATCGCTCCGTCTTCTCTGACGCTTGAGGCACAGGACATCACGGCGCGCACAATTCCCGAAGATTATCGCAATGCGAAAATCCACCGCTGCTGGAAAATTAGCGCACGAGCCATTCAGTGAGCGTTTTCTCTTCGCTTGAGAACACCGCGCCGATTTTCACGAGTTTTCGGCAGTCGGCTGCGTACGGCGTTGCGTAGCCTGCTTCCTCGATTTGAGAAAGTGCACTCTCCGCCGTGCCGTCGCGCTTGAACTCGAAGATATACACATATTCTTCGGTTTCAACAATGCAATCGGCGCGCCCTTTTGCGCTGTGCTGTTCGACTTTCACGAATTGTCCGAGCAAAAGGAATGTGAGATACACGACGTTCTGAAAATCCCGCTCAAGCACGCTGTCGCTCGGCTTTGCGGCATACGGCAGGGCAGCGAACAGCGAGATAAAGCGGTCGCGAAGGCTGTCGGTGTTGCCTGTTTTGATGTCTCGACCGAAATTGCGCACGTCAAGCGGCTTTTCACGGTTGAGATACACAGGCGTTAAACTCTGCATAAAGCCGTATTTCACCTCTTCATTCGGAAATCCTAAAACAAAACTGTCAAAATCCTCGTCGTATCTTTTGAGGGTGAGATAGCCAGACTGATAGAGCAGCGGCACAACATCGGGATTGTCTGGGCGGTAGTCCGAGATTTCGTCCTCGCTTGCGTACAGGCTGCCGTCAGAGAATTGCTGCGGATTAAAGCCCATTTCGTTAAGCCGTTTGACCAAAAATGTCGGCGTGCCAGTACCGAACCAGTATTTGCCGAAGTCAAGTTTGCTGAACGCATTTATCAAGCTGAACGGATTATAGATGTTCACCGAGTTTTTTGTAAAATGATAGCCGTCGTAAAATCGCTTGAGTTTTGCGATGCATTCATCTCTCGTCATTTTGTTCGCCTGCGCCATCGCGTCGATTTCGGGGGAAAACGTCGATTCAAGTTCGTCCTGCGTGATTCCGCAGATTTCGGCATATTGCGGGTGCATAGAAATGTCTTGCAGTTGATTGAGGTCGCTGAAAATGCTCACCTTGCTGAACTTCGTAACGCCCGTGAACAGCACAAAGCGCAAATAACCGTCGCAGTCTTTGAGCGTAGCGAAAAATCCTTTGTATAAAGCCCTGTTTGCTTCGTCTATCTCTTTGCTTCCGCCGATGTTTTTCAAAAGCGGATTGTCGTATTCGTCCACCAAAACCACGACTTTGCGTCCCGTCTTTTCCGCAGCATTTTTGAGTGCCATCTCAAAACGGACAGAGAGCGAACCTGTAACGCTCGGCAAGCCGTACGTTTTTTCAAACTCGTTTAGCGTGTTGTTCAGTCTATCTTTCAATCCGTCAACTTGAGTGAACTCGCCGCCTGCAAGGGAAAACTTCAAAACGGGGTACGAAATCCACTCTGTTTCGAGTTTTTCTATCGCAAGACCGCGGAACAGCTCTTTTTTGCCCTTGAAATAGGCTTCGAGCGTCGTGATTAAAAGGCTTTTGCCGAATCGGCGCGGTCGGCTCAAAAAATACGGTGATGAAGTCCGAGTCAAATGGTAAATAACAGCGGTTTTGTCCACATACACATATTCGTCTTCACGGAGTTTTGTAAAATCCTGTATGCCAATCGGCATTTTTCGCGTGTTCATAGCAATATTATACCACATCCGCCGCCCGCTTGCAAAGGCAGAAAACAACGCAGTTACTTTTTCTCTTTGCCACTAGCCACCACCGCAGTTGCTATCGCAGCAGTACTTACAATAGCCACTGCGACCGCCGCTTCCACTTGAGCAGATTTCTTTTTACCATACTTAACCAGTGCGCAAAATGCTCGCAGTTATTAAAGACCAGACTATATTCTCCTTTCTGCCTGCCAACTTCGCCTTTTGCCCTTGCGATAACTTCCGCCACCGAAAACGAGCCGCTGACTTCTTTTTCAACAAACAGCTCGTCGCCTTTCAAGAAGTTTTCTATTGTAGTTTCTTGAATAAACGCCTCTTTTGCATTGGTTTCATAGCCTTTTTTCGCCGCAAAATGCACCACTCGCCCGCCACCAATATACACGCCATAATGCTTATACAGCGGTCGTTTCGTGTAAATCACAGAGCCAAGAGGAATATCGTCAGCTACATTTTTCATTTGATAAACTATTTTGCCTTTCGCCACAGTCTGACTTGTCCACATCATTGTGAACAACACCCAAACACGCCGCAACCATCGTAGCATCGTCTGTCAAGCCCAAAACTGGTATAAAATCGGGAATGATGTCAATCGGGCTAAACACATAGGCAAGAGTTGCAAGAATCATCGCAATCGACGCAACAGGAATCTCGGTATATTCTTTTTTGTAATATGCCTTTATCATCGCAAGCAAATCGCCAATATCCGTCGAAAACTTCTTTAGCGCGCCAGTTAGCGATTTTTGTTTTATATCATCTTCGTGGTTCAAGACAGTATCTCTGTCTTCATCGCTGGCTGCCCGTTGATTTTTTATTCTCTCGAACTCTTTCCTAACTCTTTCTTCATCTTCATCACTCATATCCATTTTCGTACTTCTCTTGTACTATCGTGAAAAAAGTAATTTCATTACAGGATTATAAAAATACTCCTCGTCGCTCTTTCTGCTAGAAAAATGAAACAAATCTATGAGCTTTATCGTCTTTTTGCCAAGTCGGTAATCATATAGACAAGCCGCATTATTTTGAAGCCCAATTCCTTCCGAAAACAGTTTTTCAGGAAATGCCGCATTTATTAGCTCTTTCTTTATTTCCCCGTTCCACAGATTCGCCGTAATAATGACCGTCGGCGACAAAAGCTCGATTTCTTCCATCACAAAATTGCGCTTATCTAGCTCCGAATCTTCGAGAAATCGGTTTATTAGCTCATAATCCGCACTTGCACCATCATCACAATCGTTTGAATATTTAGAAATATTCATTATCGCAAAGCCAAAATCATTGGAATCTAGCATTTGTGCAAGAATATCATTCGCATTAGGAATCTCTTCAAACTTGTATTTACCGTTATGCTTTATTCCATACGTTATATACAAAAGCCACCGCCAATACAACGAAGCAGAAGGCTCTAAGTCTTTAAAACTTTTCAAATCAGACTCAATTCTGTCCTCACCAGAAATACACCGAGATTCACGACCTATGAACAAAACTCTTTTCTTTGCGGAAAAATATCCAGGAAAAAAGCCGTCAGTATTGAAATAATCCTTGCTATCATAAGCCTCTCCGTCATCACGAAAGACGATTTTTTCTTTCTTGCTTATGACCTTTTTCCAATCATTCATAAGAGCAATGAGTTCTTTTCTCTTTTGCCTTTCAAACTCATCTGTAAAATACGATTTCAAAACATTCACTTTTGTTCCTCACTTGCGACATCTGTGTCATCTTTAGATTTCAGCATTTCTTCATTCTCATTCATTTAGAATCCTCCTATCTGCCCAACTGACTTAGCAAACTGCACTTCGACTACCAACATATCACACCCCGCCGTCGATACATATCTTATACATACCAAGCAAAGCGGGATTATATTTTTACCATGCTGCACAATGCAATTTATACAATCAGTTTTGATAATTTATCAAAGAAAGAATCCAAATAAGCAATCAG
Source organism: uncultured Treponema sp. (assembly GCA_937901865.1). GTDB lineage: Bacteria > Spirochaetota > Spirochaetia > Treponematales > Treponemataceae > Treponema_D. Next base: position 6,716 of record CALDID010000034.1, read on the forward strand.
CTCTGACTCAGTTCCAAAATGCAGTTCTTTTTCAATATGCGTCCTTGTACCGTTTACTACCTCTTGGAAATTTTCCCTGCAAAGAAAAGATGTAAGAGAAGAATATGGTTTCAATTTCTTAAAGCTAAGATTTTCTTTTTCTGGAGATGCATTTTCATTATAGCGGGCAAACAGTAATTTTATAGAATTCTGCTTAAATAGAATATCTATCAAAGGTCTGAAATTACCTTTACAACCAGTGAATTTTTGATATATTCCATCAGGTCTGGAAGCTGGTGTGTACCAAACAAGGAAACTAGGACAATGTGCTTGATAGTATTCTGAAACTCGCTTCTGCAATTCACAAAAATCCAATTTTCTTACTCTCCTATGTAGTTCGTAACAACAGACTTATACTTCTTTTCTATCTCAAATAAAGAATCCAACCAGTTTTTTGTAGCAGAAACGACTTCTGCAGGAACTTCGTATTTAGAAATAAACTCGTTCAATACATCTTGTTCACAATCGCTGAACTCCCCGTCAGATAGTGCAAGACGATACATCTCACGCAACGTAAATACAATTTCTGCACGTGATAACTCTTCTTTGCAGTTTTTCTTTTCAGCATATTCAATATTCAAAGTAGCTGCAAAGCCTTTTACAAGCTGTTGCTCTTCGCTTGAAAAAGTTCCATCAACATAGGCAAGCCCCAAAAGCCAGTTCAAAACACATTGACAATGCTCTTTGTCAGTCAAAAACTCATTCGCCATACCTATTCTCCGTTAAGCTTTTGGCAAATTAGAAGAGCTTACACTTTTCGCAGCTGATGCAAACAAATCGCTAGTACGCTTACCCGTAGCTGTAGAACCTAGCGAATGACCTACACTATTTCCAGCTACGCCAAACAATGTAGCTCCTATCAGTGCAAAACCAGCGGTCAACAATTTCTCAACCATAAAACATCCTCCTATATGCCTACACAAATTCTATAACTTCACCAAAGAAGTCCAATAAACTCTGCTGTTTTAAGCTTACTAAAATATACTTACACAACAGACCTGTTTTTTATTATAATCCACACTTCTTTACGTGTCACTAAAAGACGTGAAATCAAAATGCGTGAAATCAAACTACGTGTAATTATATAGTTCTATCGCATATAATGCTAGTATGAACGTCGGACAAGCTATCATCACTTTACGAAAAGAAAAGAACTTGAGCCAAGAGCAGCTCGCCTTTGACTCAGGCATCTCCCGCCACTTTATGTATCGCCTAGAAAACAACCTCGCCAGCCCCACCGTCAAAACCCTTGAAAAACTCGCCCAAGCCTTAGGAATACTCCCCTCCCAAATCCTCATTTCCGCCCAAGCCCTTCCTGACCAAACATTATAAACACATACTCTATCAAATCGTGATAGAGCGTAAGAAGTTTTTGCAAAAAAAAATTCGCTCTATCACATTTTGATAGACACCTGTGTTATAATTGCTTTATGAACAAGAAGAAAATTGAGCGTCTTATCATCATCACGAATCGAATAAAGTCGGGAGTCTACCCCAACAACAAAAGACCTGCTCGACTATTACGAAGCGAAAACAGGCGACAAATCTAGTATCGCGACCATTTCCCGCGACCTCAACACACTTTGTACCAGTTTTCACGCTCCTTTGTACTTCGACAAAAGCAAAAATGGCTACTATTTCAGCGACGACAATTGGCAATTCGCTCTAAACTCAATTTCCAGCAAAGATATTTTCTATCTTTCCGCTGCAAAGTCGCTACTAGCCGCGCTCGACGGGAATCCGATTTATCAAGAGATAAAAGATGCAATCAACTTTGTCATAAACACTCAATCAAAAGCGAACGAAGAGCTATTGCGCCGCATTGCCGTGCCTCCAAAGCCCAAGCTCTGCATTGACGAAGAAGTTTGGCATCTTTTGAGCCTCGCCCTTTTAGAGAACAAAGTGATAACGTTCGATTACAAAACACGCGGCAAAGACAGCCCAGAACGCCGCACAGTCCGCCCCTATCAGCTTTTAATCGACAGCTATGAATGTTGTTTGTATGGCTATGCAGAAGAAAGAAGCGCAACACGGCTTTACAACATAGCTCGAATAAAGAATATTACTTTAACTAATGAAGTGTTTGAATTACCAAAAGATTACGATTTTTCATCTAAATGTGGCGGGGGCAAATTCGGCGCGTATTCTTCAGACAAAGCCGAAGAATACATCATCGATTTTTACACCGACTCCCGCCCCTTGCTCAAAGACTGCGTCTGGGCTGACGACCAAACGATAATCAATTATGATGAAGACGACTGCACACAAATCCGATTTTCGTCCACACAGTCAGAAAAAATACTCGAATGGGTGCTTTCTCAAGGCGGAAACACAATGCCACGCTCACCAGCTTCTTTCGTGTCCGCGTGGAAAGAGCAGATAGAGCTGATGAGCGAGAACAGCGCAGCCGTGTAAATGCGACACACCCCGCACTATTAAAAGGGGAGTTGTTACAAAAGGTATGCTAGAAAAATTGTGCCATTATCTCACCTTGACTTTTGCTGTAACATTTTTATGCTTTCCAACAAATAGGTATATCATATTTTCGCCGCAAAAGTTGAAATCGGGGAAAGTGATAACTATAATAAAAGTATGCGATATATAGACAAAGTTCTTGCATCCTAATACACGTCTTCCCATACTTCATTGTTCATTAGTGTTCACCGCTCCGTTCTCAAATCGCTAATTCTTTTACAAGGAGGTTCTGTATGACTAAGCGAATTCAACTTATAGTAGGTGTATTGTCGGCGTTCATACTCGCTTCGTGCGCAAATGTGTCAGAAAACAGCACATCGTCGATTGTACTGACAATGCCCATGGTTGCGCGCTCGGTGTCAGTGAGTGATGTTTCATGGTATTACATATCTGTGTTCAAAGGAGAGGTAACTCCTGTTTGGAGTAGTTCGTGGTACGTTAAGGAAGAAAATCATAAAGATGCCAAGCCAGGAGAAACTGTCGAATTTTACGACCTTGACGCAGGCATATATACTGTTTGGGTGCGTGCATACGGCGCAAGTGCCGGCGATTCTGGCTATTTTCTCGCCAGTGGTATAGCGAATGCAACAGTCGTAGAAGGCGAAACTCAAGAAGTTGCAGTAACTATGAATTGGATAGATGTTACGGTAACTTTCGATACAAGTGGCGGCACAGAAATCGAACCTCAGACGCTTCGTGTTGGCGACACACTTTCGGAATTGCCTCCTACGCCGACAAAAGAGGGATACACTTTCGGTGGCTGGTACCTTTGGGGACTTTATAGTGCAGATAATTATAGCAACACAGAATTTGATATATCCCAACCAATTTACTACGACCTAACGCTGTATGCAAGGTGGAGTAGCAAAGTAAACGGAATCTCGGTTACTTTCAATGAAACAGA
>CALDID010000035.1 GCA_937901865.1 uncultured Treponema sp.
AAGCTGATATTCCTAAAATCGAGTCTATTTGCATAGAACGTGGAATTGAAATCATCTCTATTGATTCCGTTGAAATCGAGGGAATAAAACAGCTGCCGCATTTGCACAACGACCCGTTTGACCGCTTGCTTATCTCGCAGGCGAAATTGCGGGAGCTTGCGATAATAACGCGCGACACGATTATCCCAAAATACGACGTAAAAACGGTATGGTAAGCAAAAACCGTGTTCGGCGGTGTATGTCGAGCACGGTTTTTGTTTCTTAGATTCGGTAAATCACGAGTTTGCGAACCAAAAAGTTCCATTCAAAAAATAGCTTTTATTCTTTTGGCGAGTTCTTTTACCTTGTCTTCAGAAAGTTTTGAAACTGCAGCTATTTCTGCGTATGACATCTTTCCAACTTCAATCATACCAATAGCCATTTCTTCGCGTTCTTCATTTCGTTCTTCCGCAGCGAAATCTTCCATAATCTTGCACATACGTCTAACTCCTTTCTCGTCTTTCTTGAAATATCTTGTCTTTTCGGCAAGAAGAGCCAACTTCATATCATCAGGATTATTACACGAAAAATCATGCATTAACTTTCCGATGTCGTTATCTCCCTTGTATTCACCATTCACATATATTATATGCGCTTCATCGCAAAAAGTCAGTCCACTTTCTTCGATTTTGCGATTTATGTGATACAATGGCAAACCGCCTTTGAGAACATCATGTTCTGTTATGAAGATGATGTATGTTTCAGGCAGTTTATAAAAATCTTGACGAGGTAAAAGAGAGTTTGCGTCCAAAATGGCACTATAATATCTTGCTCGCTTTTCGTCTGCACCGCTGTCGGCTCGTTGCACTTCTATATTGTAGAGTTTTCCAGTCTTATCCTTTGCTTTTATGTCAAGCCTAACAGAACGACCGAGCAGATTTTTGATAGAAACCTGTCCTTTTGACTCTGTTACTTCAAGGTCATCGCGCTGCAAGATTATTCTCAACAAAAGCTGTGTCGCTTCAATATCGTCTTCAAAAACTTTTGACATAAAATCATCGTCAAAAAGTCTAAACTGAGCAATTTTTGCAAGAAGATATTTCTTCCTCTGTAATTCTTTAGAATCTCTCATACAAGGTATTGTACTACAGAATTTTTAGATTCGGTAAATTACGAGTTTGCGAATCAAAAAATTCCACGCGAAAACAATGCCTGTTGCGCCGATTTTGGCAATCATTTCTGAAAAATGGAGTTTTTCCACGGCGAAGAACATTATCGCAAGGTTCAGCAAAAGCCCAATAACGCTTACCGCGTAGATTTTGAGAATTTCGCTCGCGGTGCTTTTGGACGCACGGAATAAAATCAGTCTGCCGAAAAGCCAGTTTGCCGCCGTGGAAAGCACAAATGCCAATGCAGTCGCGGGGACGTAGTGCAGGGCGCAGACGGTGTTCAGAGCAAAAAACGCCGCCCATTCCACCAGCGTGGCAAGTCCTCCGACGATGAGATACAGAAAAAGCTGAATCGATGTTTGTTTTAGTTTCATTGCGCTATCCTTATCTGCGAATCTTTAATATGCCAATTCCAAGCCAGAATCAGACGGCTTTTCATTGTATACTTTCAGCAGATAGAACTTCTCATCACAAATAACATTGCTTGCATCATTTTCAAACAGCACATCGCATTTGTATTCCAAATGGTACATATCTTTTGTCTTCGATATTTGCGGCATTGGCAAAACAACAAGGACAGTATTCTTTCCGCTTTCTGCAAATCTATCTGAAAGACATTCATTTGCATTTTTAGGTTCTCTACCCCAATCGGCTTTCACACGCTCATATAAATTTTCGTTTCCGTCTTCAAATCTTGCAAAATTATTTTCGCTTAGATACACAGAAAGCAATTTGCCACCGTTTGTTGCACACAAGAAAATTTTTTCATCTTTGTTTATGTTTTTTTCAATATATTCGCTCAGAGATTTCATTCCAGAATATTCTTTTTTCCAATCAGAAGCCATAGGCGAAAAATTGATACAGGCGAGAGAAAACAGCAAAAGCAGAGAAGATGCAGCGTGGCTTCTGATATTCCACAAAGCGAAAAGAATAATGAAAAGCCACATACTTGCTCGTGTTGGAACTCCAGCTCCATACAGCCGAACGGAAAAAACAAGCATCCAAATTCCGCCAATCAGAGTAATCAAAAACAAGTTTTTGGAAACTTTGAAAAGATATAAAGCAATAGTCGCTACGATTACGGCAGCAAACGGAACAAATATCAAAGGCATTTCCCATGACAGTACAAAACTTGCGATAGATTTTAATATTCCTACTTGCTGGGCGTATCCCGCAAGCCGTTGTGTATTATAAGCCGCTTCTGTAAATGCAGGAGCAACTTGAGCGAATGCAAAAAGTGTGAAAACTATTGTAATTACTGCGCCTACAGTTCTGTTCTTTTGCTCTTTCTTGCTAAGCGATTTCCAAGGCAGAACAATGTCTGATACAAATACTGAAAGCCAAATCATTCCTGCAAATCCTTCTGCGTAAGCGTGAGTAAGTGTTATAAGCCCAAGAATTGCACCAAAAATGCAAGGATGCTCGCGGCGTTTTTCATAAAGGCACGCAAGTATTATTGTTAGCAGAGCAAAAAGCATATAAGGGCGGGCAAAGACTGGGTACCAATAAAGAAAAGGTGCGCTAAAGGCAAATGCGATTTTAGAAAATACATTGAAAGGTGATTTCCAAAATAGTATCCAAGCGGTAATTGCTGCAATAAGAAAAGTAATAATTGCTTGCGTAAAAAGTGGAAAACCCAGTTTTGCAAACGGATATAAAACATAGAACCATAGCACAAAATGCCCCTCATACCGCATTTCGTGAAATATCTCTTGCATATTGAACTGTTTTAGTATGCGCCATACATTTAACTCATCGCGCCACGGCTCATGCAGACAAATCGTAATGAAAGCAAGGACACACCATAAAACATAAGCATAGAGTAAAATATTTTTTTCCTTTATGCCGATTTTCCACACAGAATAAAATACGATTGATATTGCAACAATGCTTATACCTGCCAGTGCATAAGAGTTAAAATTATTCTTCCAACTTTCAGCGTGAAGCGGGTGTCCTGCTATTTTTCCGCCAAATGCTATAGCTAGGTTCTGCAAAGACGGAATAAACATGCAAAGCCCTAACAATAAGATTAGACCTTCAAAAACCCATATCCATTTTGACGAAAGAAAAGCATTTTCTACTTTTTCAATTTTTGTGTCAAAATCTGTTGCATAAATCTTATTTCCCTTCATGGTATTCCTTCTCCGTATTCACATTCCAGATATTCGATTTGTCGGCGTTCCCGCTTACAATGTTTCTGACCGCCTCAAAACTCGTCATCATCGAATGGTCGATGTTGTTGTAGCGGTGCTGACCGTTTCGCCCCACGCAGTACAGATTCCCGATTGTGTCGAGCCAAGTGCGGAGCGTGTCCATTTCGCTGTATGTGTCAAAATACGCAGGATATGCCTTTTTTACGCGCTCAAGGTGCGTATCTATCACATCGTTTGCGCTTTCAATCAGACCGAGCTTCACCATCTCCGCAATGCCGAACGCGGCAAAATCAGCCTCGCTCATATTCCACATCGCATCGCTCTCGCTCACAAAATACTCCAAGCCGAGCCATACCGTATGCTCCAAATCTTTGACCATATACGGCGACCAGTTGTTGTAAATCTGAAACCGCCCCATTTTTACGCTTCTGTCCTGCACATACACCCAGCAGTCAGGCACGATGTTGCCCACCGTCTTGAGCGCGGTTTTGTTCTTGAGCGCGAGTTTTTTCACCAAAACGCCGAGCGTCATATAATCGCGATACGGCAAGCCCGAAGCAATCCGCGCAATGTCGCTCGGAACATTGTTCATTCCTGCAACCAAATCTTTTATCGGCATTGACGAAATCACGATGTTGCCCGCAATTTCGATTTCTGCACCGTCCTTTTCGTACACAATGCTCTCGATGTTTCCGCTTTCGCCGCGTCTCAATCTCACTACGCGCGCATTCAGCACGATTTCTCCGCCCATTTCACGCACTTTTTCCGCCGTGATGTCCCACAGCTGTCCCGGACCGAGCTTTGGATATTTGAACTCCTCGATAAGCGATGTTTCCACTTTGCGATTTTTCTTTGCAAACATTTTCCCGAAAATATCCTTGAACACTGCCGAAATCGAAAGCCCTTTTACCCGCTGCGCGCCCCACGAAGCGTCAATCTCGCTCGGGTGCCGTCCCCACAGGTTTTCGGTGTAATACTCAAAAAACAGCTCGTAGAGTTTTCGCCCGAAGCGATTTATATAGAAGTTTTCCAAGTTCGTTTCGCTCAGTTTGTGAAACACTGAATGCAGATACGAAAAGCCGACTGCCAGCGTGGTGAAAAATCCCATATTCAAAAGTGTCTGCATTTTGAGCGACACGGGATAATCATAAAACTTTGCGTCAAACAAAATGCGCGACACGCGATGTCTGGTGAGCATTACCGCGTCTTCGGTTTCTGGGTTGCGCCCGTCAGGAGAGAGCGGAACAGCGCGGTTTAGCAGAATATCGTCTTTTGCTGGCGCACTTTGCGGCGGGAGCATTTTTGCCCACCAGTCATTCACTTCGCTCATCTTTGAGAAAAAGCGGTGTCCGCCCATATCCATTCGGTTTCCGTTGTAATTCACCGTGCGCGAAATGCCGCCGAATACGCCGCTTTCTTCAAACACACACACTTCAAAACCGCCGCGCTTCAAAAGCTCATACGCCGCCGTCAGCCCCGCAGGTCCTGCCCCGATAATCAAGATTTTCTTCATAAAACCAGCCTTTCTTTTGCAATTCTTGTGATTGCAAAAATAAGAATTTTACAAAGTGTAACCTTGCAAAATGGGCGTTCTACAGTGATAGAGATTGCAAAATAGAAAAACTAACAGTTTAGAGTTTGTATATGGACTTTGACACGTTTAAGAAAGATTTTGCCGATAAATTGCGTCTGTTGCGAAACGAAAAGAAAATCTCTGCGAGGGAAATGAGCCTTGCACTTGGTCAAAACGTGAATTACATAAATTACATCGAAGACGGCAGACATTTGCCGTCTATGCAGGGATTTTTTTCAATCTGCGAATATTTGGATTTACAGCCGTCGGAGTTTTTTGAAAAGTCGAATGCTTCTGCGTCTTGCAAAAGTGAAAATATAGATTTTCTGTATTCGCTGACAACGGGGCAGCTGAAAAGTATTATTGCAATGATAAAAGAATTCTTGTAAAAGACGTGTGTTTTGCTCCTTTATTGAAAAAGTGCTCTAAAGCTGTTATCATCAAATTATAGAAGACATTTGACTTTGGAGTTTTATACATAAATTGTCTTTAGCAGGGGGCTTTTAGTCCTTTGGCAATTTCTATTTTACAAAGCACGCTGTGCGTGGGAGCAAAAGAATGAATAGTATGACAGGATACGCCTATAAAGAGGTGATAGACTCTGATTTGCAGATAAGCGTAGAGATGAAATCGGTGAACTCGCGCTTTTTGGATTTGTCGGTGAATATGCCGAGCTTTATGTCTCCGATAGAAAGCCGTATCCGCGCACTTGTCGGCGAGAAAATCGTGCGGGGCAAAATCGACCTCACGATTCGCCTGCACGACAACGCGCCCGCGACGAAAATCAGCGTGAATACGGCGGCGGCTCTTTCTTACGCGAACGCGATAAAGCAGGTCAGCGAGGCGATTGGCACGTTCCCCAAAGACGTGGCAGAGCCTTGGGACGACAGTTACGGTTTTCGGCACAGCGTTTATCAGGAGTCAAATCCTGAAGCAACGCGCATAAATTGGACGGCGCAAAAGAGTGCGACGCTCTTGAATTTGGTTTTGTCGCAAGACGGCGTTTTGAACGTGGACAAAAGCTACGACGCGGAAAAATATTGGGAGCATATCGCGCCTGTGTTTGACGCGGTGCTTTCGGAGTTCGTGGAGGCGAGGGCAAAGGAGGGCGCGAAGCTCAAAGCCGACCTTGAGAAAAAACTTGCCGTGCTCGACAACTGCGCCGCGTTCTTCAAGGAATGGCAGCCGAAGATGGAAGCGAAGTTCAAGGAGCAAATCATTGCGCGCTTTGAGGAGCTTTTAGGCGACAAGGTGGACGAACAGCGAGTGCTGACCGAAACCGCCGCGCTTATGGTTCGCTATACGATTAACGAGGAAATCGTGCGGCTTCATTCGCATTTGGAATCGCTGCATCGTGAGTTTGAGAGCGTTACGCCGGGCAAGCGCATTGACTTTTTCTGCCAAGAAGCGAACAGGGAAATCAACACCATCGGCAGCAAAAATCAGTTCAAGGAAGTCGGCGAAATGGTGGTGAACGCCAAAGACGCGCTCGAAAATATCCGCGAGCAAGCCAAAAACGTGGAATAACCGTCGAGGACGGTCTTGTAGGGCACAGTGTCATTTATATTGATAGTGGTAACTAAAGTTTAGACAAGGCTTTATACTAGACTTTAGATAAGGCTTATACTGAACTTCAGTACAAGTACTTATACTGAAAATCAGACAAGCCTTATACTGAACTTTAGACAAGGCTTATACTGAAAGTCCGACAAGCCTTATACTGAAAGTCAGTCAAGGCTTGTACTGATTTTGCGACAAAAGGGGAGAAGAAATGGCGGATATTTTGGATATTGAAGAAGGCGTGCTGAAAGGATGTACGGACAAGAGCGTAACGAGCGTGGTGATTCCCGACGGCGTTACAGAAATCGGTGAGGGGGCGTTTCTTTATTGCACATCTCTTGTGTCAGTAGTAATTCCTGATAGTGTTACACAAATCGGCGTAGGTGCGTTCCGTATGTGCACGTCGCTTTCGTCTGTAGTAATTCCGAATAGTGTTACAAAAATCGGAGACGAGGCAT
>CALDID010000036.1 GCA_937901865.1 uncultured Treponema sp.
CGACTGGCAGCGGGATATGGCCCGGCTGGCCACCCTGCCCCGGCAAGCCGAATGGGAGGCGTACGTCGCCCGGTTCCAGGGCTGTGCCGCAGACGCCCGCAGCGACGAAAAGTGGCAACTGATGGAAAGGATTTTCTAAACCCGCTCTGCAGCCAGGGCTGAAATCTCACGATTATGGAAAAAGACAGTAAAATCTATGTAGCCGGACACCGGGGTATGGTAGGCTCCGCCATCGTACGCGAGCTGCAGCGGCAGGAGTACGTCAACATCCTCACCAGGACCCACGCGGAACTCGATCTCACACGGCAGGAGGACGTAGAGAAGTTCTTCGCCTCAGAAAAACCGGAATATGTATTCCTGGCCGCCGCCAAAGTGGGCGGCATCGTGGCGAACCAGGGTGCGCCCGCCGACTTTATGTACCAGAATATGATTCTGGAGATGAATGTAATCAATGCCGCGTGGCAGAATGGCTGCAAGAAACTGATGTTTTTGGGATCATCCTGCATCTACCCGCGTCTGGCCCCGCAACCGATGCGGGAGGACTGTCTGCTCACCGGTCCCCTTGAACAGACCAACGAAGCCTATGCGCTGGCCAAGATCAGCGGCCTCAAATACTGTGAATACCTCAACCGTCAATATGGCACCGACTTCATCTCCGTGATGCCGACCAACCTCTATGGCCCGAATGACAACTATCATCCCGAACACAGCCACGTTCTGCCAGCGCTGATCCGGCGGTTCCACGAAGCAAAAGTCAAGGGGCTGGAGAGGGTCACCTGCTGGGGCGACGGAAGTCCCTTGCGGGAATTCCTCTATGTCGATGACCTTGCGAATCTATGCGTGTTCCTGATGAACCGCTACCGTGGCAATGAAACGGTCAATGCCGGGACCGGAAAAGAGATTACCATCAAGGCCCTCACCGAACTCGTGGCAAAGACCGTGGGTTACACCGGCAGCATCGGATGGGACCCTTCCCGCCCGAACGGGACACCGCGCAAACTCCTCGATGTCAGCAAGGCCACATCATTGGGCTGGACCTACAAGACCGAATTGGAAGAGGGTATCCGGCTCACGTATGAAGATTTCCTCCAGCATCCCGTACGCGCCGAAAGATAGGTAAAACCATATTCACCAGTACAATGACCAAACCCAGGATATCTGTCGTCACGATCTGCTACAATGCCCGTAATGTCGTGGAAAAGACCATCTTGTCGGTGGGGGGACAGACCTATGGCAATCTGGAGTACCTGATCATCGACGGAGCCAGCAAAGACGGGACGATGACGGTCATCGACCGCTACCGGGAACGCATCGAAACGACAGGCCGGATTGTAAGCGAACCCGACAAGGGGCTCTACGATGCAATGAACAAGGGCATCCGGCTGGCCACCGGCCAGTGGATCCTCTTTATGAACGCCGACGACGTGTTCGTCGATGAACACGTCGTTGCCGACTTTGCCGCATTCCTGGAAATCCATCCGGAGGCTGAAGTCGTGTTCGGCAATACGGAACAGATTCTGGATCACGGAATCTATACCCTCCGGGCCGAAGAACCCTACCGGGACCACAAGATCACATTCTGCCACCAGTCGGTCTTCGTCCGGACCGACGTCCTGCGGACACATCCATTTGACCTGAAGTACCGTTATGCAGCTGATTACGAGCAGCTTTCCCACTTCTATCTGGAAGGCAGGCGTTTCCTGCACATCGACCGCACCATCGAGCCCGATCCTGCGGCAGCGGTCAAGTATGACCACCTTTTCACGTGCTATCGTCGCATCCACGACGCACTTGCGCCCACATACGTTCCGTCTCCGCCGAAAATCACGCCGAAGCCCAAGTCGCCCAAGTCCATTTCCTCAAGTGCCTTTGACACAAGGTCGGGAGAAGCCGCGCCGAAGAAAAGCCCGATTGTCTTTCCGTTTACCTTTACCGCTTTGCAGACGTGAATCGTCGTAATGCCCGTTGAACGCGCCGTAACGGGATTTCCCACAAACGTATCTGCGCCGCCCATAATCGCCTTGAAATACACGCGGTCGCTCACTTCGCTTTCACTGCCTGTATCGGTGGTGTTGTGTCCCGCCGCATTGACCCAGCCGATATAATTGAAGAATTCGGGGCGCATGCTCACCGACTGCCGCATATACTCAATAATCGCCGCTTCATCGCCCGACTGCGCCGCCTCGGAGTATACATAAAAATCCAATGCCCTAAAATACGATTCAAGCAAGTGCTTTATCGCGATTGAAGCCTGATTTGAAACTTCTTTTGATTCAATAATAACCGTATCTTCGATTTTCTTTTCTGCGATTTTCGATGTAATAAACATCTGCGCCAGATTCAAGCACACGACCATTATGCCCAAAATTGCAACGATAAACAAAAAGAGTTTGCTTTTCTTTTCTTTCGTCTTAGCCAAAATACAGCTCCTCAAAAAAAATAATTCTCATTTGTATTATAATCAATAGAATAAAAAAAATAAATCATTTCACATAAAATTAAATAAAACTGTCGCTTTTGTTCAATTTTGCAAGTACTATTGCATACAAGGAGTTGTTACAAAAGGTATGCTAGAAAAAGCGTGTCATTATCTCACCTTGACCCGATAATTTGAGGCACAGCCTCTTTCTCAAAACGACTATATTGCAATAGATTGTCGTATCAAGTAAGGTAATGACATACGTTTTCTGAATAGGTCTAGTAAGCCTCTTACTCCTACACAAGTAATAGGCTTACTCCTGCACAAGTAATAGGCTTACTCCTACACAAGTAATAGGCTTACTCCTACACAAGTAATGGGCTTACTCCTGCACAAGTAATAGGCTTACTACTGCACAAGTAGGAGCTGTTACAAAAGGTATGCTAGAAAAAACGTGTTACTATCTCACCTTGACCAGATAATCTTTTCAAAATGCCTAGAACAGATAGATTCCTGTATTAAGCATGGGAATGACATACGGTTAAGCATACCTTTTGAAACACTTCCAAAAATAATACTCTTTTCTGTTGACAACGGTATATTTGTGCTTTAACATTCACTAAAGTATCTATTTCGTTTTTGTTTTTGTAATTGATACTTTTTCTCGTTTACACACTCTTTTAGGAGGCTTTTTTATGAAGCGATGGGTTTGCAAAGTTTGCGGTTATGTACATACAGGCGATAATCCGCCAGAGAAATGTCCTCAGTGCGGAGTTCCTGCAAGCAAGTTTGAGGAACAGAAAGAAGATGGTGCAGGATACGCAACAGAACACGTTATCGGCATTGCAAAGGATTATGATGCTGCTGTAGTACAGGGCTTAAAGGATAATTTCACCGCAGAATGTAGTGAAGTGGGAATGTATTTGGCTATGTCTCGGCAAGCGGATAGAGAGGGATACCCTGAAATTGCAGAAGCATTCAAACGCTATGCATTTGAAGAGGCTGAACACGCCGCAAAATTTGCAGAGCTTTTAGGCGATATTGTAACGCCGTTAACAAAGAAAAATCTTGAGCTTCGCTCTTCTGCTGAAAAAGGTGCGTGTGCTGGCAAAATGGAGCTTGCAGCGTTAGCGAAAAAACTGAACTATGACGCTGTGCACGACACTGTACACGAAATGGCAAAGGACGAAGCAAGACATGGTTGCGGTTTTGCAGGTCTTTTGAAAAGATACTTTGGCTAATTAAAGACACAAAGTGTGTTTTCACGTTTATACTGGAAATCTCCGATAATATAGAGAGAACCTATATTATTAGGAGATTTTTTTATGGCATTTAAATATACTTCTGCTGCATTTTTAGCGGCTCTTTTTCTTGCAAGCTGTGCTACAACGACTTCTACAGCTCCAAAATCTAATCCAACTAACGAACTTTCGGTACAAGAACTTATAAAAGCAGGTCGCAACGCTGAAGCAAAAGAGATGTTTGCTACAAAAGCTGCTGTCGATATGGCTGACGAGGAAGGAAACACTGCTTTGCATATTGCCGCAAAATATAACGATAGCGAAATGGCTGAATTTTTGATTGCAAAGGGCGCAACTCTTGATTTGAAGAACAATGAAAACGAAACGCCGCTTTTAGTTGCAATAAAATCGGGAAGTGTGGAAACTGCTAAAATCTTAGTTGAAGCAGGTAGCGATATTTTTGCTCGCGATACAAACAGAAAAACTGCGTTAGAAATCGCAATGCAAAAAAGCGATGTATATAATGACATAATGGTTACAAAGAAAACAGGCAGTGCTGTTGACTTTGACGGAAAAACGATTGTGCATTTCTTTGTAATAAACAAGAATGAAGATGCGGTAAATCTTTGCATTTCAAGAGAATTACCATTGTCGGAAAAAGACGATAGCGGTAATACACCGCTTGTGTATGCATACGAAGATTTTGCAGATACGGTTTCTATTCGGATTGCAGCTTCTTTAATTTTGGCGAATGTAGAGCCTATGCGAGAAGATTTTGCATATTTTGAAGACGCTGTTCGCACTCGTAATATGAATATTCGCTCTGACGATGGACAGACTCCGCTTCATATCGCTTCTATCAGTGGACATACGGGAATTGTGGCGTATCTTATTGCGAATAAAGCTAAATTGAATGTGCAGGATTCTACAGGCTCAACTCCGCTTCACGAAGCTGTGCGATATGGCAGAGAAGATATTGTGAAAATGCTTATCACAGGCGGAGCTGATGTCAATGCGCGCGATAGAGTTGGAAAATCGCCAATTCTTTTAATCATTCCGCGTCCTGCACAAAACAAGATTTATCAAGCACTGGTAGCAAACAAAGCTGATGTGAGCGCAAAAGATTCTTTTGGTGATACCTCTCTTCATAATGCGACAATGAACAAAAGCGATGAGAGCATACTCGATTTGCTTATAAAAAACGGTGCTTCATGCAATGAGCGCAATAAAGAGGGAATAACGCCGTTAGCAATCGCTGTTGAAGGAGCTAATGCTGAGCAAATAAAGTATTTTGCGGCGCATTATGCCGACATAAATGCACGGGATAACAATGGCAGGACTCCCTTGACGAGAGCTTTTGAGCATGAAGGTATATTGCCTCTTCTTATAAATGCAGAAAATGTGAATATGCGAGATTCTGAGGGAAATACGCCGCTTCATATTGCTTTGCAGAATAATGCAAGTACAAGCGATATAGAATATTTGCTTTCGGTAGGTGCTGACGAAAACGCAAGAAACCAAAACGGAGACAGTGTTTTATATGTGGCGATAAAAAAAGACAATAGAGAAGCGGTAGATTTGCTTTTAGCAAAAGGGGCGGATGTGTTTGCTACTAATTCAAATAACGATAGCCCCTTAAAACTTGCATTTAAAAGTGGCGGCGAAAAGCAAGAATGGTTATTAACGCTTGCTGTGATAAATGCTCGTGATGGTAATCAAAATACACCATTGCATTATGCGGCAAGCTGGGAGCTTCCTGATGCAGTTAGTGCGTTGATAGAAAAGGGGGCAAATGCTAATGCTGCAAACTCAAGTGGAGAGACACCTATTTTTTATGCAGTGCAAACAAATAACCCTGAAATAGTGAAAGCTATGATACATGCAAATGCTGATGTCAATGCGCACGACAATCTTGGCAATACGCCTTTGCACCATTGTGTGAATTGGGACGCACTGAAAGCTGGTGAAATTCTTTTAGCGAATGGAGCTGAAATTGACGCAAAAAATACAAGCGGAAAAACACCTCTTGCAACTGCGGCTCGCACTGGCAAGCTAAAAATGGCGACGCTACTTGTTGACAACGGAGCGTATGTTGATTCAACTGATATAACGGGAAAGCCTGTTTTGACAGATGCTATAGAACGCCGACAAGTTGAGATTGCAACTATGTTGATTGAAAACGGTGCAAATATTCAGATTCAGGATATGTACGGTTCTAATCCGTATCACGAAGCTGCAAAAACAAAGAATTTGCAGTTAATAACGCTTGTTCGTAACGCAGGTGCAAATCCTCTTTCGCGTGATAGTTATGAAAATTCTCCGTTTTCGATTGTGCTAAAAGAAAATGAAACATTGATAAATGCTGTTTTAGGTTCTTCATTATCGTTAATGGATACCGACGGCAACACTCCTGTTCATATTGCTGTGAGCAAAAAGGCAAGTGCAGATGTGCTTGAAATGCTTATTGATAAGGGGTATCCGATAAATCAAAGAAATGGAAAGGGACACACTCCTCTTCAAGAAGCGATAATGCTAAAGCAAGTTTCTTTAGCGCGCACGCTTTTAGAGCATAACGCCGACCCGTTTATTTTTGATAATGCAGGCGAAAATGCGGCTAGTGCGGCGTTGCAAAAAGGAAACGAGGCTATTTTAGATTCGTTAGTTGAGTATGTCGGCAACAACCAAGATATTCAAGGCGAAACTATTTTGCATTATGCTGCAAAAACAGCTTCTTTAGAAACGGTGAAAAAACTTTTAGAAACAACACTGGATAAGAGTATTAAAAACCGTGATGGAGAAACAGCGTATAATGTGGCACTCCGTTGGAAGAGAGCAGAAATTGCAGAGCTATTAAAATAGCATAAAATGAGAAAGTCCCTGTTTTGCGAAATGTGAAATAGGGGCTTTTTATGAAAATGCAATAAAACGGGGTGTGTAAAATATCAAATCGCTCCTTGACCTAGATTATACTTCCTCCCTAGCAGTAGGTGCGTTCCCGAATGTGTCATACTTATCATCGGTATTATAGCATAATAGCTTTCCGCTTTATTGTATATAAGAATATGGTAAAGCAACTGTGAAGAACTGTTTAATATGATGACAGTTTTTTACTAGAGGGAGCTGATAACTTATAACATCTTTGAAAAAATTGGACAAATAAGAGATGTGTTGCTATAATGAAAGAATATGAGTTTAGTGAATAATTGTATTATTGACAATAAAACATTCGGAAATGTGGGCGATTTCTTAAAAGAAACAGTAAAAGACGGTTCGGAAATTTCTATTGTATCAGCGTATTTTACGATTTTTGCTTATTATTCCCTGCACAATAATTTGGATAAGATAAAATCTTTGCGTTTTCTGTTTGGAGAGCCAACTTTTATTCAAAACAGTACGACTGACGTAAAAAACTACAAAATAGAAGATGATACTATATCTGTTTCAATAAACGAAAAAATCTCGCAGAAGAAAATCGCTCAAAAGTGTGCACAATGGCTTTTAGAAAAGGCGGAAATAAAGTCAATCGTTAAGCCGAATTTTTTGCATGGCAAAATGTATTATGTCGATTTGAATGAAAAGAATTATCCGCAAGCCCTTTGCGGCAGTTCCAATTTTACAACGAGCGGGCTAGGGCTAAAAAAAGAAAGCAGCAATATTGAACTGAACCTGGTTGTAGACAGCGACAGGCAAAAAGAAGAGATAAAAAACTGGTTTGACGCTGTTTGGAATGACAAAACAGGACTTGTACAAGATGTAAAAGCAGAAGTGCTCAAATATTTGGAGCAGTTGTACGCAGAAAATCCGCCCGAGATTGTTTATTTTAAGACGCTTTATTGTTTGTTCCATGATTATCTTGAAGAGCAGAAAGATAGCAAATTATTTGACGAAACGGCATTTAAAGATACTGTTGTTTGGAGCAAACTGTATGAGTTTCAAAAAGACGGCGTAAAAGGCGCAATCAATAAGATTTTGAAGCATGGCGGCTGTATTATTGCGGATTCGGTTGGTTTGGGAAAAACGTTTGAGGCGTTGGCTGTAATAAAATATTTTGAATTGCGAAATTATAATGTGTTGGTTCTCTGTCCGAAAAATCTAGGAAGCAACTGGACTGTGTACCAAGCATCAAAAAACAGCACACTTAATATTTTGCAAGCCGACAGATTTCATTATCATATTTTGTATCATACAGATATGGGGCGCGTTACTGGTATATCTGGCGCAGACGGTCATCGTTTTGAATCGTTTAATTGGAGTGCTTATGATTTAGTGGTGATTGACGAAAGCCACAATTTCAAAGGCAATCCTATGGAAAAAGAAAAAAACGGCGAAAAACGAATGAATAGAGCAAAGTGGCTTATGGAAAAAGTCATTAAGGAGGGCGGAAAAACAAAAGTATTGCTTCTTTCAGCAACGCCTGTAAATAATTCGCTCAAAGATTTGCGAAATCAGATAAACTTTATCACAGAAGGAAATCAAGCGGCACTACGGGAAAATACGGGGATAACAGATATTGCAAAAACACTCGAAAATGCGCAGAAACAGTTTTCGATTTGGGCAGACCCGAAGAAAAATAAAAACCGTACTACAAAAGCATTGCTTGAGAAATTGGATACATCGTTTTTTAAGTTGTTGGACGAACTCACGATTGCGCGCTCTCGGAAGCACATCACAAAGTTTTACAATGACGAAAAAACGGGAAAATTTCCTGTTAGATTAAAACCAAAAGCGGTATATGCAAAAATTGATACGCAAGATGAGTTTCCTGAATATGAAGCAATTAACGAACAGATTTCGCATTATCAGCTTTCTATTTTTAATCCATCAAAGTACATAAAGGACGAAAAAAAAGATTATTACGCACGGCTTGCAGGCTCGGCAGTAGAAGCATTCGTGCAAGATGACCGCGAAAAATCGCTGATAGGAATGATGAAAGTGGGCTATTTGAAGCGGCTTGAAAGCTCGGTAAAATCATTTTCTATTTCTATTTCCCGGACGGTAGAGCAAATAAAGGATTTGCTTAACAAGATAGAAGCGTATGAAAAACTGTCAGAGAGTGAAAAAGAAAAATTTGCGCTCTCGAATCAAGTGGAACAGGATTTTGATAATGAGACTTTGCTAGAAAGCAATGACGATTTAGGCGAAAGCGAAAATGCAGAGTTTTTGGTCGGCAAAAAACTAAAATTCAGCCTTGCTGATTTGAAACTTGACGATTGGAAAAAAGATTTGCGCAATGACCGTTCTTCTATGATTTTAATCCGCGATACTGCGCAAAAAATCAGTGCAGAACGAGATGCAAAACTAGTGGAATTAAAACGGCTGATAAAAGAAAAAGCCGAAAAGCCTTTGAACAATAACAATAGAAAAGTAATTGTCTTTACGGCGTTTTCTGATACGGCACACTATTTGTTTGACAATATTCGAGATTGGGCAAAAAAAGAACTCGGTCTTGAAAGTGCACTTGTTTGCGGCAATGAAACAGCATCTACATTCGGCAAAAGCGATTTTAATACGATATTGGTAAATTTTGCGCCAAAAGCAAAGCACAGAGCGGAACTTAATATCGCCGAAGAAAAAGAAATCGATATTTTAATTGCAACAGACTGCATTAGCGAAGGTCAAAACTTGCAGGACTGTGATTATCTTATAAACTACGATATTCATTGGAATCCTGTGCGCATTATTCAGCGTTTCGGACGAATTGACCGATTGGGAAGCGAAAACAACAGTATTCAGCTGGTAAATTTTTGGCCAACGCAGGATTTGGATAAATACATCAACTTAAAAACAAGAGTTGAAAGCAGAATGGCGTTAGTTGATTTGACGGCGACAACAGAAGATAATATCTTGAAAAGCGACGAGGTAAAAGAGCTGATTGATGATAATATGAAATATCGCGACAAGCAACTTTTGCGGCTCAAAGAAGAAGTGTTCGATTTGGAAGATATGAACGATAGCATTTCGCTCACCGATTTTACGCTTGACGATTTCCGCGTGGAACTTTCGCATTTCTTAAAAGAGAAAGCAGAACGACTGGAAAAGATACCTGAG
Organism: uncultured Treponema sp.; assembly: GCA_937901865.1. Taxonomy (GTDB): domain Bacteria; phylum Spirochaetota; class Spirochaetia; order Treponematales; family Treponemataceae; genus Treponema_D. The sequence goes on from CALDID010000036.1 coordinate 9,709, forward strand.
GGAATTTATGCGGTTGTGCCAAGTCCTGAATGCAAAGAGTGTCCTTGTGAAAAAGAGTATGATGAAGCGGCAAAAAGCATAATAAAGAAAGGCGTGATTTTCTGTTTGAGACAAAAAAATAAAAATGCGGATTGCGAAAAGATAAATCCGCTTAATCCATATTTTTTGGTTTATGTGTATGATTCTGGGGCAGTAAAGTTTAATTTTACAAACTCAAAGGCAATTTTGGAAGTATTGCGCTTGCTTTGCTCGGGCGAAAAACAGCCTTATGACAAACTTTGCGAACTTTTCAGCGATGAAACAAAAAATGATACAAAGCATTACACAATGCTTTTGGAAAATGGCGTTAGAGAGATTGCAGAAAGCGTTAAGAAAAGAAGCGCGGTAAAACTTTTAATGAGCCGAAATAGCGTTTTGATTGCAAAAGACAATCAAGTGGCAAAATTAAGCGATTTTGAACTTGTTACTTGGCTCATAATAAAATAAAATAGAAACAAGGGATTGTTTAGATGAAACAGGATATAAAACAAAAGATTGAAGACGCTGTCGCTGCCTTTTGCACAAAGGAAGTTTTTGAGGCTGGAATAGAGCTGTTTGATACGCTCGGATATGATACGAGTTTGCGCTCTCCGCTCGACAAAAAGACATTCAGCGAGTTTGAATCATTGTACATTGAATCGTCAGTGAATAAAGAGCGGTTCAATAAAGAAAACGCTTTTTGCGATGATTGGAAATCAATCGATATTCTTTTTCAACTCACAGATGGTTCTTTTACAAATCAAGGAAAGTTATTTGATTCAACAGTAAATCCACTTAATCCGCAGTCGTATCTTTGTTTTGCTGTGGAATTATCAAAAAGCGAATACACAAAAACACAACTTGCACGCATTACGAGAGAGATAAATAAACTCTTTCCAATCCCGATACTTGTTGTTTTTAAGTATGGCGAGGAAGAAAATACTCTTGTTACGCTTTCGGTGATAAACCGCAGAGTGAATAAGAAAGACAGTGAGCGCGATGTTCTTGAAAAAGTTACGCTTATCAAAGATATTGTTGCCACAAAGCCTCATAGAGCGCATATCGAAATACTTTGTGATATGTCGATAGAAGAACTGACCAAGACGTATGATATTTATAGCTTTGAAACGTTGCATAAAGCGTGGGCAGCAGTCCTTGACACACAGACTCTTAACAAGCGGTTTTATACGGAGCTGTCGAACTGGTATTTTTGGGCGATGCAGACGGTGGAATATCCGAACAGCAGCGACAATGCAAAGAATCTTATTCGGCTTTTGACTCGGCTTTTGTTTGTGTGGTTTATCAAAGAAAAAGATTTGATACCCGAAGAGTTTTTTGACGAAAACAAAATCCAAGACATTATTACTGTTTTTAATCCGCATACTGTCTGTGAAAGTGAAAACAAAGAAAATGAAAGCATTTATTATAAGGCAATTTTGCAAAATCTTTTCTTTGCTAGTTTGAATGCAGAACAGGGAAATAGAGCATTCCGCCTTGATGGGCAAAATCAAAACGCAACAAATCTTATGCGATATAAACGATTCCTCAAAGCCCCTGATGAGTTTACCAAACTGATAGAATCAAAAGTTCCGTTTATGAACGGAGGTCTGTTTGAATGTCTTGACCACCCGAGCGAAACGGAAAAAGGCAAGCAAGGCGGCTCAAAGATAGTCTATGAAGACGGATTTTCGGACAGAAAAGATAATGCTCTTTTTGTGCCTGATTATATTTTCTTTGCAAAAGATGTGTTGACAGATTTAAGCAAAGAGTACGACGATAAAAAAAAGAAAGATGTTGTTGTAAACGGAATTATCCGCATTTTGCAAAAATACAAGTTTACCGTGCAAGAAAATACGCCTGTGGAAGAAGACATTGCGCTTGACCCTGAACTTTTGGGACGTGTTTTTGAAAACCTTTTAGCAAGTTATAATCCTGAAACAAAAACAAACGCACGAAAGCAGACGGGTAGTTTTTACACGCCACGCGCGATTGTTGAATATATGGTAGACGAAAGTTTAAAGGCGTACCTAAAAGAAAAAATGCTCTGTCTTTCAAAGATTTCGACTCAAGCTCGGAATGACGCAGAAAAAGACATTGAGCAAAAACTTTCTGACCTTATTGCATATAACGACAAACATGCAGATTTTACGGACGAAGAGTGCATAGCGATTTTGCGCTGTATTGACGAATGTAAAATCCTTGACCCTGCGTGCGGTTCGGGGGCGTTCCCGATGGGCGTTTTGCAGAAAATGGTGTATGTCATTCACAAACTTGACCCACAGAACGATAACTGGAAGCAGATACAGATTCAGAAAATCTCTAGCGACAAGAGCCTTTCTGTAAAAGAAAAGAACGAACTGCAAAAAGAGATTTTAAGCGTGTTTGATGATAACGAACTAGATTATGCAAGAAAGCTCTATCTGATAGAAAACTGCATTCATGGAATCGATATTCAGCCGATTGCAACGCAAATAAGTCGCCTGCGCTTTTTTATCTCGCTTATTGTTGACCAGAAAGCCGACAAAGAAAAAGCAAATTTCGGCGTGCGACCTCTGCCGAATCTTGAAAATAGGCTTGTTACGGCGAATAGCTTGATTGGACTTGACGGCGAAAAAGGTTTGACATCACAAAGAACTGAAGAACTGACGAGCGAACTGCAAAAAGTGCGCCATGAACTTTTTAAAGCAAAAACGCCGAAGTACAAAAAGGCGTTGCGGGAAAGAGATAAAGAAATCAGAGAAGAGCTGAAAGATGAGCTTTTGCAGTTGGGGTTTGGAAAGGAAAACGCTCTTTTGATTTCAAGCTGGAATCCGTATGACAAGAATAAATGCGCAGACTTTTTTGACGCAGAATGGATGTTCGGTGTGAAGGACGGCTTTGATATTGTCATCGGCAATCCGCCGTATGTGCAGTTGCAAGACAACGGCGGAAAACTTGCAAAGATGTATGAAGGACAAAACTTCAAAACATTCGCAAGAACAGGCGACATTTACTGTTTGTTCTATGAAAAAGGACAAAACTTGCTCAATAAACGCGGAAGGCTTTGCTTCATCACATCAAACAAATGGATGAGAGCTGGTTACGGCGAAAAACTTCGCGATTTCTTTGCAAAAGAAACAAACCCGAAACTGCTTGTTGACTTTGCAGGAGTAAAAGTCTTTGAAAGCGCAACAGTCGATACAAACATATTGCTTTTCACAAAGGACAAAAACGAAGGCAAAACTCTTTCTTGCACGACAACCACGCTCACAAAAGATGGCTTATCAAATTTGAGCGAATTCGTGAAGCAAAATTCTTCGCTGTGCAACTTTGCAACAAAAGACAGCTGGGTAATTTTGAGTCCGATTGAGCAAAGCATAAAGCAAAAGATTGAAGCTGTCGGTGTTCCTCTCAAAGACTGGGATATAAATATTTATCGTGGTGTTCTTACAGGCTTTAATGACGCGTTTATCATCTCTAGAGAAAAGCGAGAAGAGATTTTGAACAACTGCAAAGATGAAGCGGAACGAAAGCGAACGGAGGAGCTAATACGACCGATTTTGCGTGGCAGGGATATAAAAAGATACGAATATAATTTCGCGGATTTGTATCTTATCAACACGCACAATGGCATAAAAGAAAAGAACATACCGAGAATTGACATCAAAGATTATCCTGCGGTCAAAAAACACCTTGATGAGTACTGGGCGAAGATTGAAAAGCGGGCTGACCAAGGCGACACTCCGTATAATCTGCGTAATTGCGCATATATGGACGAATTTAATAAGCCAAAAATT
>CALDID010000037.1 GCA_937901865.1 uncultured Treponema sp.
ATTGCCTGAAGCGTTTCCGCGCGGTAAGTAGCCTGATACGTGCAGAATGGAATGATTGTCTTTCCCTTAAGCGCAGCCTTGTTTTCTTCGAGGAAATGAGTCATAAGGGTTGGAGCTGTGTGCCACCATACTGGAACGCCGACAAAAATCGTGTCGTATTTAGAAAAGTCGGGGGCGGCTTTGACCGTGCGAAAAATGCCCTTGTCGAGTTCGTCCTTTACAACTTTCGTGCAAGGCGTGTAACTGGTAGGATAGGCTTGAGTCGGCTCAATCTTAAAGGGTTCCCCGCCAGTAGATGAAGAAATCATCTTTGCCATTTTTTCTGTAGTTCCGCCCCAGCTAAAATACAGAACTAGCGTTTTTGAATTTTTTGTGTTTTGGGCAAACACTCCCCCCGACGTAATGAGTGCGATAACTGTCGCTGCAAGAATTGATGTGAGTTTCATATTTTCCTCCGTATCATTATTGCTCATTTGATTGTCTTTGTGATTCTGAGTATAGCGGACGGCTCGAAAATTGAACAATCAAAGTTTTCTATTCTGCTATTCGTTGCGCGCATAGCAAAGTCGTGCTATACTGAGCGTATGATAGAGACGTACATTTTGCAGAATCTGGTGGCATTTGCGGACTGCGGCACGCTCACTGCGGCAAGCGAGAAAGTGAACATAACGCAGCCGTCGCTGACGCGCTCGCTTCAAAAGCTGGAGGATATTCTTGATGTTCCGCTTTTCAACCGCACGAAGAACACGATTGCGCTAAATCAAACGGGAATGATTGCTGTGGATTATGCGCGGCGAATTCTTTCGCTGCAAAACGAGATGGAAAGCGAGGTCGTGCGCTTTTATAAGCGGACGCGGGAAATTACGGTGCTGTCGATTGCACCCGCTCCCTTGTGGCATTTGACGCAGATTTTCAATAAAGCCGCTCCCGAAACGAAGGTGAAAGGCAGTCTGTGCGGCGAAAACGAGGCTCTTTTTTCGGCATTGGAGCACGACAAAACCCAAATTATCATCACGACGGAGAACAGAGCGGACGAGCGTTTTTATGCAAGGGATTTTTTTGATGAGCATTTGAAGGTCTTTCTGCCGAAAAGCCACGCCCTTGCAAAAAAGAAATCCGTGGCTTTGAGCGACCTTGCAGGTGAAACGTTTATTATGGCGTCTTCGCTGGGATTTTGGACGAATGTGGTAAAGCGCGAGATTTCGGGGGCAAAGTTCATCGAACAAAACGACATCACCGACCTCCGCGACATCATCAATCATTCCACGCTCCCTGCTTTCGTAACCGACTACACCGAAAAAGCCGCGTATCTTCCCGAACTGGAGAAATCAAGCCGCGTTGCCGTGCCGATTCGCGATGAGGCGGTGAATGTGCGCTTTTATGCGGTTTGCCGCGTGGAGATGATGAAGCAACTGGACGCCGTGCTAAGAGAATGATTTTCCCCGAACTTTCCAGCCAATAACTTGCAGGAGAAGCGCAATTTTTTTGACATTCGCTGACTTTTGCGTTCGGCGGGCAATTTCCAGAAAAAAATTGATTCCCTGAGCGTCAGCGGAGCAATTTTTTTTCTGACACGCCTTCCTTTTTGTGAAGGCAAGCAATTTCTAAAAAAAAATTACCCGTCCAATGCGTTCGGCGAGTAATTTTTTTCTGAACACGACTCACTTTTTGCCGAGCGGAGCAAATTTTTTTCAAACACGACTCGCCGAATCAAAAAGCGAGCAATTTTCAAAAATCACACGCCCCGAACTCCCCTTACAGCCAATAACTCACGGACGGCATAAAACAGGCGCGGCGCGTGCGGAAAACTTTTTTGACAAGATGCAACTTTTCGCCGATGAAATGCGTTAGTGCATTGCTGCTTTGAGGTCGCCCGCGTATTTTCGGCTGACGAGGATTTCTTCGCCGTTGGGCATAAGGGCGAACTGGCGACTGTTGAGCGCAGGACGCACAGACTGGATTTTTCGCACATTGACGAGGTGCGATTTTGATACGCGGATAATTTGTGAACCGCGCGCGAGTTCTTCTGCTTGGTAGAGCCGCAGTTTCACGCGATAGATTTCGCTTGCGGTGTATGCAAACAAAAGCTCTCCGTCCGCCTCGAAATACAGGATTTCGCTCATCGCCAAGCGTGTGCGCGCGTCTTTGTCGCCGAAAGCCTCTATCGTCGGCTCTGCGGGCGGTTCTTTCGGGGCGGTCTCTGCTTTCTCTGCGATTTCCCGCAATTTTTTGTTCAACCGTTCCGCTTCGGCTTTTTCCATTTTGTACATCACGGCATACGAAAGCACATCGAATATCGCCGTACTCGCCGCCACCGCCCAAAGCCCAGCCACGCCCAGAAAATCTTCAGCCAGCACATTCGCCGCCCGATAAAGAAAGTACAGTAAAAGTGAGGAAAGAATAATGAGCGAAAACCTGCCAGACCC
>CALDID010000038.1 GCA_937901865.1 uncultured Treponema sp.
TAGCGTGCTTGTCTGGGGGGCAAGAGGTCACCGATTCGAATTCGGTTAGCCCGACACACAAAGGCTCTTTTGTAAAGCCAAAGGCTTATTTGTACGCCTAAAAAAAACCTGTAGTGTTTTGCTACAGGTTTTTATTTTCTCAACGTTACCAAACAAGGAAGCTCAAGCGGTATACGCCAGGACGCACTTTGTATTCTTCAAGCGTATCTGGTCCGCAAGCCGCAGTTCCTATTCCACGCTGTGCAATATCAATCGACACCGTCCAAAATCCATTTTTTCCCGTTGCAGTATCGCTTAATTCTGCCGTATGCTCACATTTCCACAAATCTTCATCTGTGTACTGTGATACGCAAAATGAGAACGGTTTTGCTGACTGAATATGCAGCGTTTTTCCACTCCGCTTGTCCACAAACTCGATAAATCGGGTATCGACTCTGTCGCCGTTTTGCTGAGGCACAATATACGGAACGTGCATATCTTTCAACGCCTTTGCATAAAGCCCCAGTTTCGCCCCAGCTTTGCGGTCGCTGTAACATTCGTGCGGTCCTCTTCCGTACCAATACACATCAGAATATCTTGCAGGCAATTTGAATTGCACACCAGCCCTCAAGTATTCTTTTAAGCCGTCGCTTAAATTCATCTCAAGGTCAATGCGCACAGCATCTGCACCGTTTGGAGCTTTTGCATTTGTTATGCTTCGCTTCACATCTGCAAACTTCACGCACTTTGTTGCCTTTTCGCCAGAGCTAAGCGCAAAAACGCCCTCTTCGCTCTCTTCTACTTTGGTGTGCATAATGTCGCTATCAATCCACTCTGCCGCAGGCTTTTGCTCAAATCCCATTGCACCGCCAAGAACTGCACGGTATGGAATCATTCTCTTGATAACGTCGTTTTCAAGCAAGGGGTGAAACACAGTAGGAAGGCATTGTTTTACGCTCTCAACAGCGTCAATGTCGCTTTTTCCTTCTTTTTTCACAGTGAACACGCCCATTCCCTCTGCGCTATGAATCACGAACTCTTCTGAAGAACAAAGTGAACCAGCCTTGCAGAATGGAGTATCAGACACATAGACAAAATCCGCATGGAAAACAACATCATCACACGGGTTATATGCTACATCAGCCGCTTCAGCTAACTTCACTTCAACCTTTTCGCCAGGTTCAATCTTCGTCAAGCGAACCGTGCCTGTTTTTGCAGCAGTGCCGTTCACCATCACTTTCCAATTCAATCTAAGAGTTGCAAGGTGCAAGAAATCAAATCTGTTCTCCACTTCAAACGTGCAATTTTCTTTGTGGATAACGCGAAGTCGAACAGGAGAGAAGAGATAGCGACACTCCGCCATTGCAGGCTTTGGCATCATATCGGGAAAGTTAAGTCCATTCAAGCAGAAATCTGCATCGTGCGGAAAATCGCCGAAATCGCCGCCATATTTCCAATACTTCTTGCCGTTCATCTCTGAAGCAATACCTTGGTCAACCCAATCCCAAATAAATCCGCCCTGCAATCCGTGATGAGCTTCAATCGCTTTCCAATAATCGCTTAAAGAGCCGTTTGCGTTGCCCATTGCGTGAGAGTATTCGCACATAATAAGCGGGCGATAATCGTCCCAATTCTTCACATAGCGCACAATAAGGTCAATATCAGGATACATCGGGCTGATTAAATCAGTAATTCCCTTGCCGCGAGCTAAATCTTCTTCCTTATAGTAGCCTTGATGGAACGGAGGTCGCACAGCTCCTTCATAATGCACTATTTTCGTCGGGTCAACGCGACGCACCCACGCAGACATTGCGCATTGATTCGCTCCGTCTCCCGATTCATTGCCAAGTGACCAGCAGAAGATACAGGCGTGGTTCTTGTCGCGTCTGACCATTCTCTGCACTCGCTGCATATACGCATTTGTCCATTCATCGCTTCGAGCCATATAGTCGTAATAGCAATGATTTTCTATGTTCGCCTCGTCCATAATCAAAATGCCGTAGCGGTCGCAAAGGTCGTACCATCTCTCATCGTCTGGATAATGGCAAGTGCGCACTGCATTGAAGTTGTAGCTTTTGAGGATTTTTATATCGCGAACCATTTCTTGTGTTGTAAGCGTTTTTCCGTGATACTCAGAATGTTCGTGCCTATTCACGCCCTTGATATACACCTTTTTGCCGTTTATCAACAGCTCTCTGTTTTTCACTTCGACGCTCTTAAAGCCTGTAGTAAATGCAACGCTTTCAATATACCGACTTGCCTTTCCGCTCTCGTCGGCTTCATACAAACTCAGCGTTACTATATACAAATAAGGCGTTTCGTGACTCCAAATACGCACATTCGGAATTGCAAGGCTTGTAGAAAGGATGTTCAAATTGCCTTTGATGTCGTAGCTGCCGCTAAACTCTCCGTCTGCCACGAGTTTTCCCGCAACACCTTTATTCACTGCGCCGTCAAGCGTATGCACACTATATTTAATCACGCGAGAGATTTTTTTCATCTCCTGGTAATTTTTTCTCGTAACTTCCTCTCCAGCCTCATCATAGCCGAGCGTTGCATAAATCGACAATCTGCCATTTGTACGCACATTTTCGGTGTTAAGCTCTGTAACAGCCTGCACATCTTCGATAAACGACTTTTCTGTTGAATACAAATACACACTGCGATTTATTCCTCCAAACCACCATTCGTCTTGGTCTTCGATAAAAGAAGCGTCGCTCCAGCGGATTACTTTGATTTTTATTTCGTTCTCCGCTTCCCAATTCAAATACGGCTCAATATCAAACTCACACGGCAAGCGGCAATCTTTCGACAAACCGATTTCTTTGCCATTGATGTAAACAATCGTGCAACTCTCTGCGCTTCCGATGTGCAAAATAACTCTTCTGCCCTTCCACTCATCGCTCATTCTTACAGACAGCTTATATATACCCGTCGGGTTTTTCTCTGGCACATTCGGCGGCAAGTTATCGAACGGCATTTGCACATTTGTGTACCACGGAGAGCTATAGCCCTGCATTGTCCACGTTCCAGGCACTTTTATTTTCGCCCACTGCGCGCCATTCTCATTGGCTTCAGGATTTTCAAAATAAGCAAAATCCCACTCACCATCAAGGCTTTTAAAATACGGGCTATTCGGAAGAGCAACGCCTTCAGAGCCTGCAGCAGCTTCATTTCTTGCTATTTCCTCGCTTGCATAATGAACAAGAGGACTTGTCATTTTCAAGCGATTGATAGATTGGATTTCAGGATTTTCCCAAACCTTTTTCATAAAAAACTTCCCCTTTTCAAACGGAATTTGTTTACACTTTTTCTATTATAAAGCATATCTGAAAAAGGTGTGAGTAATTTTTCGTCTTTTTTATTCAAAAAAACATCAGATTAGTTTTTCCCTCATTTTTAACTCCATTCTTTTTTTGAAACAACAAAGCCCGACGAACTTTGCTTTTGTTGCAAAATCATCGGGCTTTGTTGTTATTGAAAATTAGTTTCTCAAGTACACATGTTCGCTAAAAACATACTGCAGAGTTTTAATTAACAAAATCTCATCATCTACTTTACAGACGGCAACGAACCTGAATATGAATAAAGTTGCATAACTTCATAGTATTGCCCTGAAGATTTTACTAAATACCCAGAGCCATTCGAATTACTAACAGTAATTATATTGCTAGATTCTGTATAAGTAGCAATTTCTGTATTGTTGTAAGGGACGTGTTACAAAAGGTATGCTGAAACAACAAGGGGAAAAGTTGTATTATATA
>CALDID010000039.1 GCA_937901865.1 uncultured Treponema sp.
TCATCGCCGCCTCAACCTGCTCCATCACAAAGTCGCACTGCTTCTGCAACGCTTCGACTTCAAGCTCCGGGTAGAAGGCGTGAAGCGCTTCCAGTGCCTCTTTTGGCGTGCTTGCCGCTTCCACGATTTCAGTTATTTTCTCAGCGTCGTATTTTTCAGAAACCTTCTCGATGTCCGCGGCTGTGACTCCGCCTTTTTCCAATGCCTTTTTCATCTCTTCGTTTGTCATAATTATTTCTCCTTGCGATTCTTTCGCTTTATTACGCTGTCTTAAAAATATCCTTTAGTTTGGAAGATTTCCTGTACCTGCAAGACCTCCGACAACAGCCCCTCCTGCCGCCGCTCCGACTCCCGCACCAATAGCCGCACCGATTCCTGTTGCCATAACATCAACTCCAAATTCCGTAATTGTTGCAACTGCCGTAGTATGAACAATATTTACCGTTCCAGCAACTATAGTTGAACCGATTCCTGCTCCCACTCCTGTGCAAATCAAAGCCGCGCCCACCACGATTGCCGCGCCTATCGCGACTGCCTTCCAGTTTTTCTTGAACCAGCCGCCCACATCGCCGAAAAAGCCGCCGCCAGATACATTCTCAAGCTCGTCCTCGGAAAGTTCCACGGTTTCGCCCTTTTTCTGTTCTTTCATTGTCGCTTCAAGCTGCTCGCGCATAAAATCGCACTGCTTTTCCAATTCAGACACCGCAAGTTCAGGATATGCCGCGTGAATTGCCGCAAATGCTTCTTCGGGCGTGTTTGCCGCTTCCACAAGCTCGGTGATTTTCTCAGCGTCGTATTTTTCAGAAATCTTTTCGATGTCCGCTGTTGAAACTCCGCTCTTTGCAAATGCTCTTTTCATCTCTTCGTTTGTCATTTGTATGTTCTCCTGTTAAAATCGCTTTGTTTTGTGCAAGGCTTTGTTTTGCGCTTACATTTATTTATACGAAGCGCACTCAAAACGGGCTAACTTTTTTTGCAAAAAAATGGTAAAAAATGATAGTATAAAAAGGGAGGTGGCAATATGTGCCAAATAGCAGTTCAAATTCCAGAAGCGGTTTTGTACGACACACATATGACGGCAATACAGGCAAATGATTATGTGAGAAAACTTATTGCGCTTGATTATTACACGCGCCAGCACGTTTCAATCGGATATTGTGCTCAGATTGCGCAAATGACGGAGGAAGATTTTATTCGGTTTCTTTCTGAAAACAATATACAATTCCGACCATCAATAAAATCATCAATATCCGGAACAATTTGCGCTGTTTTAGACTTCCCGAAAACAAATTCGGCGATGAAACCG
>CALDID010000040.1 GCA_937901865.1 uncultured Treponema sp.
ATTTATTTAATTTTGTGATAAATCATTTTCATTTTTACTTAAAACGGTTATAATACAAATGAGAATTATTTTTTGAGGAGCAGTGTTTTGGCTAAGGCGAAAGAAAAGAAAAGCAAACTCGGTTTGTTTATCGTTGCAATTTTGGGCATAATGGTTGTATGCTTGAGTTTGGCACAGATGTTTATCACGTCGCAGATTGCAAAAAGAAAAATCGAGGCAACTGTGATTACTGAATCAAAAGAAGTCGTAAATCAGGCTTCAATCGCGATGAAGCATTTGCTCGAATCTTATTTTTGGTCGCTTGACTACTATGTAAACTCCGATGAAGCGCAGACATCTGACGATGAAATCATAGCGAAATTTATAAAAGATTCTGTTGATGTTCGCCCCAGTTTTTTCAGTTACATTGGCTATGTGAACGCACAAGGACACAACTTCACCGACAAAGGCACTGAAAGCGAAGTAAGCGACCGCGCGTATTACAAAGCGATTATGGGCGGCGCGGATATGTTCGTGGGAAATCCTGTTATGGCACGTTCTACGGGCATTACGACAATTCATATATGCAAGGCAATCAAGGTAAACGGAAAAACGACAGGATTTTTCTTTGGTGCGGCAACTCCTGAACTTGTGTCGGAAGCATTGAAAGAAATGGATTTAGGCGATTTCGGTTTCGGCGCAATTTTTAGCAACATTGGTGATTATGTGGGCGCAAGCGACGATTTAGACGCGGTAAAGCAGGAATTTGAAAATACGCAAAAAAAATTCCCTGAATCTTACAGCGCTGTAAGCAAAATGTACGAAAATCAGACTGCAGGAATATACGACGGCAGATTCGGCAATAATGGACACAAAGTGCTTTATATGGCGACACCGATTGAATCTACAAACTGGTCAATGGTGCTTGTGCTTTATCAAAAAAATCTTTTTGCGGCAGAAACGGCTATTCGTAGTACGCTCTTTGTGGGAATGATTTTCCTTGTGATTGCGTTGCTTTTGGTTACGGGCGCGGTGCTCTACTTCTCGATTAAGCCGCTCAGCATTGTGGAAGGCACGATTCGCGGCATTGCAACGGGAGATGCGGATTTGACTAAGCGCATTGCAGTGAAATCGGATAACGAAATCGGGCGCATTGTGGAAGGCTTCAATTTGTTTGCCGAAAAATTGCAGTCGATTATCTCCACGATGAAGGATTCAAAGGCTCAGTTGGTGGACGCAGGCGAGCTTTTGAACGACAGCACGACCGACACGATGGCGGCAATTCATCAGATTATCGCGCAGATTGAAACGATGGGCAAAAACGTGGACACGCAGACCGAAAGCGTGCATCAGACGGCGGGCGCGGTGAACGAAATAGCAGGCAACATCGAGAGCCTGAACAAAATGATTGAGTCGCAAGCTTCGAGTGTAACGCAGGCGAGCGCGGCGGTGGAAGAGATGATTGGCAATATTACTTCGGTAACGAATTCTGTGGAGAAAATGGCGGATTCATTTAAGGAGCTGGAGCATAAGGCGATTGTGGGCGTACAGCGACAAAACGAGGTGAACGCGAAAATCGATGAAATCGAGCAGGAAAGCCAGACGCTAAAAGAGGCGAATGCGGTTATTTCGGGCATTGCAGAGCAGACGAACTTGCTGGCTATGAATGCGGCAATCGAGGCGGCTCACGCGGGAGATGCGGGCAAGGGCTTCAGTGTTGTTGCAGACGAAATCCGCAAATTGTCGGAGGATTCTGGTACGCAATCGCAGACAATCGGGCAGGAGCTGACGAAAATCACGAGCGCGATTGAAGAGATTGTGTCGATTTCAAAGGTGGCTTCCGACGCATTCGGCGAGGTATCGAGCGGAATCAGCAATACGTCGAACTTGGTGCGCGAGATTTCAAGCGCGATGATGGAACAGAACGAGGGTTCAAAGCAGATTTCTGTCGCGCTCAACACGATGAATGACACGTCAAACGAGGTTAAAACGGCGTCGTTCGAGATGAGCGAGGGTAACAAGGCGATTCTTGACGAAATCAAGAGCTTGCAAGACGCAACGTTCAGCATTAAGGACGGTATGACGGAGATGTCAAACGGTGCGCGCAAAATCAACGAAACGGGCTCGGTGCTTTCGGAATTGTCCGACCAGATGAAAGAGTCAATCCAGCGCATTGGCGACGAAGTAGATAAATTCAAAGTATAGTTCTCTTTAAGTAAAATTCTCGTCGGTAAAAAAATATTATTGTGCTTGACACAATAATATTTTTTGTGTTTCATAAATAGCACAAATTGTATATTGGAGAGGTACGTTTTTTGGGGAGAATCTTACTATGATTATGTTCAACGATGTTCCGAAATTTGAGAATTTGACAGAGGCTCGAAAACTTTTTGGAATGTGCAAAGTTCTTCACGATTTTTCAGTAAAGGGTAGAAGAGAAGGTATCTTAGCTCTTGAAGAAGGTCTTGATGATAATACAGGTATTTATGCTGATTTGCATGGAATGCTTTGGGACTTTTTCAAGCTCTTAATGCGCTATGTCGTTGATGGAACAGATGAGGGTGTTGTAGCTGGATGTGCAAAGTATTTGATTGAAACTACAAATGCCAATAATGATGTGCGCCTTACGATGATGGTTATTGCAGAAGGCGTAATTGCTGTGCAAGCAGGGGATAGTCCGAGAGTAGTTGTTGGGAAAATGGTGAGTATGCTCGGTTGGGACGGCAGAAAAGAGTGTCTTGAATATTTAAAGAGTGTAGGTGTTGAGCTTGAAGAATAGTGGCGGTTTTGTACTGTCGTTATATTGAATAAATATGTGTGTTTCTATACAATAATAGTACATACATATAAATATTGCGGAGGACTTATGAGTATTGGTGAGATGCTGGAGCAGAGTGCTGTTTTGACTTTGCTTGGAATGTGCGTCGTTTTCTCGTTTCTTATCATTCTGATTGGCTGTATGAACGCTCTCCGTGCGTTTGTGCATGCAAAAGGTTGGGATAAAGAAGAGAAAGCGGAAAGCCCTGTTGCTCCTGTAGCAAGCAGTGCGCCCGCTGTTGATACAAATGCGATTGTTGCGGCGATTGCAACTGCATTGCATGAAAAAGAAATTCAGTAGTTTTAGGAGAAGCTAAGATGGCTAAAGTAAATATTTCGGAATTAGTATTGCGTGATGCAACACAGTCTTTACACGCAACTCGTATGACATTGGCAGATATGTTGCCAATCGCACCAAAGATTGACAAAATCGGCTATTGGGCAGCAGAAGCGTGGGGTGGTGCAACGTATGATTCTTGTATCCGCTTTTTGAACGAAGACCCGTGGGAACGCCTCCGAAAATTGCACGCAGCAATGCCGAATACTAAGATTATGATGCTTCTTCGCGGTCAGAACCTCCTTGGTTATCGCCACTATGCAGATGATGTTGTAGATAAGTTCGTAGAGCATGCGGCAAAAACAGGTATTGATGTATTCCGCATTTTCGATGCTTGCAACGACCCAAGAAACCTTGAGCGCGCTACAAAGGCTGCTAAAAAGACAGGCAAGCACGTGCAGATGGCTATTTCTTATGCTACAACACCGTATCACACAAAAGAGATTTATGCAGACCTTGCAAAGACGTATGCTGACTTTGGTGCAGATTCTATTTGTATCAAAGATATGTCTGGTTTGCTCAAGCCGTATGAAGCGTATGACTTGGTAAAGGCTATCAAAGCAAAGTGCGACCTCCCTGTAGAAATCCACTCACACGCTACAACAGGTCTTTCTGTTGCAACATTGCTCAAGGCTGCTGAAGCTGGTGCAGATGTTCTTGATACAGCGATTTCTGCTATGGCTATGGGTACATCTCATTCACCGACAGAAACAGTGGTTGAAATGCTTAAAGGCACAGAGTTCGATACTGGTCTTGATATTGGCGCATTGCTTGAAATTGCTGCATATTTCCGCGAGGTTCGCAAGCACTATTCTTCCCTTGAGTCAAAGTTCCTCGGTGCAGATACTCGTATTTTGAAATCTCAGGTTCCTGGCGGTATGCTCTCTAACCTTGAAAGCCAGCTCAAACAGCAGGGCGCATCTGACAAGATGGACGACGTATTGAAAGAACTTCCGCAGGTTCAGAAAGATGTAGGATATGTTCCTCTTGTAACACCTACTTCACAGATTGTTGGAACACAGGCTGTATTTAATGTTCTCTTCGGTCGCTACGAGAGAATGACAGGTGAGTTCCGCGACCTCCTTGTCGGAAAGTATGGAAAGCTCCCAGCTGCTCCAAATGCTGACCTTGTAAAGAAAGCACTTGAGCAGAACAAGATGGACGAAGTTGTTACATGCCGCCCTGCAGACATGATTGCTCCAGAGTGGGACAAAATGGTCGAAGAAGCAAAGGCAAACGGCGGAAACGGCTCTATTGAGGACGTTCTTACTTATGCGATGTTCCCGAAAGTTGCAACTAAGTTCTTTGAAACTCGTGCAAATGGTCCTGTTGACGCAGAAAAGACTTTTGCAGTGAAACCTGCAGCGGCTGCTCCTGCATCAAAGGGAGGTTCATACACGGTTACTGTAAATGGAACTGCTTACAATGTTGTTTCAGGTCCTGCTGGCGACAAGATGAGCGTTACTGTCAACGGCACATCTTACGACATCGGCTTTGGTGCAGCAGGTGCAGCTCCAGCTGTCAGCGCGGCTCCTGTAACAACAGGCGGAGAAGATGTAAAAGCTCCTGTAGCTGGTACTCTTTTGAAGCAGTGTTTCTCAAACGGAACAAAGGTTACAAAGGGACAGACCATTATCATCGTTGAGTCTATGAAGATGGAGCTTGAGGTGAAATCTCCTGCAGACGGTACAATCACATACACTGTTCCAACAGGCACACAGATTGCGAACGGTCAGGTTCTTGCGACAATCGGCGGCGTAGTAAAGGCAGCTCCTGCTCCTGTAGCGACACCTGCTGCAGCTCCTGCACCAAGCGCAAGTGCTGGCGGAAAGGACGTAAAAGCACCTGTAGCTGGTACATTGCTTAAGTATGCAGTGGCTGAGGGCGCAAGTGTAACTGCTGATACAACTGTTATCATCATTGAATCAATGAAGATGGAGCTTGAAATCAAGGCTGGTGCGGCTGGTAAGGTTCATTTCACTGTTCCGACAGGCACACAGGTTGCTAATGGACAGGCTGTCGCTCAGATTCAATAAGGTGTAAGAAGACGTATGATTGATACACAGATAAAATTTCGTAAGCACATTATTGCAGTAACATTTGCAATAATGGCGATTGCTTGTGTTTTAAGCCTTGGAACAACGACTTTTGCTCAAGCGAAGGGCGAAGGAACAGGACTTGAAAGAACTATCAAGGGAACTGAAAACTGGGGTGAAGAGCATAACATTAACCCAATGCAGTTCATTCAGAATATTGGTAAATCAACAGGTATTTATCAGATTCTGACACAGAAAGCGAAAGCTCCGAGCGAAAGCGGCTTTAAGCCAGAAGTAGTGGAAGCTCCGCAGATTGACTGGGGTACAGCTCCTGGCTGGCAGTCATTGGTGATGATTGCTGTTGGTTTCTTAATCGTTTATCTTGCAGTAGGTAAGGGATTTGAGCCGTTGCTTTTGATTCCAATTGGATTCGGTACAATCCTTGTGAACATCGTAGGTGCAGGAATGGGCGATTTGCCTGACGGTATGCTTGCGATTATCTACAAGGCAGGCGTTGGAAACGAGTTCTTCCCGATGCTTATCTTTATGGGCATTGGTGCAATGACAGACTTCGGGCCGATCATTGCAAATCCTTCGGACAGAACGGAACCGGAGACAGTTCCTCTGACTGACACAGTCCTGGAAAACGATCCGGACGTGAGTATCCCTCCAGTGGCCAGCACACCCCAGGCAGCCCCCGAACCCTGGTGGGAAGATACACCCGAACGCAGTGCAGGCACCGGCGGCTTCTCCGTCAAAGCCTATGCCGGCAACATCCGTTTCGAAAACTCCCACTTCATCACGACCCCCAACCTTCCGCTGGCCGACAGCAAGGATTCCTTCAACGGGAACCTGGGGGACGACAGCTTCTACGCAAGCAATTCCCTGCTAAGCGCCGCCGTCCGCCTGAACAATGTCGCCGACATCCCGGTCTATGAGACGCTCTGCGACCGCCCCCTCAAGGCCGGCGTGAGCATCCGCTACGACTTCACACCGCGTTTCGGCATCGAGAGCGGCCTGACCTACAGTTATCATCACGCAAAACAGTCCTACGCAGGAAATCTCAACGGCAGCTACTACCGGGACTTCCGGCTGCACTACCTCGGCATACCGCTGAAAGCCGGTTTCACCCTGGTCCGGCTGGAGCGGGCGGCCTTCTACCTGAATCTGGGCGGTGAAGCCGAACTTATGGCCACGGGGCGCATCAGGACCATAGACGGCGTTACCCGCAAGAGTACCGCCGTCCCTGAACATCCGCTGCAATTCTCCCTGCTGGGTACCGCGGGGGCAGAGTATTTCTTCAACGGCCGGCTCGGTCTCTATGCCGAGCCAGGGCTTGCCTGGCACCCCTCACCGACCGGTTCGCTCCCGAGTTACTACCGGGAACACCCCTGGTCGTTCGACCTGCGCCTCGGCCTGCGCCTGCGGCTGAATTGACATCCTTGCTTGAAGATAACGGATTAATTCGGCTATTTTTCGTTATCTTTGCAAGATATGACCAGCAAGCAATTCAAGAAGTGGAATCTTCTGGGGGCGGCCGTGGCACTCGCTGTGTCGGCCGTCACCTATCTGTGCACCATAGAGCCGTCGGCATCCTTCTGGGACTGCGGCGAATTCATCGCATCATCGTACAAACTCGAGGTTGGACATCC
>CALDID010000041.1 GCA_937901865.1 uncultured Treponema sp.
TCTCTCATTATGATCTCAGATTTCTTTGAAATCTGCTGCAAAAGATTTATGGACAAAAGCCTGCAAAAAATCGTGTTCGTTTTGTATTTTTTCTACAGGTATTCATAGAGATTTTGCATATTCTATCAATTTTTGTTTAACATCTAATACTTGTTGTGGTAGCATTTTTATATTTCATAATTAAATGGTGTCTCTTTGATATAATCTATAAAATCATTTCAAATATATAGCTCAACATCGTATCACAAATCTTGTTGTTCTTGTAATTCTTCTTCGGCGAATTCAAGATTTTCTCAAGTCAATTCTGGTGTCGAAATCTGTCATGTTGTGACTACAGTAATTGGAAGAAATTTTTGTAATGTGCTTATTGTGTTTGCGTAATCATTTCCGTAAACTACCGCTGTAGTTTGCTCGTATGGTTCAGTGGAATTTTCAGTACCAGCGATATTAAATCAATATTTTTTCATCTTTACTGCTACTTTCATAGCTCGTCAAGTAGGTGATTTTCCATTTTTTGAAGCGTAAGATTTATCTATTGCATTTTTGACTATTATTCTAGGATTTTCTACTAAATATCATTGGTCATGTATTACAAATGCTGCAAAATTTCTGATGTAATCATAAAACGATACATTTGATGCTGTACCTCCATTTGGAATTATGACAGAGAGACCATTAAAAGCATCTCTATTTCCATTGTAAAGGAAACATCCAGCATCTGTAAGTTTGTATGAAGAATATGTACAATATGTATTCGTCAAAAGGAATTACGCTGATTTTGTCGCACGTTCAAGAGCAGCCGTATCACGTTATGGAAAAGGCGGGCTTTGTCGATGAGATTGGACAGGAAAACATCTGCGCAAATATCGACGCTTCCCTTGAACACGCCCGAATTGTAAACGCGCGCTAACAGCCGTCTTAGCATAAAAAAGCCGCAGAGATATTTCTTTACTCCCTGCGGCTTTCTTTTTAATCAGTCTGTCGCTCATATCGTCCACAGCTTTTACAAAGCAGCCCTCGGCTGTTAGAATAAAAATATGATAAAGAAAGAAAATTTGCCTGAATGTCCTGTCGCGACAACACTCACGCTGTTGAGCAGTAAATGGAAACTGTTAATCGTGCGCAATTTGCTCGTGCGTCCATGGCGGTTCAACGAGCTAAAAGCCAGCCTTGATGGCATTAGCCAAAAGGTGCTGACCGAAAGCCTCAAGTCGATGGAAGCCGACGGGCTTATCATCAGAAAAGAAATAAAGATGTTTCCGCCGATGATAGTTGAATATTCGCTCTCGCCGCTCGGCGAAACACTCGCGCCGATATTGCAATCAATGCAGGATTGGGGAAAAATGTACAAAGAAAGGCTTGAATCGTAATTTTTCACGAGAAAAATGTTTTCGCCTCCCGTAGACAAATTCATTTTTCTCGCCCGTAGAAAAATGTTTTCGCCAACGCTAGAAAAATTCATTTGCCTCGTGTAGAAAAATCTTTTCGCTACGGGAGGCAAAAAATTTCTCGCCTGTAGGCAAATGTCGTCGCTCTCGGAGACGAAAAATTTCGCTACAAAAGAAACATTCGTAAAAAAACATACACCGCAACAGAAAAAATCTAACTTTTCGTCCCTTTTCACCCATACTGCCGCTTTTGTCGTCAGAAAATCTTATACAAAAGTCCGTAAGAAATTGTATTTACGGCGCGCGATTTCGGATTTATCATTATGCTATACTGTTTTACAGGGGGAACATTATGAAAAAGATTTCTTCATTGATTGGCTCGGCACTGCTTTGTGCATTGGCTCTTACAAGCTGCGGCGGAAAAAGCGGAGGCTCATCAACGGCGGCTTCTGGCTCTTCGGCGGCTGCTCCAAAGGCTGAGGGGAAAAATCTTATCACGGTCGGCTACGCACAGGTCGGCGCAGAAAGCGATTGGCGTTTGGCTAACACGGAATCGTTCAAAAAGACATTCACGGAAGCGAACGGCTACAAGCTCATTTTCGATGATGCACAGCAGAAGCAGGAAAATCAGATAAAGGCTATCCGCAATTTCATTCAGCAAGATGTGGATTATATCGTCGTCGCGCCTGTTGTTGAAACTGGCTGGGAGACCGTTTTGAAAGAGGCAAAGGACGCGGGTATCCCTGTTATTCTTTCCGACCGTCAGATGAATGTGTCTGATGAGAGCCTGTATTTGTGCTGGGTCGGCGGAAACTTCTTGAAAGAGGGGCGCGACAGCGTGATTTGGCTCGAAAACTACCTCAAGAAAATCGGGCGCGAAAACGATGAGCTCAAAATTGTAGACTTGCAGGGAACAATCGGCGCATCGGCACAGATTGGACGCACGCAGGGTATTGAAGAGGGTATCGCAAAGCACGCGAACTGGGAACTCGTTGCACAGCAGTCAGGAGATTTCACGCAGAAGGGCGGACAGGAAGTTATGGAGTCAATCCTGAAGTCTACGCCGAAAATCGATGTTGTTTTCGCAGAGAATGACAATATGGCGTGGGGTGCTGTTGACGCTATTCGCGCGGCGGGAAAAGTGCCCGGAAAAGATATTATAATCATTTGTTTCGACGCGGTGAAAGAAACGTTCAACCGTATGATTTCTGGCGAAATAAACTGCGCCTGCGAGTGTAACCCATTGCACGGTCCTCGTGTTGACGAGATTATCAAGGATTTGCAGGCAGGCAAGAAAGTTGACAAGATTCAGTATGTTGTAGAGGAAGTCTTCGACGAAGAGAACGCAAAAGACCGCCTCCCAACTCGTGCATACTAAGCCGCTTCAGACGGTTTTGTAAAAGCCATAGGTATTTTTTAATAGAAGCCTGTGGCTTTTTTTGTTAGAAAAAAGAAAAGAATATCGGGTAATTATATGGAAGAAAAATTGCTGACGATGAGAAATATATCGATGACTTTTCCCGGCGTAAAGGCGTTGCAGAACGTGGATTTTACGCTGCGCAAAGGCGAAATACACGCGCTGATGGGCGAAAACGGCGCGGGAAAAAGCACATTGATAAAAGTATTGAACGGCGTTCACTCGCGGGATTCGGGCGACATTTTCTTGAACGGAAAACAGATAAACAACCATTCTCCGCAAGAGGCGCAGGACAACGGCATTTCTACGGTGTTTCAAGAGGTCAATCTGTGCGCAAACCTTTCGGTCGCCGAAAACATCTTTGCAGGACACGAGCCGCTGAACAAGTTTCACGCTATCGATTGGAAAAAAATGAATATGAGCGCACGGGAGATTTTGCATTATGTCGGATTGGAAAACATCGACGTAACAAAGTCTTTAGGAGATTATTCGGTAGCGATGCAGCAGATGGTTGCGATTGCGCGCGCGGTGCATTTTGATTGCCAAGTGCTGATTCTTGACGAGCCGACGAGTTCGCTTGACGACCACGAAGTTGAAAACCTGTTCAACGTGATGCGCAATCTAAAGGCGGACGGCGTGGGGATTATCTTTGTTACGCACTTTTTGGAGCAAGTGTATGCGCTGTGCGACAGAATTACGGTATTGCGAAATGGAGAGCTGCAAGGCGAGTTCCCGATAGCCGATTTGCCGCGTCAAAAGCTGGTTGCGACGATGTTGGGGCATGAGTTCGATGAGCTTGCCTCTATCCGAAGCGGAGAGGAAGCAGAAGAGAAATCCTCCGATAAACCAGAAGTCATCAAGGCGGTCGCTCTGACTCACACGGGGACGATAAAGCCGTTTGAGCTGACGATTCACAAGGGCGAAGTCATCGGCTTGACGGGGCTTTTAGGCTCTGGCCGCTCGGAGCTGGCGAGGGTGCTTTACGGCGCGGACAGGGCGGACGGCGGGGAACTTTTTTTCAACGGAGAAGCTCTCAAAGCTAATGCGCCGATAGATTCGATTAAGCGCGGAATGGCGTATTTGCCCGAAGACCGCAAAGCAGAAAGCATTATCGCCGATTTGTCGATTCGCGAAAATATGATGATTGCGCTTCAGGCGAAAACGGGTGTGTTTAAGCTCTTGCCGATGCAAAAGCAGCTTGAGCTGACGAACAAATATATCAAGGCATTACAGATAAAAACGCCGTCCACCGAAACGCCAATCAAGGCACTTTCGGGCGGAAATCAGCAGAAAGTCATTATCGGGCGATGGCTTGTTACAAACCCCGACTTTTTGATTTTGGACGAGCCGACGCGCGGCATTGATGTGGGAACGAAGGTTGAAATACAGAAACTCGTCGTAAAGCTCGCGCAGGAGGGAATGACGGTGATGTTTATCAGCTCGGAAATCGACGAGATGCTCCGCACGGTCAATCGGCTGTGTGTGTTGCGCGACGGAAAGAAAGTCGGCGAGTTGGTGAACAACAATCTGACGCAGCAAGACGTAATGGCGGCTATTGCTGGAGGTGATGAGAAATGAGTGAAGTAAAAAGCATCAAAGACAAAATCTTGAAAAATCAATTTGCGCTTCCGATTGCGGCTCTCATCGCGGTTATCATCTTGAGCGCGATTGTCACAAAGGCAAAATACGGCGTAAACTTCTTTTCGATAAAAATCAATAACGGTGTGCTATACGGTTCTATCATCGACATTTTAAACCGCTCAGGCGAGTTGGTGATTTTGGCGATGGGAATGACGCTCGTCGTCGCCTCTTCGCGCGGAACGGATATTTCCGTCGGTGCGGTGATGGCGATTTCGGGCGCGCTCATTGTGCGGTGTTTGGGCGAAAGCTACGACGGATATGCGATGCTTCCGCTCTGCGCGGTGCTCATCGGGCTTATCGGAGGAGTTGTGTGCGGTGCGTTCAACGGGCTTTTGGTGGCGCGGCTCAATATTCAGCCGATGGTCGCCACATTGATTTTGTACACCGCAGGGCGCGGCATGGCACAGCTCATCTCTTCGCGCAATGTTTTTGACGACGCGGGCAACATCATCAGCCAAGCGACAGGCGTTATCCTCTACGTTCGTATGCAGTCGTTCCGCTACATCGGCGGCTTTATCCCCGGCTGCATTATCCCGACACCGATATTTATCGCAGGCGCGTTCGTTGCAATCACCTATCTGTTACTCCGCTACACCGCGCTCGGCACATACATCAAGACGGTCGGCATTAACCCGAAAGCCGCGCGCTTGGTCGGTATCAACAGCGTTTTGATTATGTTTATCTGCTATGTGTATTGCGGGCTTTCTTCGGGCGTGGCAGGGCTTATCGCCTCGAGCCGCATTTATTCGAGTGACGCGAACAACATCGGCTTGAACTTGGAGATGGACGCGATTCTTGCGGTCGCTCTCGGCGGAAACTCGCTCGCAGGCGGCAAGTTCAACATCTTCGGCTCGCTCATCGGCGCAATCACGATACAGGCGCTGACCATCAGCCTGTATTCTATCGGCGTTCCTGCGAACCAGCTTCCTGTATACAAAGCAATCGTCGTTATTTTAATTGTCTTGTTCCAGTCGCCAGCGTTCAAAGATATGCTGAAATCGCTTAAAAAGGAGAATGTAAAATGAGTGTAAAAGAGTTAGTTGCAAAGCGGAAAAACATCGATAGCAAAAACTACTTGCTCATCGTTACGATTTGTCTTTTTATCGTGATGTACATCGCAGGCATTGTGATTTATAGCGATAAAGGCTTCGGCAAAATGCAGACGTTCTTGAATATGCTCATCGACAACGCGGGCTTGCTCATCGCGGCTTCGGGAATGACGCTCGTAATGATTGCAGGCGGCATCGACATCTCGGTCGGCTCTATGGTTTGCCTTGTGTGTATGATTCTTTCGTATTCAATGGAACGGCTCGGCTCACCATCGCTCGTGGCGTGTGTGGCGGTGCTTCTTCTCGGCGTGCTTTTCGGCGCGCTGCACGGCTGGCTCATCTCATATATGAAACTCCAGCCGTTCATCGTAACGCTCGCAGGCTTGTTCTTTTATCGCGGCATTGCGGCAGTCATTTCGTCAGACCAGATTTCGATTAAAATCAACAAGACATTTCTTGCAATCGCCGAAAACAAAATCAACATTTTTTTAGGCTCAACCGTGAACAAGCACGGCGTAAGAATGTACCCGTATGTTCACCCGACGGTCGTCATCGCGCTCATCACGGTCGCAGTCATTTGGTTTATGCTCAAATACACCCGATTCGGACGCAATTTGTTCGCAATCGGCGGCAACGAACAGAGCGCGCTTTTGATGGGCATCAACGTGAATCGCACCAAGTTTATGGCGTACACGCTCGAGGGCTTTTTGGCTTCTTTGGCGGGATTAGTTTTCTGCTTAAACACCACCTCAGGCTTCGTGGAACAGGCGCGCGGCTTTGAAATGGACGCGATTGCTTCGGCGGTTATCGGCGGCACTATGCTCACGGGCGGCGTGGGAACGATAGTCGGCACGGTGTTCGGCGTACTCATCAAAGCAACAATCGAAACGCTTATCCGCTGTCAAGGAACGCTCTCTTCGTGGTGGAACAAAATCGTGCTTTCAACGATACTGTGCTTTTTCATCGTGCTGCAAAGTATGTTCATCATCTTAAAGAACCGCAAAAAAAGCCTGTAAAACAAAAAAGTCCTTTAGGAAGTGGAGCTTTACAGGGTAGTACCTTGCCATTAAATCGTGAGCTTGTTGCAGAAAAATTGGGCTTTACAGGTGTTACAGAAAATTCTTTGGATACAGTTAGCGACAGAGATTATTGTATAGAGTTTACTTCCTGTTTTGCCGTTTTGCAGAGTCATTTAAGCCGTATGTGCGAAGAACTTGTTTTGTGGAGTACTACAGAATTTGGTTTTGTAGAAATGAGTGAAAAGTGGTCTACAGGTAGTTCTATTATGCCACAAAAGAAGAATCCTGATTTTGCAGAACTTATAAGAGGCCGTACCGGTAAGGTTTACGGAGATTTAATAAATCTTCTAACTATGGTAAAGGCTCTTCCTTTAGCTTATGACCGTGACATGCAGGAAGATAAGGAGCCTCTGTTTGATGCTTTGGATACGGTTTCTAGGAATCTTACGGTTTTTACTGCGATGATTTCTTCTGCCAAGTGGAATAAGGAACGCATGGCTTTAAGCTGTGAAGGCGGATTTGCAAATGCAACTGATGTAGCTGAATATTTAGTTAGAAAAGGTCTTCCCTTCCGTACATCTCATGGTGTTGCCGCTAAAGCCGTCCGTATGGCACTTGATGCAGGTCTTACCAGAATAGAAGATTTGAGTACGGAAGAGTTAAAGCAATGTTCTCCCCTTATTGAAGATGATATTTTTACTCTTTTGTCGCCGGAAGCCTGTGTAGAAAATAGAAAAACAACAGGTGCTCCAAGCTCTCAGAGTACGGCTGCTCAGTTAAAGATATTGAAGAAATTTTGTGCTAAAAACCGCAAATAACCGCATAAAATTCAAGTGTTTTGCAATTTTTTGAA
>CALDID010000042.1 GCA_937901865.1 uncultured Treponema sp.
TATTCTAGTTTTTATTTCTCTAACGACCAAACACACCATCTTCTCGAAGTGTCTTCGCAACTATTTTCCCCTTGTCTCTCCACGACAATGGGGGCTGCTCTACAGGATTTCTCCTCCGCCGTTCATCTCTGATGTAACTTGCCCTTGCTTGTCTAGCCAATTCCAAGAGTTTCTCTTGTAAATCTTTTTGACCAAATTTCCCTGCTATAGCAGCCACCTTTTGAATGTCAGCCTCCGCCGTTGTCCGTTCGTTATAATCTAATATATCATTATATAAAGCAGGGTCTTTTTCCTCCCCTACGTCTACTTTCTCGGACATCATATTAGTCATTCTTTTACACCTCAACTAATTCAGATACATCTACCTGTTGTGTCAATATATCATTGTGTCTTTGCGTTACAGTCTTATACTCTAGTGTTAAATCGCTAATAGCGATATATTGGTCAGACCATATATGCAATCGCTCTCTGTTGCCAGCACCGCAGTTGCTCTGATACCTAAATGAATAGTAACCATAATTACCTGTTCTCGTAAACAGTTCTTTTGTCAAGTAAATATGTGTAGGTCTACTAGCAATCACCTTGCCGCCTACTGTCATAGTTTCTGCCAAAAGATTTACAACTGCATACTCGTTTTTATTATACAACATATCCATTTCTTTTGTCCATACAAATGTTATGTTCCATTCAAACATACAGTCTGCCTCTTCACTCACACCTAGAGGTGCAGTTACTAGCAAGAACGGATTATGTGTCCAGCCTTTCACTTTTACATCATCACCGATAAACTCTTCTACGCTTTCAAACTTCGCTTCATATTCTCTGAATGGGTGATACTCTTCTTTCGGTACTCGTTTCCATTTTCCATAGTTCCCCCTAATCTCTTTCAGCATATACTCATTGACAATGAATCTGTTGACAATACACCTATTCGGTCCTTGATACGTCAAGCCCATCGGTAAACTCAACGTTCTAAACCAACTAGGAAAGTTCTCAACTTCTTTCGTCTTGTATATAGTATCCAGCGGCGGACTAATCTCCCCCTCTACTTCTTGCCCGTTCAACCGCAATACTATTACGTTGTCTGTTTCGTCCTCATCATCTTCTACCTTGTCATCAAGTCTTTTGAAATTCGACAAAGCAGGTACAATTATTTCTTGGTTTATAAAATCATACCGTCCAGATATAATATTTCTAAACCTTTCTACCATACTCACTAATTGCACATTCTTTCCACCTGCATACTTATAGTATTGCTTGTTATCCTTAGAATAGAATAATGCTTCTGTGGGTGTCGCCCCTAAGTATGTCAACCCAATACAAGGACATAACTGCTCTACTATAGTAATGCCTTGTGTCTGCTCCAATGAACAAATATACTCTTCTGTATATCTGTATTTATCATTGCCTATAGCAAAATCAACACTCGTAGGTGCTTTATATGCACTTTGCAAATCGTGGTTCTCCGCAGTCAACGTCGTAACTCCGTCTATGACAGACAAATTATAACTGCTTATCGTTTTCACTACCGCTGGCAACGTACTTACATATTCAGTAAAGACTGGCAAACTGTACCGTCGTGTATCTTTGTCCTCTCCAATCGCACCCGCAATAAGCCCCCTGCCTTCCTCTGGCACGGTTACTAATGAAAAGACTTTATCCTCTATTGTTCCTGGCAATGCTAATACAGGGTCGGACTTGAAATCTCCAAAGAAAGTATTATGCGGCATTTTATTGCTTCTTTTGAATCTGTCATTCTTTAAGAAACTATACTGAAAAACTCTGTTTCCTTTTGCAAGCCCGCTCTCTCCTCGCCAATTCACTAAACGATACCCGTAACCATCAAAAGCGTGATACATTCTCTCGTCAAACAAACAGTTGTACCCCGTGCAGTTTAACGCTAACACTTTAGGCGTAAGGGCAAAGGGTCTAAGATACTTCATCTCAATACCACGCTTTACTTCTATCGCCGCGTATGGACTTGCAACTCCGCAAAAATCCGATGTGATACAGATGTTACTCTCTTCTCCGTCTATAAGTTTCGTGTCTTTACAACTTATCCAAGTCGTCATTCCTACACTAGCAGTTCTGCTTATTTCCCATTCTTCGTCAATAATATAATCCTGAAACGGAGGTGTGTTGAATACAGGTTCGCTCTCTCCTAGATTCTCATTCTTATACACTACATTTGGCAAGAATGTCTTTACGCCTTCTACACACGCCATTCTTTTAGGTAACAATCTCTTCGTTGAAGCCCCTTGTATACCAGCGATATAATAATTCATATCACCTTCCAACTCATCTGGAGCATTTTTGTCGCCACTCTCTGCAAAATCTATGGCAATAACTTCTTCCTCTGCTACAGCATCTTTATGTGTTTCAAGGTCTATATACCATTTTTTATTTTTTATACCTACAGAAACTGTTTCGTCTATGTAACTATTGTTGTTACAATTCCAACAAGGATACATAAAGTATTCATTTTTAGTTCCATATTTATGGCTCGCTTCTATGTCTACATTATGTTTTGTCATTACACTACTTACATTCGTATGTAGTTCGTCTGCCCCAAGTGCAGATAGTATTTTAGGCAGTTCTTCCAGTATCGTTTCAAGTGCTTTCACTTGCGTGTTTGCCGCAACAAGCCCTGCCGCAGCCGCAAAATGCGTAGCTACCTCACCAAAATTTCCACCCGATGCAAAACCTGTTATAACAGTTAATCCCGCCGAACTATTGTCTGTTACATCTTTTAGTGCTTCAAGCAATACTACCGATTCTTCATAAGCAAACCTTACCTCTAGCATTGTTATCGCAGACAGTATAAACAAATATCTTTGTTGTCGGGCTTCAAGTTGTATAGACGTAACACTCTGGGCTGTACACTGCGCCACTAAGTTATGATTTACCCAACCGCTTCCGCCTTCTACTTTTTGTTCTCCGCTAGTAGAGTAAAACATATCTAAGGTTTTGAGCGCAGATACTTCTGACGTTTCTTTCGGATTTATATCCAATGCCACAAAATCACTTATAGCCGCTGACGCAAGGTTCTCTATGAAGTATGTTCCAAATGCTTTTCCATAATCACTCGCTGTATTCAAATTCTTCATAGAGTTTACTTTCATCTTTTCTGTAGCTACAGACGATGCCCCACCTATCATTGAACTCGCAATTAAAAGTAATGCGTGTTGCCACGCTGCGCCCGTGTTCGCTCTTCCTGTTTGTCGTACTGATTGATAATCAAAAGCAATACTGTCTGATGTTACACCTGTTCGACCTCTGGATTCTTCCTCTAGTTCCTTTATCTCTGCTTTCTCTGGAATATAGTTTTTCGCACTGTCTTGTCTTTCTAACTCTTGCGATTGATGTATACTCGTTGAGTTATAGTGAACATAAGCCGCTTGCCCTAAAGTCTGTTGCAAATAAACCAAAGTCGTAAATCTTCCTGCCCAGAAACATAGCTGCGGACTAAGTGCTAAACTTAAAAACTTCTGCCAACTACTATTATTTACACCCTGCATTATTTCTTGGATTCCTCTGAACTGAAAATTCATATCCCCTAATACAGAACTGCAAAAACTTCCGCTGTTATATCCTACGCTGTACTTGTTAGTAATCGGCAAATATTCTGGCACAAATGTTATATTATTAGAAGAATCTACATTGACAGTTATGTGTGATACAATGTTTTGTAACTTCGTTGTAATATACCACTGCTGGTCAGCCGTTCCTACCACTCGCTCTGTTAGGCTACTTAACTCACTCAAGTCGGATATATACTGTTTATCCTCTGTAGTTCCCCCCCCCAGTACAGATATGTCTTCTACCTTACTGTTAAATCCTAAATATCCACTTGTAGAAAAATAATCTTTCGGGATTTCCCCTCCTGTCAGTAACCCGTCTATACCCACAAAACCATAGCCTTGAACTATAAACTTTGTAGATAATTCTCTGTCAAATACCATTGTCCACTGATTGAAGTTCTTGTCCAGATGTAGCCCGATTAAAATCTTATTGCCGATTAAAGTTCCTGTAAATTTCGCTTGCGACAAAACATTCTCAAGCACTAAAGTTGTATAACTATTTAATGCTTGTGTATCTGCGTTTAACTTTTCCCCTATCTCAATTTTGTTGACAAGCATTTCCGTAGATACTTCGCTCATCTCATCTAATGGCGAGTATACCCTTATTACAAATGTCGTCGAAGTCTTCTTCTCAAATGTAACCAATACCCCACCTAATGTAGCAGCTGCATCTCCTTTTATATTCGGAACTATATAACTCAATACATCTTTCGTTAGATAATCAAACCTGTTATAAACGGCTTCCTCTTCCCATTTGTCCGCAGCCCAATCGTCTAAAACGTCTGTCTTTTTCAAGACCTTTATTTCTTTTTGAGTTAATACCAATATATGACTAGAATCTAGCCACCAAAAGTTCTCTACATCAACATTAGTGTTCCACTGCTGCTTTAAGAATTGATACTCCCCGTCTGTATATTGTTTCCCTAAATTGATTCTCTCATCATTCTCATCGTAAGTCCTCGTATACATATATTTTAAGTACGACTTCTGAGATTTGTCTTCAAACTTTGAGATGTTGAAATTATAATTCCCGTCAAGTTTGAATAGCACCTCCCCTTTGCTATCTATGCTCGCAGACTCTACCCCGTCTACCTCATAAAGAGTATCTATCGTGATACCTGTCTTTACTGCTTTTTCAAAAACATTAAAAGTTATTACTGTACCAATGTCATTCCTTGCTACAGTATATTCCTCATCTGTTAATTCGTACTCACTCAAACTTTCCGTATTTGTATCGAAAGTCAAATAAGCTCTCAACTTATTAAAACCGTACCCGATTTTTACAGAATCTACTGTAGCAAAAGCAATACCGTCTTTATATCTCGCGTCTAAACTTGCCCCAGTATCTTTTCTGATAATTTCGTATCGGCTTCCTAAAACATAAGCTAAGTAAGCAATGTACGCTACCTTTATTTCTTTATCCGCTACTGACGGAGTATAAGTTAAATCAAATGTGCTTTTATCTGTTACAGAACTTTTTGTCGTCGTTATTCCTGTAATCTGCTCCCCGTTATAAGTAATCGTTACGTCTAACGGGAAATCTTTTATGTCAGCATCGTCCGAAGTCGCTACAATCTTTACTATATCAGATACCACTGCCGTAACACCATTCGACGTTGTAGTTACAGTTACTGTAGGAACTCCTATAATAGTCGTTCCCTCTTGCAGCATACTAATATGCTTGTCTACCTCTGGCGTGTTAAAATATTTCAGTGTCTGTAATTCTGCAATTTTGAAATCTAAACTTGCTATATATTTTTTCTCAATAGGCGTTATTGTATCGAGTGCCAATGTAACTACGTTGCTGCTTATACTTGAACCAACATTTTTCAAAATAGTTATGGCTTCCATATTCGTTTCTGAACCTGTAGCCGACCCTACACTTCCTGTAAAAAAATGTTCTGGAGCATACTGGCTCTCTATATCAAAAGTGCTTCCGTTTGCACCACCCCAGCGAGTTTTCGTAACATTTACTTCGCCCTTAGGATAGAAAATATATTCTTCTTCATCTCCTTTCTTCACCAAAGATAATGTTATTTCGTTTTTAGCCACGCCGAAAGTCGCTCTTGATACTTCTAAGCAAAACAGCCCAGAAATATCATAGCAATTATCAGTAGTGAAACTTGTCAGTACAGAATCTTTTAACTCAAAATCTTCCGCTGCATAACTAGAACTTGGCTTTAGAGATTTTACTACAGACTGCTTCAAATATAAGGATTGAGAGAAAACGCCCCTGTAACAATACGCTACTGTGCCTTGAAATTCCAAATAAATAAGTTCAGTAACCCTTCTGCCAACTGCTGTATAGCCAATTACAAGCGCAACGTTTTTACCCGACGAATCTTTCGCGTATGCTTTAATCGTTCCATCGCTCAAACAGCCCCAGAAACTTACGTCATACGTTCCCAATTTACTATACCCAGATGGAGTTCCTGTATGCGCTACCCATACAGACCCATTCTGCGGTACATATACATCTGTATGATAATAACTTGTATCATCGAAGTCTTTCCCATCACTTCTTAATTTCAAAGATACGCTAAGAGTTCCTGTTACAAGTTTTCCTACATTCTCAATTCCATAGTCATAATCCGAATCGCTTTGTTTTACTACAGTAAACGTCGTGTCAAAACTGAATAACTGCTGTAAACCGTCTGCACCTAATAGCAATTCTATACTAGGAACTGTCCAGCCCCATTTGTCAAACTCTATCTCTTCTGTTCCAGTTTGTGCCGTCGCTACATACTTATACCCAGTGATAACTTTTATCCCGTCTTTTGTCTTCGTAATCGCTTTTGATGCAACTTTATAATAAGTGTAATTTATCTGTAATTTCATTGGAGAAATAACCGATAAACTACATAGAGATGTTACATCTTTGCACTGATTCCAGACTTTTATGTTGCCGCCGATTACTGTTTTATCGTAGCGTGTTACAACACCGCTGCTGCATACTCCTGGCGTTAAGCGCAATTTTCCTTGACAATCTTCTAATATATCAACAGGGGTCGTAATTTCTGTCGCACCTTCTGCGTTTATATTCACACCAGAATTAAATGTTATACCGCCCCAGACAGGTACTGACACATCTAGTCGTACTCTATAACGCGGCTCGCCTTCCGCATCTGAATCATAGGCTAATATAGGTTGACTACCTACGACCCACTCCTTCTGCGTACTGTTACCTTGTGTAACGTCTTTATATTCTTCGCCATAAATCATAGCAGATAAATAACTGTCTGGCGACTTCTCATCTGCTCTCGATGATATTGTTTTGTTCTTCTCTGTACTGTTTACATTGTTGAAGTAGACTACGAACTTTTCCTCTGAAGGACTTAATGCAATCGTTGTATTGTCTGGTATTCCTATTTTATTAGTTTTACTTTTCACGATATCAAGTGCAGTACCTCCCCTCTTTATAGCCTTTACTTCACTGCTATCTGCGGTTATACTCACATTACCACTTGAGTACAAACTTTCAGTAGCTGTCTGTTCTTCTAGTGCATACTTCGTTCCTGCTATTTCAATATCCGTACCTTTCTTAAATGTAAAACTTTTATTTTCATAGCTTTTTGCTTTGTTTGTTACTGTCAGTGTGTAGACGTATTGATTATCCCACGAAACCTCTAACTCACAATTATCTCCGCTGACAAGTTCCCATTGCTTTGTTTG
Source organism: uncultured Treponema sp. (assembly GCA_937901865.1). Classification (GTDB taxonomy): domain Bacteria; phylum Spirochaetota; class Spirochaetia; order Treponematales; family Treponemataceae; genus Treponema_D. The sequence continues at coordinate 7,254 of CALDID010000042.1, forward strand.
CCGATTGTATTTCACTACAGCCGTCAATGTATCTGAAACGGGAATACTCAATGTATCATCTCCCGTGATTCCAGAACTTTTCGGTGTATACTTAAAACTTCCTACCTTGTTCCCGTCCTCGTCTTTTATCACAAATCTGTACAATGAAACAGCAGAGGACAATACCCGCCTTTCTATTTGATAGCCTTTCGGCGATGTGTCTACTTGTATGTCTACTTTTTCAAACTCGTATACGTCATTGTCAACAGCCCAGCCGTCGTGTTCGTAACGGACAGAGTTCGGCATATATCGCCCCTGCATCTTCTGTCTGTTGTGCAAGAACTTAGGGCTACCAACACTTATAAGCATATCATTGCTTTGTGTATCAATCCCAGATGTAAGCGAAATATTTGCCTTCTGTCCGCCTTCCATTACAATTCTCCTTCGCCGTTTGCAATCTCTTCCA
>CALDID010000043.1 GCA_937901865.1 uncultured Treponema sp.
GCCGACCTATCGAACGCATAGACATAACTTCTATTCATCTTCTCATCTCCTTTTGACTCTCGAAAACGCCCGTATCGCGCCTATTTTTTTTCTTGATTGCCACACTATACCATATCTGCAAAAAAAGCACAGCCCCCTTTTGCAATAACAGCGATTTATTTTTCTCGTTTCTTGACACACCAGCGCATTTCGTGATACCGTTTTCCTAGAACGAGCAGCCGTGCGGCATAAGTCCAGTTACTTATGTTGCGCGGCTTTTTTTTCGCTCATTTCTTTTTATTCGGAGGAAAAAATGAAAGAAGATACCCTGTTAGGCACGATGAACGTGAGTAAATTGCTCTTAAAAACGGGCATACCAATGATACTTTCTATGGCATTGCAAGCCGTCTACAACATCGTCGATAGCGCATTCGTGTCGAATATGACAGAGGGCGGCGAACAAGCATTATGCGCGCTCACCCTCGCATTTCCCGTGCAAATCCTGATGGTCGCGCTCGGCATCGGTACGGGGGTCGGCGTAAACGTCTTTGTATCCCGCACGCTCGGCAGCGGCGACAAGGCAAAAGCCGCGCATATCGCAGGAAACGGCATAGTTCTCGCGCTCATTATTTACGCCGCTTTTTTGCTCTTCGCGCTTTTCGGCGTAAATGCGTATGTTCGCTCTCTCACCGCCGACGCGACCACCGCGCAAATGACCGCCGATTATCTTCATATCTGCTGTGCATACTCGGCAGGCATTGTTTTTTTCTCGATTTTTGAAAAACTACTGCAATCTACAGGATTATCGCTCTATTCGACCATCGCGCAAGTGTCGGGCGCACTCACAAACATCGTCCTTGACCCCGTGATGATTTACGGATTGTTAGGATTTCCAGCCCTCGCCGTAAAAGGAGCAGCATACGCCACCGTTATCGGTCAATTCGTGTCGCTTGCCGTCGCACTCGCCCTGCATTGCACCAAAAACCGAGCCATTCGCCTCACGCTCTCGTCTTTCTCCCCGTCAGCCTCACTTATCCGCGCCATATACGCAATCGGCTTCCCCGCAATCGTCGCGCAAGCCTTAATGTCCGTGATGACCTACGGCTTAAACGTGATTTTCGCCCAACTCGGCAGCGAACTTGTAACCGCGTATGGATTGTATTACAAAATCCAGCAATTCATTTTGTTTATGGCGTTCGGCTTGAGAGATGCGATTATGCCCGTCGTCGCGTTCAACTTCGGCAAAAAAGATTTTGCGCGCGTCAATGACGGCATAAAATACGGATTGTTATACACGCTGTTCTTGATGTTCTGCGGCTTATTGCTCCTCGAAATCTTCGCCGAACCGTTTGCGTCGCTCTTTTCGCTGTCCAAAAGCACCGAATTGCTCTGCGTGCTTGCTATGCGCATTGTGTCAATCAGCTTTTTGTTCGCAGGGGCAAACATCGCGCTGCAAGGCGTATTTCAAGCGCTCGGGAACGGCGGCGCGTCGCTCATCATATCGCTTCTCAGACAGCTCGCCGTCGTACTTCCTGCCGCATACGCGCTCTCTCTCATCGCCAAAGCCACAGGCAACACCGCCGCGGTCTTTTTCGCGTTCCTCATCGCCGAAAGCATTTCGCTCGCCGCCGCATTCCCGCTCCTCCACCGCACAGGCTTGCATATCCGCCGCGTCTTTAATCTCACAACAAAAAAAGCCGCGTAACCTCACCCCCAGCCCCTCTCCTAAAAAGAGAGTGGAGCATATATCGCCGAGAAAACCTTCCCTCTCCTCAATATATCTTTATTCGCCTAGAAAAATATTCCCCCTCGCCTGCTAGGAGAGGGGGTCAGGGGGTGAGGTTCATTCCCGATGTCAATCGACAAGCATTTCTCGGATAATTCGTTTCACTTCAAAAATCTCCTCCTGCGAAATCTTCCCAATTCGTTTCACAAGACGCACTTTGTCAACCGTTCGTATTTGGTCAAGCACAATCCACGCCGTTTTTCCCGCAAACATCATTTCAATTCGCGTCGGATATGCGTGAGATTTCGTCGTCATCGGCGCAATCATTACCGTATCGATGTTGTGATTCATCTCATCAGGTGAAATCACAAGGCACGGGCGCGTTTTCTGTATCTCATGTCCAACTGTCGGGTCAAGATTCACCAAATACACATTGTATTGATTCACCATTCCCATTCAAATGCCTCCGAACACGGCATATCATCAAGCGTATCGTCCTTGTTTTCGTGCATACTGCAGAACGCTTCCGCCCACCCTGCACGCGCCTTTTTCTTTTCGCCCGTCAACAAAATACCGCCGTCCGTAATCTCCATATCGACGCTCTCTTTTGTCAAAAAACGCTCAAAAACAAACTTAGGGAGCGTAATTCCATACCCGTTCCCCGTCGCCGACACCGAAACCATCATCTTTTTCCTCCTTATTATACCGCCCCGTTTTCTTCCGCCGCAGGATTTTCCTGTACTTGCTCCGTCGGCGCAGATTCGGCAGGCAAACCGCGCGCGCGCCGCTGGATTGAATCATTCATCTTCGTGATTTCCGCCTCCGCTTTCGCCGCAAAATCGCCGTACACCGCACTATTCGACATCGCCATTGCCGTCAGATACGGAACGAACTTGTCATTTATCAAACTCAACATCGGCTTTTTCAGAGAAGTCGCACTTTCTGCGCGCGTGGTGTTCGCCGCCGTCAGCTCATCGCTCGCCGCATTAAATTCGTCCTGCGCAGAACGAAGCGACGCCACATATTCCGCCACGCCCTCCAGCTCCGCAATCGCCGACGCCATATCCTCCGCGCCCATATCCTTCAAAAAACTTTCGATAAGAGAACTTTCTGACGCATAGCTTTCGCTCGTAATTCCCTTGTATTTCGCCGCGATAGCCGCAACCTTTTGCGCCGCCGCTTTCTTCGTCGCCAGCGGAATCGCCTGATAGCCTGCAATCAGCGCAAACAATAACTTGATAATCTCATCGCGCTTGTTGTCCAGAGCCTCCAATTTTGATGTCGCCTTGCTGCTCTTAATCGAAGTCGTCATTCTCACGGAAAAATCTTCCGCCTCGCTCATTACGCCGCGCAAATACACATCGTTCGACAGCTCCTCATACAACTTGTACAAACGAATCAACACCGCTACCAGCGTATCCAATTCCGTAACCCGAATATTCACTCGAATTCTTTTCAAAACGTCCCTCCGTTGTTATATAGTAAAAATATTTTTTCTGACAAGGGACTTCAGTCCCTTGATACATTTTCCCTCTTCTTGACAAAGGGCTTAAGCCCCTTGATACATACAATTATTCAATTACTCTCTAAATAAAACCCCTTGATATACAGTATATCTTCTTTCTTTTCCGTTTACAAGCCCAATTACACGATATATCTTTCTTCTTTTACTCTAAAGCACCAACATACACCGTATATTCTCGTTCTTTGCACCAATTCTGCACAGATACACAGTATATCTTTAATCCAGATTTCAGAATTACTGACATACATCGTGTATGTTGCTTCTCCGAATGATTTTCGCGGTGATACAAAATATATTTTGCTCACTCATTCTCTATTCTCTTTCCAACCAAGCAATCCTTTTGCGTCGCTGGAGAAAACAAGCGCAACTTTGTGCATTTTCTTTCCGCTCACCACAAAGCGCGAAGCATATCCGTTATCGTCAATCTGCGCCAATGCTTCCGCTGCCACGTCGTCAAAAGCGCGGTTTCTGTCCATTTTCAGCTCGAAGATATACACGTTATCATTCGCACTTACCACCACGTCGCTCCGTCCCGCCACGCTTTGCAACTCCGAAACAACACGATAGCCCGACAATCGAAAGAGCAAATGCGTAACCGATTCATAGTAGTTTTCGCACATTTCCTTTTTTACCACCGTCGGCAAATCGGCAATAGCGGCTTGGATAAACGAAAGCACTTTATCGGTTTCCCCTGCTCTAAGCGCGGCACACATATTTTCTATTGCAAGACCGAGGTCATCATCAACGACATTCACGAACTTTTTGAGCACGACCGTCAAAAATCCCTCCTCAATCTCTCTGTTCGGGAAATCAAGGGTATACAAACGAGATGTTTTTTCAAAGTCCTTTATCGTCAGATAGCCGCTTTGATAGATAACAGGGAGCATATTTTTGCTGTCAGGGTCATAATTTTTGAACTGGTCTTCTTTCGCCTTGCGTCCGTTGATGACGTTTACAAGCGACAGCGGCTGATTCTGGAGCGTCTTCACCAAAAATGACGGCGTACCGCTTTCAAACCAGTATGAGCCGAAATCAGTTGAGTAAAAGCATTTCAACAAGCAAAACGGATTGTAAACGCCCTCAACATTGTGGGTAAAATGATAGCCGTCGTACATTTCGGCAAGTTTTTTCTTTGTTTCGTCAATAGAAAGCTCCTGTTCGTCGGCAAGGGCGGCGATTTCAGCCGAAAAATACTCGTTCAACTCCGTTTCTGAAATGCCGCAGAGCGAGGAATAGCGTTTTACAAGGCTGATGTCGTTGAGTTGATTGAGTCCGCTGAAAATATTGATGTGGCTGACTTTCGTGATACCCGTGATAAACAAAAAGCGGATATAACGGTCAAAATCTTTGAGCGGGCTGTAAAAATTGCGCAGAATTTCGCGGTTCTGCTCTTCGTATTCGCTATAAAGCGCGTCTAAAATGGGTTTGTCGTACTCGTCGATGAGAATGACAACTTGTTTTCCCGTTTTTTTGTGCAGTTCTGAAATCAAATTGCCCAATTGAATAGCAGGATTTTCGGACGTTTTTTGAATATCATATTGTTCTTCATTCAACTTGAGTATAAAGTCAAGCATTGATAACAGTTTTTCGCTCGATTCATACGAACCCATACCAAAACTGATTTTGATAACGGGGAACTGCGTCCAATCGTGCTCGAGTTGTTCCATTGCAAGCCCAGAAAACAGCTCTTTCTTGCCGAGAAAATATGCTTCAAAGGTGGAAAGAAGCAGACTTTTTCCGAATCGGCGCGGTCGGCTCAAGAAATAAGGCGTACTCGATTGACAAAGCTCGTAAATGAGCGGCGTTTTATCAACGTAGAGATAATTTCCGTTGCGTAGTTTTTCAAAATCCTGAATGCCAATCGGCAAAAATCGCTCTTCCATACTGTGATTATACACTATTCACGAGATTTTTGCTATTTTTACCGCGCGATTTTAAAACAAAATCCTCATCTGAAGCCACACTACCCCGCCGTGCGTTGAATTGGAAACGCCCTCGCTTTTAAAGCCGAATTTCTCGTAGAATGTGCGGAGTTTTTCCTTGCAGGTGAGGACGATTCCCTTGCGACCGTCGCACTTCGTGTCGGCGATGACGCGCTCCATGACACGCGATGCAAATCCCTTATGCTGGAAAGCGGGAGCAGTGTCCACACCGAAAATCATCTGCCAGTCGCCGTTTTCGTCATGAAGCGAAGGATTGTCGTACATCTCGTCGGTCAGGTCTTTTTGGTTCGTTACAAGACCGTTGATGAACGAAACGAGTTCCTTTTCCGTGCCGTTTTCGTCGCAGTCGAACAAAAGCCAGAAGTGATTCGGGAAGGCGTTCACGCGCTTTTCAAGGGATTCCAGGCTCGCCGCTTCCGCAGCGGGGAAGCAAAGCGATTCAACTTCGTTCAGTTTTTCCACATCGCCAAGATGTGCGTGTCGGATTTTTGTCATAACTTGCCCTTACGGTCTGAAAGTGCCATGTTTTCTTCCTTTCGCTACCGATTTTTCTGAATACAAAAAATCCCGCAAGAATTTCCTGCGGGATTGAAATGAGTTTTTCGCGGATTAGAGCTGACCGCCCTCTACAACGAGCGAATCTGCGTCTGATTTCGGACCATACACGGCTCGCAAAGTCGCCTCGTAATCAGCATGGAAGAAATTCTCGTTTCCGAGCGTCTTGATTTCTTCGTTAAGCCAGTTCAAAAGCGAAGTGTTTCCCTTTGTGACTGCCGGAGCGATTGTGTCGAGCGAGCCAAGAGACTCGATTCCGACTGAGAAGCCAGGATTTTCGATTGCCCAGGCAAGAACCTCAGTATTGTCGGTAGAAAGACCCGCGCCGCGACCATCAAGAAGCGCGTTGTATGCTTCTGAATACTGGTCGAACTTCAAAAGATTTACCTCTGGATAGTTTTCGGTGAAGTAAGTCTCTGCGGTCGTTCCCTTTGAAACAATGAGCGTTTTTCCGTTCAAATCTTCTGGCTTTGTGATAAGGTCTTTGTCGTTTGAGACAACGCCGAGCGCACATTTCATGTACGGAAGCGCGAAGTCAACCTTTTCGGCACGAGCCGGAGTGACCGTGAAATTTGCGAGAACCAAGTCAACCTTGCCAGTCTCCAAAACTTCAACGCGGGCAGCCGCCTCAACGGGAACATATTTTACTTTTACGCCCAAATCTTTTGCGATTCGGTCGCCGAAGTAGACATCGTAGCCCTGATACTTGCCATACTCGTCAACATAGCCGAACGGTTTTTTGTCGCTGAACACGGCAATTTTTATCGTCTTGCTCTTTTTGATTTGCTCAACCGTGCGGTATTTTACCTTTGGTTTTGCAAATGCAGAAACAGAAGCCAACGCAACAAGCGAAAGCGCGATAATTGTTTTCAATGATTTTTTCATAGAATCACCTCGTTTTTTAAGATGAGAATGTTATAGCATTATTAACCTACTAAGTCAATGGGTATTATTCATTTTCTTCGCGCCTCAAATTCAAAGTTGCTCAGGAATTTCTTTGCGCGCTCAGTCTTCGGATTCGTCCAGAATTCTTCGGGTGTGTTGATTTCAACGATTTCACCGCCGTCCATAAACACGATTTTGTCGGCAACGGCGCGGGCAAACTGCATTTGGTGAGTGACAATCAGCATGGTTTTTCCGTCGTTCGCAAGATTCATCATCACATCGAGGACTTCGCGAACCATCTCTGGGTCGAGCGCGGCGGTCACTTCGTCAAAGAGCATGACTTCGGGGTGCAGGCAGAGCATCCGCACAATCGCAACGCGCTGTTTTTGCCCGCCGCTCAACTCTCTCGGATACGCATTTTTTTTGTCGGAAAGCCCCACTCGCTCAAGCCACA
>CALDID010000044.1 GCA_937901865.1 uncultured Treponema sp.
TTGTTGACCTTGGTCCTCTCCACATGCCTGCAAACATCATGGGTATTGAAGCTGCACAGAAAGTGCTTCCGAACGTGCCTCATGTCGCAGTTATGGATACTGCTTGGCACCAGACAATGCCGCCTGCATCATACCGCTATGCTATTCCAAAGGAATGGTACGAGAAATATGCAGCACGTCGCTATGGTTTCCATGGAACATCATTCCTTTACACTGCAAAGAGAGCTGCTGTTCTTTTGCACAAAGAGCCAAAAGACACAAACATCATCATTGCACACGTCGGAAATGGTGCTTCTATGTGCGCTGTAAAGAATGGTTGCTGTTTCGATACATCAATGGGTATCACACCGCTTGAAGGTCTTGTAATGGGTACACGAAGCGGCGATATGGACTGTGCATTGCCGTTCTACATTATGAGAGAAACAGGAATGAGCGCGGCTGAAATGGACAATGCTATTAACAAAAAGAGCGGTCTTTTAGGCATTACAGGCAAATACACAGACAGACGCGATGTTGAAGAGAATGCAAAAATGGGCGATAAAGATTGTCAGCTCGCAGTTGATATGGAATGCTATCGCTTGAAGAAGTACTTTGGCGCATATATGGCAGCAATCGGTCCTGTAGATGCTATTGTATACACAGCAGGCGTTGGAGAACACTCTCCTCTTATTCGTGCAAAGGCTCTTGAGGGCTTGGAATGGCTCGGAGTAAAGATTGACCCGAAAAAGAATGCTCTTGCAAACACAGGAAATGCAGAAACTTGCATTAGCGCAGATGACAGCAAGGTAAAGGTTTTCGTTATCCCAACAGACGAAGAGTTGGTAATGACAGAAGACGCATTCGCAATTATGAACGGAACGTATGACGTTCACACTAACTTCAAGTACAGTTTCCAAGACCCTGCATACAGAAACAAGGCTCGAGAAGAGGGCTTGAAAAAAGACCTTGAGAAGCACCCAGAGTTAGCTTCTATCATCGTACGCCCGTAAGCAGTCATAGACTGTCTTTCAAATAGGCTTCTTAAAACAGAATTGCCATTAAAGTTCTTTTGATATATAATCTTTAACAGAAAAGCGACACTCTTGAAAAACGGGGGTGTCGTTTTTTATGCTAAAACAAGCTATGACAGCTGCTGCTTATAATCACGTGGAGATAAGCCTGTGGTCTTTTTGAAAATAAAAGAAAAGTAATGAGGGTCTGAAAAACCGCTTTCATACGCAATATCTGCTCCTTTCATATCTGTTGTGCGAAGCAGCTTTTTCGCTTCTTCAATTCTTACGTTCGTCAAATATTCGATAAATGTCATTCCGCACTCTTGCGAAAAGATTGTAGAAAAGTGATTTGGGCTAAAGTTCACCGCAGACGCAACACTTTTAAGACAAGTGTCCTGACTTTTAAAATTATTCTGTATATAGTCCTTTGCTTTCAAAATCACATCGCCATATCGTCCTTGAATACGAGAATCGCGAAATGCCAAAATCGATTCGAGGATTTTCCTTACTTCTTTTTCAAACACATCAGGGTTCTGCACCGCATTTTCAACAAAGCTATGAGTGAGTATTTCGGGCATAAGCTCTTTGATATTGCCGCCTAAGTTTTCTGCAAGATGTGAAACAGCAACAACAACATCAACAAACAAATAAGAAGCTATGACGTGAAATGATTCTGAATTGTCGTTTAACATCTCTAAATACTGCGCAATAATGCTCGATATTTCTTCTTTTTGTGCATATTTTAAGCGTTCGACAAGCGGGTCATTTTCTTGCAAAGACAACATTCCATCACAAGAAGCGGCGACATCATCTGCGCTTATAATGCGACTTTTGTTATAAAATCTTGATTGCTCTAGCACTCTAAGTGCTTCTCGATACGATTCTGCGATAAGAGAAGAATGTTCGACAGTTGAAGAAAGAGAGGTTATTACAATACAGCTTTTTTGAAGAGAAACAAGATGAGAAACAGCTTCTGCAAAATTGTAAGAATACTCTTCAAGCTCGTCTTTGTCATTGTCCTTTAATATGCTGACCATACGGACAGGGCTGATAAAAAACGCAGTTGCGAGCGGAGAGGAATGGGATAAGTTTAAAAGAGCAGATTTTGCTTCATCTATCGCGCTCATATCAAAAGAAGCAGACGTATTTCTTACATCAGACACCGCTAACTTATAGTATCGCGCAAGGAGATTTATATCAAGTTCTTTTGCTGTCTTAAAAATCTCTGCGGTGGCGACATTGCCGAGAACTAAATCAGTCAAAAACTTATTTTTCAAAAGAATTGCAGAAGATTCTAGCTCTGCTTTTAACTTTGTTAAATCCTTTTCCTCTTGCTTTTCTTTGTCTATAGCTCTTGCGACTTTTGCAAGGCTTTTTTCCAGTTCTTCGCTGGTAAATGGCTTTAAAATATAATCTTCTACACCAATAGAAATTGCTTCTTTTGCATATTCAAACTCATCGTGTCCCGATAAGATGATGATTTTTAGCCACGGCTGTATTTTTTTTAGCAAACGTGATAACTCTAAACCGTCCATAAAAGGCATTTTTATGTCAGTGATAAGAATATCGGGCTTCAATTCTTGTATCATAGAAAAAGCAATTTCCCCGTCTGTCGCTTCCCCTATTAAACTAAAAGCAGAACCTTCCATAGATATTTTTTTTCTCATTCCCTCTAACACAATATGCTCATCGTCCGCAATAAAAACACTATACATTTTTTCTCTCCCATTTTCTTTCGTCTTCCCTGCTCTCTCTGCACGGAATGGTAAATCTCACTCTTGTACCTTTTCCCTCTGCGCTTTCAATAGTGAGATTTGAGCCATTATAATACAAAAGAAGTCTTTTATTCACATTATAAAGTCCATACGTCGCCTTTACATTCTCGCAGTTTTCTTCTAAAAGCTCCTTTCTCACCTCTTTTAGCCGTTCTTCACTAAATCCCGCTCCATCATCTTCAACGCAAAAAGTCATTTGCTTTTCTTCATTATCCTCGTACTGCGCGCTAATCTTTATATGTCCTCTGCCTCTTTTGTTTTTTATTCCGTGATAAATCGCATTTTCAACTAGTGGCTGCAACGTGAGTTTTAGCATTGTATAATTCAAAAGCCGCTCATCAATGTCAATTTCATAATTCAATATCGCTTCATAGCGTATTTTTTGGATAGTAAGATAATTCGAAATATGGCTGACTTCTTGACTCACAGTAATCCATTCGTGTCCGCGAGAAAGAGAAATGCGCAAAAACTCCGAAAATGCTCGCGTAACCTTTACAACGTCCGCTATTTGTTCTGCTTCTGCAAGCCATATTATAGTATCGAACGTGTTATAAAGAAAATGCGGAGTGATTTGCGATTGAAGAGATTTCAGCTCTGCTTTTTGAAGATTTTTCTGTTCTTCAATAACTGCCGCAAGAGTGCCTAAAAAGTTTTTTACCGAAAATATCAAAACAAATACGATTATTGTAATTTGAATTATAGACAGCTGTATTGAAGAGGCTTTTATAGCTTCGTTTGTTCGCTGAGCCTTTTCAATTTCTATGATGATGTATTCTTGCAATATATCAGAAAGAAGAGCTGTTATACCGCGGATTTCGTCTAAAAACTCTTCATTTTTCTGCACGCTTGAGCCTCTGTTTATTTGAACTCCTAGATTTGTTATGTTTTTGTGAAGCGTTAACTCCGCCCTGTCGGCAACAATGAGCTTTTCTCTTCCCTTATCTTCTTTTGTATTTGCCTCAAGCCTCTCAATTCCCTCTTTTATCTCAAAGAGCATTCTATATTGTGCGCCGTCAGAAAACTGCTTTCGCCCCGAAACAATGCTCCAAAGCTCATTGCTCACATCATTTTTTGCAATTCTGTATATATCATTCGCAAGGCTTACATTAGTGATAATTGTGTCGTATTGAGAAGCGTGAATGCGCTGCACTACAACAGCATAAATAGTAGGAATTACCATAACGGCGATAATAAATATATACGAGCGATACAATCGATTTTGTAAATTCATTTTTAATAACCACGTTTTTCAAACAAAGAGAAATTATCGTTTTCGGTGAAAATGTCTTCTGCAACATACGTTTCTTTTTCAATCTCTTCGCCGCGAATAACTTTTGCAATAAGCTGCAATAGCTCATCTCCCGTTTTTGGATTACATTCAACAATGCAATTCACCTTTCCCCTTACCAGCGCATCTATCGCCTTTTGCTCTCCGTCAAAACTCACTATAGCAACATCTTTTCCAGCAGCAATGTTGTAACTATCGAGCGCATCGAGAATTCCAAGCGTCATAGCGTCATTATGAGAAAGAATTATATCTATTTTCTTTGCACCGATTTTCAGCTCTCCTGCATTATATGCGATAATCTGCGATATAATCTCTTTGCCTCTTGAGCGCAAGAAATCACCCGATTCACTATAGATAATCTGAAACTTCTTTTCTTTAGCAATTACCTCTCTAAAGCCTGCGGCTCTTTCTTTTGCACTAGAAGAATGAAGCGTTCCTGAAACTTCGAGTATATTCAGCACATTTTCTTTATGCTCTGCCGTTTCAGTCGTTTCAGAATTCTCTGCAAAATCCTTATACTTATCGAGTAAAAAATAAGCAGCCTTTCTGCCCTCTTCTCGTGCATCTTCGCCAATATAGCCTTTAATAAGCGAAGGGTCTTTGATTTTTATTTTGCGGTCAAGCACAATCACAGGAATTTCTGCTTCCCGCGCTTCTTCAAGCACCGTATCCCATCCAGTTTCTACGATAGGAGCAAACACAATGACATCAACTCGATACACAATAAAAGAGCGAATAGCTTTGATTTGATTTTCTTGCTTTTGCTGCGCATCATCAAAGATTATCTGAAAACCTGCATCTTTAGCGGCTTTTATGATGGATTCGCTGTTGCACACTCTCCACGAACTTTCACTGCCGAGTTGCGAAAAGCCTATAATCGCTTGCTTTTCTTCGCTTTTCTTGTTCTCGCGATTTTCAGAGCACGCCGTACAAAATAGCAGTACAAAAATCGCTATCGCTACACTTTTTATCATTCCGCGCTTACCGTTGCTTGAGCAATTTCCATTGACGAAGGCAAAAAACGACCGCTTGAACTATAATGCCGCCGCCAATACGGTTCATCAAGCGCACTGACAACAACACCTGTGCGAGGTCCTTGACTTGCGGCATTTATAAATATCTCTCTGCCGTGCAGCGAGCCGCTGCCTTGATAACGACCAAGATAAATGCCGACATGGTCAACTTTGCCGCCGCTTTTGAAAAACACCAAATCCCCCGGTTCTCGCTCTGAAGGGGAAATGCGCGGCATACAATCACACATTTGCTGTGCAGTGCGAGGAAGAGAAACATTGATGCTGTTTTTTGAAGCGTAGCGAATAAAGCCAGAGCAATCAAGTCCATTCGACGGGTTTTCACTGCCATAATTGTATCGAATGCCGCGAAGATTCATACTATAGTCAATCAGCGATTGCCGCAAAGAAGACAGTTCTGAGACATTCATATTCTGAAAATCAAATGAGTATGAACTATTTTTCTGCGAAGCCGTTTGCGGTGCATAATAGCTGTGAGAGCTGTCGTTAAAAGACATACCGAAATTCGAGCTTAAAAAATGCTTTGTGCTAACAATGCCCTTTTCAAAAAGAATCTTTGCGCTGCTCATTGCGTCCGACAGTGCATTATTTATCGCAGTCGCGCTTCCGCTTTTTATTATCGCAGCGTTTATTTGAGAATCGATGTCTTCAAAGTCATCGCCCGTAAAAGGAATAATGCTCTCAATAACATTAACCGCAGTTCTTGCCACATAAGAAGCAGTATCGCGCACATTAAAGCCAAAGAAATGAACAGCTACATACAATAAAAGTGCTACTATAATAATTTTCTTCATACAAGAAATTATAAACCGATTATATCCCATTTGCAACTTTTTCTTTTTTCTTTCTCAATATTCAGTCTTATTTTTATTTTTTTACAAGATATTTATGAGCCCTGTTCGATAATAGAGCTTTGACAAGAGTCTTAAGTCCCTTGCTACATAAAAAAACAACCTTTTGTAACAACTCCCATGAGTAATCCCCTTACTTGTGCAGGAGTAAGCCTATTACTTGTGCAGGAGTAAGCCTATTACTTGTGCAGGAGTAAGAGGCTTACTAGAC
>CALDID010000045.1 GCA_937901865.1 uncultured Treponema sp.
GTGTTACAAAAATCGGCGATTTTGCGTTCACTAATTGCTCAAAGCTTTTGTCCTTAGAGATTCCCGACAGCGTTATAGAAATCGGCGAGGATGCGTTCTATGGGTGCACATCGCTTGGTTCTGTGGAAATTCTTGGTAGCGTTAAAAAAATCGGAGAAGAGGCGTTCTTTGGTTGTAAAACACTAGCGTCCGTGAAGATACCGAACAGCGTTAAAAAAATCTGCAATGATGCGTTCGTAGCTTGCACCTCGCTTTCGTCTGTGGAGTTTGGCGGGACGGTGGCGCAGTGGAAAGCTGTGGAAAAAGGCAACAACTGGAACGGTGGCGTTCCTGCAAAGTGCGTGAAATGTGCTGACGGCGAAGCCGAGCTGTAGAGATGCTGAAACGAGTTCAGCATGACAAAAGGGGAGAAAGATGGAAGAGGCGAAGCAGATACTTTATATGCAGGTGCGGCATTATGCTCTGTTGGTGTCGCAGATTATGCTCTGCCAGTGGTGCAGATTAGTATCTGTCAATGTGGCAGATACTAATCCCCAAGTACCGCATGACTATAATCATGCACTTTTGTGAAAGGAGATATTATGAAGAAGATATTTTTGCTATTTTTTGCACTTAACGCAATGGCGTGTATGGCAGAAGAGTTTTGTCCGAAGTACAAGATTGGCGACACAGGAGAAGGTGGCGGATATGTGTTTTTTGTGTCAGAAGAGCCGTTTGCTGTGTTTGACGGCAAGGACGGAGTTGAAAAGTGCCATTATCTTGAAGTGTCAAAAGAAGAACTTGGCGTTATGCGCCTTTGTACATGCGACAAAAACCCGTATTGCAAGCCATTTACAAACATGGGGTTGGGATACGGAAAGAGCAATACATACAAGATTATAAGTGCAAATCATTCAGGCGGAGCGCTGTCAACAAAGAATAGTGCGGCGTATGCGTGTTATGAATACAAAACTTCGACAACAAATAGTGGGGATTGGTTTTTGCCGAGTTTTGAGGAACTAAGACTTATGTATTCTAACTTGTCTAGCACAATAAAAAAGAATATGACAGGCGATTCATGGCACTGATCGTCGTCTCGCTATCTTGCCTACAATAGCCATTTCTGGTGCGTTAAGTTCAGCGACGGCTCTGGCGACTACAGCGGCAGACTCCTTAAATATTGTGTTCGTGCAGTGCGGGCTTTTTAGTAATGGGGAAACCTCTTTTAGTAGAGAAAATAATATTTTGAGATACCGTCTGTGACGGGGGAGATGTATATGATACGAATTGCGATTAGTGGAAAATCGGGGTGCGGCAATACAACGGTCAGCACATTGCTTGCGAAAAAGCTTGGGGTGAACTTAATCAATTTCACGTTCCGCCAGCTCGCCGCAGAAAAAGGTATGACCCTTGCAGAAGTTTTGGAGGCTGCAAAGACGGACGACAGCTTTGACAAGGCGGTTGATACGCGGCAGGTGGAATTGGCTATGCAAAGTTCGTGTGTGTTGGGCAGTCGTTTGGCGATTTGGATGCTCAAAGAGGCAGATTTGAAGGTCTATCTGTTGGCGAGCGATGAGGTGCGCGCTCGTCGTATCCAGAACCGCGAGGGTGGCGACCTTGCCGAGATTGCTGCGTTCACTGCCTCTCGCGACAAGAACGATACCGAGCGATATAAAAAGCTCTACGGTATCGACAACACGGATTATGCGTTTGCCGACCTTGTTATTGACACGGCGAAATATGCCCCCGACGAAATTGTCGCGCAGATTTTGGCGGAAGTGAGCAAGCGCGGCTTGACGGCATAGCGCGAGGCATTTATGTAAACAGATATGATGTCCCTGTTTGCTTTCCGTCGCGGAAGGTGAACGGGGGCGGAAAAATGAAGAAACCGCGTGCAGCGAAGGAGAAAAGAAAATGGGATTCAAGAAGTTCAACCCGAACGAATACGTTATCGTCATCAAAAAAGGGCAGACCGTCAAAGAAGGCTCTGGACTGTCGCTGTGGTTCAACGAACTGTCCACCAGCATTATGGTTGTACCGCAAACCGCATTCGACGGCGACTTTTTCTTTGACGAATTAGTTACCAGCGATTACCAAGCGGTCAGCGTGCAGGGAAACACGACGTATATGATAACCGACTACGCCAAAGCCGCACAAATGCTTGATTTTTCGTACAGCCCTAACGAAAAGAACAAGCAGGAACAGACACTCAAAGTCCTCGAAAACCGCATTAACAACATCATAAAAGCGATTGTTATCCGCGAGGTGAGCCGCAAAGACATTCGCAGCATAATCCGCCTTGCCGACGAAATGGCGGGCGAAGTACAGCAGAGCTTGCAATCAGATGAAGCCGTGGCGAAACTCGGCGTGAGCATTATCGCCGTGAATATCCTCGGAATCGCGCCGAAAAGCGAAACGCGCAAAGCCCTTGAAGCCGCCGCCCGCGAACAAATCCTCAAAGAACAGGACGACGCAATTTATAAAAGACGAAATGCCGCGATTGAACAGGAGCGCGTCATTCGAGAAAACGAAATCAGCACCGAAATCGCCGTCGCCGAAAAGGAAAAAGAGAAAGAAGAAAAAGAACAACAGTTGCGCGAGTATGTACAGAAGTGCGAACTGGAACGCAAGATGAAAGAAATGCGCGCCGAACTTGAAATGAGCGAAACATCGATACAAAGCAAAATCGAAATCGAAAAGAAAAACAAAGAACTCAGCGAACTCTCTGCGGCGAGCGAGAGAATCAAAGCAGATGCAAAAGCCTACGCGACCGAGAAGATGGTGGCGGCGTATAACGGCTTGAACGAAAAACTCATCGAAGCGTGTGCACTCGCAGACACAGACCCGAGCAGCTTAATGGCGCGGGCATTTATGAAAATCGGCGAGAACGCGGGCAAAATCGGCACGCTCAACTTTACTCCCGATATGCTCGACACCATCGCGGCGGGATTAAAACGCAATGACTGACCGCGGTATGCACAAAGTCGTGCTGATAAAGCGGCGCACGCGATACGAAGAACTCAAAAAACGATACAACACCGTGGAACAGGCGCGCTTTTACATCGAACACCTCGGCGCAGATTTCTCCGATTACGAAGCGGAGCACGCGGCATATCAAAACGCCCTTGAAACCGTGCGCGCCGCCGTCCGACCGCTTGCGCGCGTGCAGGAAATCGAGCGGGAATATGTGCCGAATATGATTTTTGGCGAAAATGACATCGTGATTGCGCTCGGACAGGACGGTTTAGTGGCGAACGCGATGAAGTATCTGACCACGCAGGCGCTCATCGGCGTAAATCCCGACCCCGCGAGATTCGACGGAGTGCTGTTGCCGTTTGAAACGCACGACGTGGCTCTTGCGGTGCAAAACGTTATCTCAGGCACGTTCTCGGCAAAAGAAATCGCAATGGGAAAAGCGCAAAGCACCGACGGACAAGTGCTCTACGCGGTCAACGATTTTTTCGCAGGCGTGAAAAACCACACGAGCGCGCGCTATTCGCTCCATTATCGCGGCGAAATCGAAGCGCAGTCATCGTCGGGCGTTATCGTATCCACGCCGTTCGGTATGACGGGCTGGCACAAAAGCGTGATGGCGCAGTTCTCGGCAATGGCGCGGGCGTTCGGTTTAGGCGAAGTGAGGGAGAAAAAAGCGGACTGGGGCGAAAAGAAACTGACCTTTCAGGTGCGCGAACCATACCCGAGCCGCTACACCAAAGCGACGCTCGTCTATGGCGAAGTAGGCTCGGGCGAAACCTTGCGCTTGACCTCCTCGATGAGCGAGAACGGCGTTTTATTCTCCGACGGCATCGAGCAAGACGCAATCGAGTTCAACGCAGGCCAAACCATCACAATCACCCCCGCCGACCGCACAGGAATCCTTGTTACGCGGTAAACAAACGGCACGGAAAAGCGATATTTTTATTTTCGTGCCACTTGCAACACCTTCGACAATCATACATACTATATAGAAGAAATCGGAGGTGCGCTATGACCCAAAACATATTTGAATTCGTCGTGTATATGCTTCACGCGTGCGCGGACAAATGGTCTCAAATGCCTGCACAGGTGTATAAAACGCTTACACACTCTGGCTGTATTAGTCAGCTCCTCGTTCCCTATTACGATATTTTGCACACGCAAGGAACGGCGTTCGTCGTCAGCGATATAGAAGAATTCCTTTCCTCGCGGGGAGTGAGCGTATGAAAGTATATCACGGCTCAACCGAATTGATAAAAAATCCCGATGTCATTCATTCCTATCGTCCGCTCGATTTCGGCAAAGGCTTTTATGTTACGACAAACAAGGAGCAAGCAGAAATCTGGGCAAAACGAAAAAGCGTGATTACGGGCGCAAAAAAGGCAGTCGTCAACATATATGAAATGTGCGAAGACTTCGGCGCGCTTGTGTGCAAAAATTTCGGCGAAAATGTGTCTGAATGGATTGATTTTGTCTGTGCGTGCAGGGACGGCGGCACTGATTACGAAAAATTTGATGTCATAATCGGCAAAGTTGCGAATGACAAAGTGTTTCGCGTGGTTGATATGTATCGTAGCGGAATCTGGGACAAAGAGCGGGCAATAAAAGAAATCCGCGCTTACCCGAATTACGACCAAATCGCATTCATATCACAAAAAGCTATAGAGCAATTATTATCGTTCAGCGCGTGTGAAGAGGTGTAAAGTGGACGGCGACATGTTAGAAAAGGCATACAAAGAGCGGCTGGAAGAAAAAATTATTGCGTATCTTGCCGAATGTAAAAAAATCGACTTGCTTTCTGCAATGGATACCTATTATCACAGCACCCTTGCCGAGCGAATCGAGCGGGGAGAATACGGCATACAATATCTTGATTACAAAGTGCTGGTGCAAATCCTCATCGAAACCGAACCGCGCCTTTTTGTGTCTGCATAGCGGTGTATTTTTTCAAAATACTGCGGTATATTATAGAAGAAAACAAAGACGGAGAAAAAAGATGAAAAAAATACTCATAGCGGCGGCGATACTTTTCATAGGAATTGCGGCTTTTGCGCTCACGGCGAATATCATCGTGCTTGTCGCGGCGGCAGTGGCGGCGTGGAGTTATATCAAAAACGAAGAGAACGCCAAAACAAACAGCGGCGCGCATACAAACCAAACAGAAACCAAATCCCAAAACAAAGCGGAGGACACACAGAAAATGCAACACCAAACAGACGAAGACGGCGAAAAGAGCTTTTATACCGCAGAACAAGCCTCTGCGATTATGAAAAAACTCAAAGAAATGAGTGCAAAAGAAAGTGTGCGCATAAAAGCAACTCCGATTGCAGACGACGAAAGCGCGTTTGAAAAAAGAGCCATCGGCTCTCGCTTCGGCGGCTTGCCGTATTGGACGCGCGGCGAAGATTTCCCCACAGGAGAAGACGGAAAGCCGCTCTATCTTTTGGCGCAAATCAATTTTTCAGACGTGCCGCCGATAAGCGATTATCCCGCGCGTGGACTCTTGCAAATCTTTGTGCGCGCAGATAATATGTGGGGCTGCGACTTCAACTCAGAGCAAAAAAATTGGCGCATCATCTGGCGCGACGTACTCAAAGCGAGCGTTGCGATGAGCGCGGCGGAATTGCACGAAATCGGCGTAAAAAGCGCGGCAGAAGTGGACGAAGAAACGGGCGAGTTCCCGCTTCCGCTCCAAAAAGAGTTCTCGCTCGCCTTCGAGAAAACAACGACATTCATTCACCCGAATTGCGACGACTTTGAGAACGCCGTAAAACACGCAGCAGAGGCTCTTGGCTTTGCGACCTGTGAAAAAAGCGCGTATGACCTCTTTGACGAAGACTCGTTCAATGCATTTTTCGATGATACCGACGTTCTGCACCAAATCGGCGGCTATCCCAACTTTACGCAGAACGACGCGAGACGCGATGGCGATATGCTATTGCTACAAATTGACAGCCAACTTTCTACGGACAAAAACGGCAGAATATTGAGCGACGAAATCCTGTGGGGCGACGTGGGCATTGCGAATTTCTTTATCAGCCGCGACGACCTCACCGCGCGGAACTTTACTAACGTGCTGTATAACTGGGACTGCTTCTGATTTTTGCCGTGTAT
>CALDID010000046.1 GCA_937901865.1 uncultured Treponema sp.
AATATTCCGAACGAATCAAGTTACCGGCGGGCTTGCAAGGCAAGACGCATGAGCAGTTGCGCTCCCTTCAAGGCACGGCAGGCTACGTTTGTCCGGGAGGTTGTTGCTGATGGACGAGTACAAAAAAGTTTTGATAATCGTTGCGTTCCTGTTTGAGTATCCCGACGAAAATTGGCACAATGAATTTCCAGAATATCGCGATGCTGTACAAGAACTTCAAAATCAGCAGACGCGGGAAGTTTTCATCGATTTGTTTGATTATGTTGAGCAGGTCGGATTGAAAGAATATGAGCGAGATTACGTTCGCAAGTTCGATTTTTCGCAGAACACCAACCTTTACTTGACGACGCATAACCGCACGGATTTTGGCAAGCAGTCAAATGAAATGCACGACTTCAAGCAGTTGTTTCTTGATAACGGCTACGACTTGCAGAAAGAATTGCCCGACTATCTGCCTGCACTTTTGGAGTTGGCGGCGACTGTCGAGCCGATGCAATCTAAAAAAATTTTGGAAACAGCGCAACCGAAAATTGAACTTTTGCGCGAAAGATTCATTGAGGCGAAACTGCCGCAAGTCTTTTTGCTTGACGTAATCCTTTCACAAATCGCAACCTTGGGGGTGACGAAATGAGCGGCTTTTTCTGGAGTGCGCTGCCCTATATCGCGGCAACGGTGTTGAAGAGAACTTTGAAGCAAATCAATGGAAGAATATCTATAAAAAAGCAAAATATATGGCGAGCTACACTCTTCCTATTGAACTTCCTGTTACTCTCAATGCGGGTTTCCGTGGAGAAACTCACTATGACGGCACGGAAGATTATCGAGCCGATTCTAGCGTAGAGCGAAGCACGAATGATTACATGACAAACTATTTCGGCGAGGGATTTTTCCAAGCTGTGCTTCCTGATGTGAGCGGCATCGCTTTGCAGGCAAGCTACGACATTCGTTGGAGAGATAGCGAGTATAGCAAAACTGACGGAACGACAAAAGAACATAAGGCATTTATGCACATGGCGGCTGTCGGAGCAGAGTTCGGAGGGTTCATCAGTGATTATGTGCAGCTTGCGGCTGAAGACCGTTTCTATTATGCAGGCGATGACTATATTCATTCAGACGAGAAACTGATATATGACATTTTAGCGGTAACAGGCGAAGTAAAAATCGCAGCAAGTCCATTTAGTGTAGGTGGCGTTTTGGCTGGAATGTATGCAGTTGACGCACGCGGTACTGCATTTAGCGATGACGGTGGCGCAAAGGTTTCAAGCGAATCTTGCTTTGATAGCGATGTTGGAATGAGCCTTGCGGATATGACAACGGCAAGTGTGGACGGCTTAACGGGTAAATCCACAACTTATATGGGCTGTTATGCAAATCCGTATGTAAAAGTAAATTTACCGAACGGATACTTGAAAGCTGGTGTAGAGTTTAACTATACGCTTTTCAAGAATGACGATATTGAAAACCAAGGTATGAGCTACAGAATTCCTGTGGGCATCATCTATAATTTCTAAGGCGCAGGAGGGCATGAACGATGAAAAAAATATATAACATCATCTGCTCTGCCATTTGCTCGCTTTTCGTGCTTGCTGTGGCAGGCTGCGACCTAGAATTAAGGGAAGACCCCTTAGGAGATGTCGGAGAACTGGTAGAAGATTCTATTTCGGAGTTTGGCTATACTGTTGACGGAGTATCAAATGCAAACTCAACATGGACATTTTCCAAAGGTTTAGTTTCATCAGATACAGGTGTTGCTTTTAGTTTTAATATTACAACCGCAGTTACTTCGGATTGGGATTATTATTTGAAAACAACGCATACAAAGACGAATCTTGCAACTATGCAATATTATTCTGATGGTTCAACCGTAACAACTGATATTTATGAATCTGGCGTTGGGTTGAATGGGAGCAATACATGGGATACTTTCCTCAATACTAATTGCTTTGTTACTATAAGTTTTGATACTGATGGCAGCATAAGCTTCTATAAAGATGGAGAGTTAGCAGTTGGTGGAAGCAATGCTAACAACACTTTTAGAGATGGAACGCATACTATCGCAAAACAAAATGCGGCACTCATTAGTGATTTGGCAGATGGCGGAAGTATAAATACTTCAATACTTATGAAGAACTTCACGGTTACAAAGGCGGTAACTGCTGATGAAGCTGCTGAATTGTATACAAAATACAAGGTGCAATAAGGGGGCAGAGAATGAAAATGTATAAATATTTGACAGGTGCTGCCGCCTTGCTTTGCTCATCGCTTTTAACAGCACAGAATGTGAATGTGTGGGGATTTACAGATATGAGTAGCCAAGCCCTTACGCAAACGTTCTATCATGATTCAAATACGGATGAATGGACACATTCAGAGCCGACAACTGAATATGGTTCGTTTTTCAACGGTTCTACAATGCTCAATCTTGACGCTTGGGCTCCGTACATCGATTTTCATACTGGCGTATGGCTTGGAAGTGGCTTGGGCGGTTGGTATTCAGGCTCTAGCACATATATGTTTGCTGCTATGAGCAATGAAGATACAACTTCTGAAGCGTATAAAAACACAAGCCAAAACGCTGTAATGACAGCTGATGTTACACTGCATTTTCTCGAAGACCAAGTTCGCTTTCATTCAGGAAAGTTCGCTGGTAACGGTTGGGACGGCGGATTCTTCTATGGCGGCTGGGTTGTTGACCAAGGAATTACACACCTTGCAATGAGAGGTGACCAAGACCAATGTTTTACAGGTCTTGAAGTTGCACCGAAACTTGTAAGCGGTTTGAAATTCATTGCAGGTTTTCCTGTAGCTCCGATGAATGATTCATACAAAGAATTTGACGAATGGCAGCATTTTGCGAAGTCTGTAAAAGCGCGAGTTAGCTACAACTGGGCTTTGTATAATGTTACGTTTCTTGCTGGTGTTATGCCGAATTATTATGCGGTTAGTTCACGAAACGATACCGATAACTACAAACAAACAGAAAATCACACGAAAAAACTCTTTGGCGAAGCATTTTTGCAAGTCGATATGCCGAGTCTTGTTTACGGTATGCAGTTTCTCTTGAGCTATGATGTGCGCTGGAGAGATGCAGAAACAACAACGTTTTCTGGTGAAGAGGTAAGTAAAACGACAACTGGGCACTATTTAGCCTTTTCTACACACACAACTCTTATTCCAGATTGGGACGCAGCTGCAGGTGTATGTGTAGGGTATATGGACGATAGCTATTCAAAACTGAATGAAAGGGCTGTTTTTACGACGCTTGGATTTAACGCAAGCCATGCGATTGCAGGAACTCAATTTGTATGTGGTTTTAATACGCTGTTTAACTATATGCAAGATGCAAACGGAACGTATCTTGCAGACGGATACACTTATAAAGTTGGCGATTTCAGTTTTGAATCTAATTTCTTGAAGCAAGCGACGATTCCTGATGCAGGAGAAGCTGGCAGATATATGAATGTGTATGCGTATCCATATATTCAGAGAAACTTTCCTGGTGGAGCAATCACGACTGGCATTGAAATGAACTACTCTCATTTCAAAACTTCAAACACAACACAAGCGTTTAGTTATCGTATACCGATTTCGCTGACATTTGGCTTCTAAAACGCATAGCGTGTTTTAGTAAAAAACTATGCGGAAACAAGGGAGAAAAAACTCCCTTGTTATTTTGAATCACGCTAGAGATCGGAAGAGCGTCGTGTAGGGAAGGAGGATATTTTTTGTATGAAAAAAATAAAAAATATATGTGGCATAGCGTTATTTTCTGTTATTGCTTTTTCGCTTTATGCAAAAGACGCAGAAAGTGCCGAGCTAGCAATAGAAAATGACGAAAGTATTGTCGGGTATTACACGTTTGACGACGATTACGAGGAAAACTTTACCGAAGTTATAGACCATTCTGCTTCCAAGATGAATGTCAGTACTGCTGCAATGGACGGCTCTATTCTCGACGAAGGCTATGATGATATGGGGTTAGTCTTCAATGGCAGAGATGAGCTTATTATTCTTGATAATTCTGTGCTAAGCGGAAAAGGCTTTACGTTCTCTGCTTGGGTAAATCCTTCTCAATGGCGACCATGGATGAGAGTTCTTGATATTGGAAATCAAGTCGATGATTTGTGGATTGGAATGGACGGCATTTCGGGAAAATTGCGAATGGATATTGGTGGCTTGAAAATGCGAGGTAACTGGATTACCGTAACAGCTCCTCTTCCGCCGACAGAAGAGTGGACTCATATTGCGGCAACGATTGATGGAAAAGTAGCAAAACTTTACATCAATGGAAAACTCAAGCAGCGTATTCCCTGTCCTATCACCCCTGAAATGCTTGTTAAAAATGTGCAAGGCATATTTATCGGTGCATCAAACTGGGCTCCAGACCCACTGTTTAATGGCGTAATGGATAATATTGTCATCGCAAAACGTGCTCTTTCTGCAAAAGAGATAACTGCGCTTTTTAAAGGGAGGAAATGAGAGAAAGAAAACTAACTTTTTTATATAAACTAACTCCAATTTTTTTCAAGCCCGTGTCGCGAAAAATCCCCACGGGCTTTTTTAGATTTTGTTTTTTTAAGGTGATATATGCGTTTTTTTATATTAGTTTCTATGCTATTTCTTTTTTCCTGTTCAATATTTACTGATGACGATACTGACGAGAAATCTGAAGATACTTCTGCAACAGAAAGTACGACCTCGATTGAAAATATAGCTGATGATACGTTAGATTCTATTGTATCGACAAAGTATAAAAATACTAATGATGCAACGTGGGGCTGTCATGACCCAAAACTCTTTCAAGATGATGACGGCACATACTATATTTACTCTACAGGGTGGGCAGATAAGGTTCAACTTCGTTCCTCAACTGATTTAGTAAATTGGACAAAGCAAAGTATCATAGTTGAAACCGATTCGGAATTTAAAAAATGGGTTAATACTACAGAGAGCTGGGCACCAACCGTTGTTAAGCAAAACGGAAAATACTATATGCTTCATGGCATTATTACGGGTAATCCACCAGATGTTCATGCTTGTATAACGCTTGCTATTTCTGACAGTGCGACAGGAAATTTCATTCCTGCTTCTCAATACGATTCTGATACATATAAGACATCTACTCTTGTTCGGTATACATGGGATAATACGGCTTCTGGGTATACAGACTCATACAACACTGCAAATAAAAGCTGGAATTATGGATTTGGTTGCATAGACCCTGAATTTGTCTATGATGTGGCAACAGGAAAGCTGATGACTTACACAGTTGGAGAAAATAGTTGTTATGCTGTAACATACGGAAGCTGGAAACAGGGAATTGCTGTTATCTATGTGGATTCAGAAACATTCAAGCCTGTTTGTACTGTTGAGGGAATATCTGCATATAACAATATCTCTTACACTGTTGGTGATGAAATAGATGCGCCTATTGATTCTATAAATGGCAATCAAGGCACTTTTCTCGTTGGACGCGACCAAAGCCAAAATACAGACTCTGCGTATGAAGGGGCTCAACTTATATACAACAGCAATACGGGATATTACTATATTTTCGTGTCTATGGGAGATTTAACGTATGAATACCGTGTTGGCGTGGGTAGAGCTCAATCAGATGGCAAAACTATTCCGACTCAGTACCTTGACGCAAGTGGTCGCGATATGTCAGCAGTTACAAACTCAACTTATCACAAGATAGGTAGCAAAATCGTCGGTGCGGCGCAGCTTTCGGGTGAATATGGCTGGCGAAGTCCTGGCGGTCAGTCAATTTTGAGAACGAAAGACGGAAAAATAATACTTGCCTGCCATAGCCGTACAACTTTTATGAGTGGTGATTTTGTTCTTAGGCTTCATCAACTGTTTTTTACAGAAGACGGTTGGTGCGTCTTAAATCAAAATGATTATTATTACGATTATAACGGATATACAACCGATGGCACAGAACGTCTTTCAAAATTGACTCTTTCTGACATCGCAGGAACGTATAAAACTATTTTGACAGTGCGCGGAACTGCGAAAAGTTCTTTAAGCCTTGCAGGGAGTTCTGACACAGGAAATACTGCTGATGGAACTGCAACTGAAAGCAAAGAGATAACTATCGCTTCTGACGGCACTATCACGGGAGCTTACACAGGAAAACTCTCTCTCGGTTCTGACGGTTACAGCTCGACAGTTACGATTGGCGGTAATGAATACAAAGGCTACTTTCTGCACGCAGTGGATTGGGCGAGAAAAAATGGAAGCCGACGTACTATTACATTCACAACTATGAGTGATACAACTGGAGAATATTTTTGGGGAAATCGTAATTGAAGTATGCATATTTTATCTGTTTATGTCATTCCCGTGCTTCGCTCTTTAGCGTACAGTATAGAGCAAAACATTGCTACGCTAAAGAGTGAATTGAGCGAAGCTATCGAACATAATATACTGTATCATTTATAGTTAGCTAATCTGTACTTTCTTGTGTCATTGCCATACTTGATACGGCAATTTATAACACTATAGGCGTTTTTGAGAAAGAGGCTGTGCTTCGAAAAATTATTCGTGTAATGATTGGACTGTTTCTATAGGCAATTCGGTTAGCTCTGAAACTTCTTCGTCGCTCATTCCCTTTTCAATGAGTTTTCTAGCGAGTGAGATTTTCTCTTCGTATGCACCTATCGGCTTGCTTTTTTCTGTAACGG
>CALDID010000047.1 GCA_937901865.1 uncultured Treponema sp.
GGGTCACGACGAGCAGCCTCATCTGCATATTCTTTCGCCTTAGCCAAAAGCTCTGCTTTTTTCACAGGGTCAGTTTCGTTCATTGCTCTATCATAAAGAGCTTGCGCCATTTCCGTCAGTTTTTGAGCAGCATACGCGTTATCCTCAGCACTGTTGCCCTTTGGAAGCGTTTTATAAGCCTCATCAAATGCATTCAACACAGCATCTGCAGAGCCATTTCCTTTCGCAGAAGACAATGCATTATTTAACGCATTATCTGTAATTTTTTCTCTATCAGCCTTTGCCTTATCAGCTTCTTTTTCAACACTTCGAGCAAGATTTTGCGCAGCTCTATTTGACGGGTCACGACGAGCAGCCTCATCTGCATATTCTTTCGCCTTTGCAAGAAGCTCAGCCTTTTTCACAGGGTCTGTTTCTTTTTGCGCCCTGTCATAAAGAGCTTGTGCCATCTCGGTCAATTTTTGAGCAGCATACGCATTATCTTCAGAATTATCACCTGTCGGCAATGCTTTATATGCCTCATCAAATGCTTTTAGAATCTCATCAATATCTACATTACCAGAATCAGCAGATAAAAGTTTCTTTGCATTTTCTGTAGCACTATCTGCAATTTTTTTCTGTTCATTCTTCGCTGCATCAGCCTCTGAATTTACCGTATTAGCAAGATTTTGCACCGATTTATTAGAAGGGTCTCGTCGAGCGGCTTCATCTGCATATTCTTTTGCCTTTGCAAGCAACTGCGCTTTTTTCACGGGGTCAGTTTCTTTCTGAGCCCTGTCATAAAGAGCTTGCGCCATTTCTGAAAGTTTTTGAGCAGCATACGCATTCTCTTCAGGATTATCTCCAGACGGTAAAGCCTCTTTCAATGCTTCAAACTGCGCTATAATGCTATCTGCATCAGCATTATTCATCGCACCAATCATCTTTGAAACAGCATTATCTATAGCATTCTTAGTGCTATCATCAAGAGTATAAGAACCATTTCCGTCATTTGCTCGTCGCTCTTGTTCGCGCCTCCGCAGTTCTGCAATTTCATCAGCAGCATCTTGCATTCTCTTTTGTGCATTTGCCTTTGCAAGTTCTTTTTGTTGATTACGATTGCTTTCATTAGCTCTCGCCAAAGCTTCAAGAAAACTATTCTCTTGCAAGTATGGCAAATACTCAGGGAATTCTGATAATAATGCACCTTTTTTCAATGCAAGAACATCTTCGATGAGTTTTTTCACTTCCTCGTCATCTGGGGAATTGATAAGCAGCTCATCAAGCAATTCCATCGCATGTTCGTACTCTGAATGTGCTATATAATACTTTATGAGCTTCAAAGTATTCTCTCTCCTTTCTTCAGGAGAAAGTGTATCCTTTATAGAAGATAATTCACTAGCTTCACCATTATTAGAAGATTCCTGCATCTCAGAGCCTTTTGAAGTATCCTTATTAGAAGAAAGTTTGTGTAAAACAACACCTGTTCCCCCAATAGATAAAAGCAAAAGAGCCGCAATAATTCCAGCTACAACCTTCTTTTTTTTGTTGTTGTCGTTATTCTCTGCCATTATTAGTCCAACTCCGATTCGTAATCATATTCAAATGTCCCCTCCACACCAGCAGACATATTTGTTGATTCTGCATTCTGTAGAGAATTCATTATATCTTGCATTATCTTTTGTCGTCTAGCCTCTTCTTCGGCTTCTTTTTCTGCTGCAAGACGCGACGCTTCTTCTTGTGCCATTTCTTTCAAAGCAGCTTCTTTTTCAACTGCCTCTTTCTCAGCATTTACTCTCTGCAACTCATTCAAAAGCATATTAGCTTCTTCTGCGCTAAGACCTCTTCCTCCGCTACCATTACCTCCGTTTCCGCCACCAGAGCCATTTCCACCATTTCCAGCAAAACTACCTCCCATTTTGCTTTCAAGATATTCTTTATCGGTAGTAAGACGACGGAGTTCTTCTTTTAATTGCTCAATCTCAGCAAGACTTGCAGCTACCGCAGAATTACGCTTATTAAGCTCTTCTTGAAGCAAGCCTATCAAAATACGAATCTTTGGAGCTTGTTCATCTTCGGGAGCTATATATAAAAATTGTTTATAATCATCGATTGCTTTATCAAGCCTATCCTGCTTCATTCTTGTATTAGCTCTATTTAGCCACGCTGAAGCATACATTGGGTCAGCAGTAAGAGATAGAGAATACATCACATCTGCTCTATCCCAATCTCCTAAAGAAAATGCCGCATTTCCTCCATTATATGCAAGAATAGAAGTATTGCTGTCTTTTATTTTCATACCCGCTTCATTTATACGAATAGCTTTCTCAAATTGCGCTGTCTGATAATATGAAACTCCAAGATATATATATGCACTAGAATCTATAGAAGAATCTGTGAGCGCATTTTCAAGATAGGGAATTGCAAGCTGGGGCTGATTCTTTCGGAAAAACTTTTTTCCCTTTTCAAAGCTCTCTAAAGGAGATTTTGAATCAATCGATACACTTTCTTGAGAAGGTAAAAATGACAAATCGGGATTTAGACCTTCACTGCTTAAATTATCAAGAGCCGTTTGCCCCTCTACCGATTTTTCTGCTTCAACAGCAGTAAGCTCTGTAGACACATTTGAAGTTTCATTAACGCCTTGATTAACTTCTATTACTTGGTTTGCATCCTGTGAAAACACAAAAAAACAAGAATCAAGCGTTAATATTGAAAGAATAAGACATTTTAGTCTTTTTTTCATTTTCTCACCTACCGAAAAATATAAATATACGCATAATGAATTTGACATACTTGCATAAAAAAGTTACCATTTCAACAGCAGTATGCAAATATACTCATTATATAAAATATCGGAGGATAGAATGGTCTCGATAATCGTTATCGCCGTTCTCTTAGTTGCAGTTGGATTTTTATCATACTGGGTTATAAAATCTCTAGTATCACCAAAAAAGATAGACGGCATAAAGAAGCTATTAAAACAAGGCAAATTCGTAGCTGCTGAAAGAATGGCAAAATCTATCATTGCTAAAGACCCTAGAGATTTTTTGGCACACTATTATTTAGGAAAAGCATATTTGGCTGATAACAAGAGTGAATTAGCTCTTATGGAATTCCGCCTTGTAAACCAAAATGCAATATTTGGTCCTGAATTGCCAGAACTTGAATTTAGGCAACAGGTTTCAAAGCTTTATATGAAGTTTAATCAGCCTCAAGAAGCCTTAAAAGAATATCTTCTTTTAACAAAGCTAGAACCTCGTAACTCAGATAACTTCTATTTTGTTGGCAAACTTTATGAACAACAAAATAGAGCTGATTTATCAATGGGATTTTATCAGAAAGCGATTCAATTAAACAAAAGAAATGTAAAAGCTCATTCTGCACTCGGAATACTTTTGTTTAGGTCAAAAGATTTTATCGACGCAAAAAAGGAAATTGACCTTGCAATACAAATGAGTCCTGATACATTCTCAAATTATTACTATTTAGGAAAAATTTATAAAGAAAATAAAGACTATGGCTCTGCATTGAATGCTTTTGAAAAAGCAACTCGTGATGCAGAATATAGACAAAGAGCTTTAATAGAACGTGGCTCTTGCTATATGGCAGGAGAATCTATAGACAATGCTATTACTGAGTTTAGTCACGCCGTAAAATGCAGCAAAGACGAAGGAAGTTCAGAAACTCTTTATGCACGATACTTTCTCGCAGCTTGCTATGAAAAAGCAAGAAAAATCGATTTAGCCTTAGAGCAATGGGAAAAGATTTTCACACGAAATCACTCTTTCAAAGACGTTTCTGCAAAACTATCTGAGTACAGGGATTTGCAATCAAACGACAGCTTAAAAGAATATTTAACCTGTTCTACAGAAGAATTTCTTGAAATCTGTAAAAAAGTTTCTCTTTCAGAATACTCTCTTTCTGCAACAACAGCCGAAAGCACTAAGTATGGTTGCAAAATTCTGGCAACAGAAAAGAAGAGTGATAACTGGATGTCTGTGCGACAACAATTATTCTTAACAGAATTCCACAGAGATGCAGACCCTGTTGGAGATGAAGTTGTAAGACAGGTACTCGACGAAGTTAAGAAGCATAACTATGCTAAAGGAATGGTGTTCTCAAGCTCTGGCTTTACACGTTCTGCAACATCTGTCGCTGAAAATCGTCCAGTAGAGCTAGTTGGCAAAGACCAATTAGAAAAAGTTTTAACAAAAGCTGGGGTATGATATAAATGAAAATCCTCTGTGTATCGGATCAGATTGACCCATTTGTTTACAGTAATAGCGCAAAGCAACGATTCTCTGATATTGATATGATATTGTGTGCAGGCGATCTTCCGATGGACTATGTGGATTTCATTGTATCAACTCTTAATAAGCCAACATATTTTATCTTTGGTAATCACGACTTGAAAGAATATGGTTTTTATCATAAAGTAAAATCCTCAGGAGCACATCCATATACAGCTCCAACATCTTCTTTAGATAGTATGAGCCATAACCATGGTGCGATTTATGCAGGTTTTAAGTCTTTAGCATTAAGAGAGTTGCCTCCTATTGATTTCAATGGAAAAAAGTCTCCTCTTTTATTGGTTGGTATTTCTGGTTCTATGCGATATAACAACGGGGAAGACCAATATACTGATTTTCAAATGTTTTGTAATCTATTAAAGCTTATTCCTGTTTTATTTTGGAATAAAATTCGATATGGCAGATATTTAGATATATTTCTAACACACGCAACGCCTCGAAAAATACACGACAAAGAAGACCCCTGTCATAAAGGATTTAAGTGTTTTAATTGGTTTATAGAGCATTTTCACCCAAAATATATGATACACGGTCATATACATCTTTATGACGCACAAGCTCCAAGAGTTACTGTACACAAAGATACTACCATAATAAATGCCTATAGCAAATATGTTTTTGATTTTGAACATTTTAATGAAACAGAATCAAGGAGTTCAATTTGAAAGCAATGCTCTCATCACAAACTGATGAAGATTTTCTCAAAGCCAGAAACAAAGCTTTATTCAATGAAGTTCAACATTTCTTAAAGCCAGACGAAGCATCGTTAATTTCATTCTCTGATATAAAAAAAATCTTGAAGCCTAGCAATGAAGTCTATAAGGGAATGCAGGTTATCCCTGTAAACCTAATAGTAGGAAGTGAAGGTCGCTATAGAGATTTTGATAACCATTTCTTTCCAAAAAGTATTCATCTAAAAGAAAGATGGGAACACATCGATATGGCACATTACCAAGATGTGAACTTACCGCCTATAACACTATATGAGCTCGGAGGTTTATATTTTGTTCGTGATGGTAACCATAGAGTGTCAGTCGCAAAAGCACGGGGAATTGAAAACATTGATGCAGAAGTTGTGAGTCTGCAAAGTGAAATAAAGCTCAACGTCGGCGACACAAAAGAAAAGATGATAAAACAAGTCATCAACTACGAAAAAAGAGTTTTCTACACTGAAACAAATTTTGGAGACATCACTGATTATTGGCGATTAGATTTTTCTACAACTGGTCAATACGATGTCATCTACAATCATATTTTGATTCACAAGTACTATATCAATCAAAATCAGACAGAAGAAATTAGTATGCCTGATGCTATAATGTCATGGTTTACGACTGTTTATATGCCTGTAATAAATGTAATCGAACA
Organism: uncultured Treponema sp.; assembly: GCA_937901865.1. Lineage (GTDB taxonomy): Bacteria > Spirochaetota > Spirochaetia > Treponematales > Treponemataceae > Treponema_D. Next base: position 5,661 of record CALDID010000047.1, read on the forward strand.
TCAACATATTATGAAAAAGTTTCCTCACAGAACTATGAGTGATATGTATGTTTGGATTATCAAATACTGGGATAACCTAAAGAAAAAGTTTGGACAAGACTTCAGCCTAGATAAAGCTGCAGAAGATTTTACACAAAAATATGGCAAATCTTTTCGCAAATCTTTGATAAAAACGGTCTTAAATATACTTGCAAAAGTACAACTGAAAAAAGAAATCGATTGAATTCTTGACGGTTGCTCTATTCAATGTTACAATTAGCTATATAGTTGGGAGATTTTGATTTTGGCGGCAATAGATGCATTTGCATACATACCACTCATTGCAACTTTTTTTGTAGCAGTGATACTGTTTTCATTCTTGATTGCAATAAATAAAAAACGTTCTGCAAGAATCAGTTTTATTGTTTTCTTATCAATAATAATTCTTTTGTGTGGTATTATTTACACTCTTATCCATCCAGGAATGATGGTATTGTCAATGTCTGTTTTTTGTGCAGTCTTTATCTTTATTCCGTATTGTGTCATCACAGTTACATTTCCTTCTAAAAAGATTGAGGTTAATGAAACTGAAGATGCTAAAAAGCAAACTGTTGAACAAGCTATTTATCCAGAAACGAACCTTCAATTAGATGATGAGAAAAAAGATTTGCTAGACATAAGCCTTGATTTTATCAAATATAGTGAAAATCTTTTCTCTGATAGAAAAGAAGGGCTTACAAAAGTTATGGAGCATATAAATAAAACTCTTATGACTGTTACACATGCAGATGGAGGTGCAATACTTTTAATAGATGATTTTGAGGATATTATCTCTGTAAAATCATTTTTTGGAGCATTTCCCCCCCCATACAGATTGCCAGCAGATTTGCCGCATAAGCCAATTCGTGTAGAAACGAGCTTTAAGTTTGCAACATTTCCTCTGCGTGATAATATCTTTGGAGAAGTTGCACTGGCTGGTAAACCAGAACTTATCACAAAACCTGAACTCGACGATAGAATTTACCAAAATAGCCCAGAAGATTTTCTAAGGTGTGGAAGCTATATTTTCATTCCTATGAAGATAGATGATACTGTCATAGGAGAATTTGCATTAGCAAGAAAACTAGGGAATACAGTATTTAGTCAAGAAGAATTTGATGCAGCTGTTGCTTTAGCTAACTTTGCAACCATTGCAATACACGAATTTTCATCTGTGCAAGAAGTTGTAGAACACAATGAAATAGCAAAAGAGGGCGATATTGCTTGCAAATTGCAACAATTATTATTGCAAAAGAAAATGCCAGCAGTGCCAGCCGCAGATGTTTCTGTATATAATTCTCTTGCCGATGGCGTATGTGGTGATTTTTATGATATAATAGTATCACGAAAAGATAGAATATCGTTCGCTATCACCGATGTAGTAGGAAAAGGAATGAATTCTTTAATGGTTATGATAATGATGAGGTCAATGCTTCGTCTTATCGTAAACACAAAACAAAGTGCAGATACTATTCTTACTTGGATAAACCACGGAATTTCTACAGAATCTGCTATAGACCACTTTGCAAGTATGGCACTTATAAATTATGATAGTACCACCAAGAGCATAAATTATGCGACAGGCGGTTCAACTCCTATTTGGCTTTACTCAGCAGAAACAAATGATATGGCAAGAATTTCTGAAGCAAGCGAACCTGTAGGAGTTGAAAAATCGACTATCTATAAGGAGTACTCGCGCAAATTAAAAAGTGGTGATATACTTGTAATGTATACCGATGGTTTGGTAGAATCACTTGATGAAAATGGTACACAATACTCAATTGATAATCTTATCAAAATTGTGAAATTGAACCATTCAAAATCAGCAAAGGATATAACATCGCTTGTAAAGAGTGATTTAAAACATTTTAATGGCACCGTGAAGCAGCATGATGACCAAACGTTGCTTGTAGTCAAAATTCTATAATTTGAGGAAGGGACTATGGAACTCAAAATACGTAAAAATGGTGAAGTTTACATCATTGACGTAAATGGTGAAATGGATTTGTACAATTCGTACAAACTCAAAGAACTTGTTATGAAGATGCTTGAAAAGAACGTCAAGAGCTTCATCATCAATCTTGAGCAAGTCGATTACATCGATTCGTCAGGAATTGGTGCATTGATATACATCTGTTCTACTATCAAGAAGATGAATTTGAAGCTTTACATTACCAATATTCATGGTTCTGTAAAGAAGGTTATTGAACTGACAAAGTTGATGGGTTACTTTCCTATCGCGAACAGTGTGGAAGAAGCTTTACTCATGATAAATGAGTAAAAAGGAGTGTACTCTTATGGAAGAACCAGCTATCAAAGAACTTCGTTCTGATGACAATGACCCATTGTTTGATAAAACAAACATGCTCTATAAAGAGTTTCCATCAGATTTCCGTCAGATTCGTTATTTTACCTTGTTGATTGTTCAATCAGCACCTGTTGAAATTAAGGAAATCAACCTCCTTGAGCAGCAGATTAGTGAAGTCATCAAGAATGCTGTGAAGCATGGTAATAACTGCGATGTAAACAAAAAAGTACACGTTTGGTATTCATTCAGCGCAACTCACGCCCATATTATTGTAGAAGACGAGGGAGAAGGTTTTAAAGACCTTGAGAAGTGGAACGAGTTCAACAAAAAGCGACTTGAATGTTTGCATACTTCAGACTTTGAAGAATTAACGAACTATGTTTCTTTCCGCACTATGAAAAGCGACGAACAGGACGGAGGCAATGCTTTGTTTGCTGCGCTTGAATATTGGAATGGCGGATTCGTTTACAACGGGAAGAAGAACGGAGTCGCTATGTTGAAAAGATTTCAGCAAAAGCGACATGGCGTTACTGTAGAGGATTAGGAACTCCTACATTTTATATTTTCTTGCTTGCTTAAAAACCAATTACGCTGTGTAATTGGTTTTTATTTTTATCACTTCTTACGAATGTCCGACCTTAATATTTTCAATATCTTCTAGCACATAATGATATGGTATTTGCCATAGCTTCTTTGAAGAAAGATGTTGCTTAAACGATTTTAGAGCATCTGAGCTATCATAAACACAATTTTCATCGCGAATTTCAGGAGTACATTTGTTTTGATAAATTCGAGAAAATGTTCCTGCATAGCTTGTCGCTGATACATCGAAATAGCAAAGAATAGGATTATCATCGCAATAAAAAGAACAATTTTCTATCATATATTGACTAGCAGTGCCAGGTGCAAGCATAAAGCGAGCTTTATCATCTTCTAAGTAATTAAAAGAACTATTATAAAGATGAATCATAGCAGCTTTTGACTGAAAAGAAGCATTGCCTAAAAAAGAACAATGGTGAATCTGTACTTGACATTCAGAAGCAATTATATTTCTATCCCCTATCAATACAAGAGGGGTCTGCACTTCATCTTCTCCAATGAACTCACAATATGAGATTTCGATTCCCAAGCCTTTCAAGATATAAAGCATTGATTGAGTTCCATTTTCATCGCCTGAAAAGGTACAATATGAAATATTCACGCTTTTACAATCATTAAAAAAAGTTACAGGACAACCCCAAAAAGTAATAGATTTTAGCTTTACATTCTCTACGCTATCACCTCGTACAGTCCCATTATATAGCACAGCACTATCATCACCAGTAATAACAACACCACTTGCAATATATAAAATATTTTCGTCTAAATCTATAGGACATTCGATTACTATATTATTATTCTCTTTATCGATTTCGTTAATAAGTTGCTCTAAAGTAGATATGCGGATTGATTTTATTGTCTTTGCGGTATCACTTTTTTTTTCTATTTTCTTCTCTGCAATCTTCACTTCTTCTTTATGCACTTCACTCGACGCTATTATGCTTTTTTCTTCTGATTTTGTTGTAACAGAAATGGCTTCAGAGTCATCTGAAACAGGGAAATCTGAAACAACAGACGATGTGGTATTACAGCCAACGACTTGAAGCGAATAAACAAAGAAAACAACTACAGAAAAAATGTATGCAATATTTTTCATATAGAAAACTAAAAGAACTTTGTCATTACCAGCTATACCGATAATGACAAAATCGATTCTAAAAAAGCCTCAGCTAAACGCTTTTCACTGCCTATTTTATCTTACGGATATAAGCATCTCTATAACCACGAGATTTAAATCGCTCCAAAACAGTGCCGTATTCATCAACTCCAAGCGGACCGATGAGTATCTGATACGAATTCTTTTTTACAGAAGAAGGCACAACCTCTATAGGATACTTGTTGCCGTATGTTTTCACAATTCCCTTAATATTTTCTTTATCTGAAAGAGAAGCTATCTGCACATAATTACCAGCTTTTAATTTATCAACATCTGGCACAATATAATCATCAAAGCCTGTAACATCTTTTGCCTTAGAAGCAGACTTTTTCGGCTCATCTGCGCTCGCAATTTTATCGGCTTTCTTTGCCTCGTCTGCCTTTTCTCTGTCCGCGTTATCGCTTGCCACAGCAACCGCTTTTGCTTTCTCTGCTTCTTCCTTAGCTCTTTCAACCTCTGCCGCAGCTTTTGCTTCATCTTCGGCTTTCTTTCGCTCTAAATATGCTTGAGAAACAGCCTTTCTTTCCTCTTCGGCTTTTTTGGTAGCTTCAGCCGAATTTTTATCCTCTTCTGTCGGAGGATTTACAGCAGCAGGTTTAAGCACAATCGCGCCAGTTCCATACTCTACAGGTGGCAACTCTTCATTAGCCACAGCTTCAGAGTTTGCAATCTTTTTAGTATTATTCTCTAATGCAGGAGCACTTGCATCTACAACTTCAGTTTTCGGCGAAGAAGACTTTTCCTCCTCCAGCTTTGGAGCAGCCTCATTTACCGCCTCTGATTTTGCAGCCTTCTTTCGTGCCAATGACGGCGCAGTTTCGTCAACCTCTTCTACAGGCGCAGCATTTTTATCTTGCGCACCGCTATCACCAGTAATACCCTCAATATCATCAAGGCTCTTTGCCTCTAACTTCGATTCATCTCCATACTCATTAGGCGGTAAATCTTCATTAACAGCCTCTTCTTTTGCAGACCTCTCCTTTGTCGAAGCAATCTTCTCATCTTCTGTAGCAATAGCTTCTTCAACTTCTATCTCGTCTGATTTAGCTTCGCTCTCCTCAACACTTTCAGTATCGCTATCTGAGTCATTTCTGTTGTTCGGGATTTCTACAACAGGCACAAACACTTCTTCAGACGTTTCCTTACCTTTAGCAGAAGCAACTCTCTCTATTTTTGGCTCTACGATTGCACTTGTATCATCAATAATAGCCATTGCATCCGTATCATCACCAAACGTGTCTCCATCATCTCCAAGCTTTGTAACCGTTACTTGAGTATTAGAACCTTTCTTTATCTCAAGACTATCTGCAGCACTTTTAGAAAGACGAATTGCAAAGCCTTCTGAAGAGTCTATAGTACCTAAAACAAGGAGAGTTACAGATTTCCCAGTAATTGGATTTACAACTTTTATGCTATCCCCTGGCATACAGCCAACAGCCTTAGCAAACAAACCTTTAGGGAATTCGTTTTCTTCTGCAACATCAGCACGTCCGCCTATAGAAGGTTTTGCCGCAGCTGCAAAAAGGCTTGTTCCGAGCAAAAGAAACGGGATTGATACGACAACCTTCCTCATCATCTTACTAAATTTCATCTTCTTACCTCGCTTTTATTTCTCTAAAGATTCTAGCAGCAACCTCTGACGCAAAATCCACTACCCTCTTTTCCGCATCTTCATTCTTTTTTGCATTTGCCGCACTCGCTTTTACCTTACCGCTTCCGTGGTCAATCTCTTCATTGGTGCGCACGTCAACCGTTTTCCACGATATTTTGCTAATATTCGACAATGCCACTGCGTCAGGATTCTTAGAATCATCAATATCTAAATCCACATATACCGTAACGAAATACCGTATAGAGCCATAATAGGCATCGTCAGAACCTTTATAAAAAATATTCTCATCTTCATTTGCATCAAATTGAGAAACCGCAATCGGCGAATTTGAAACAATACAGCCATTTTCAAAAAAGAAATCCAATAGGGAATTCTCAATTGCGCGTGTCGTTTCAAAAATCTTTGACTCACCTTTTGAATGTTGGACAACTTGAATAGACAAAGCTGACGCAAAGCAACAAGCCGCACTTGCAATCAATAATGTAGCAGCAGCAACGCATCGGCGGATAAAATTCATATTTCTTATTCCTTGATTACAAAATTCGTAATCTCTTTTATAATCGGTAAAACAAGCTCATTTATTCACAAATTCTTAAAAGTAAAATCCTATAATAGACCTGTTCGATAATTGTCATTATCGGGTTCGACCCGATAATCTGAGGCACAGCCTCTTTCTCAAAACGCCTATATTGCTATAGATTGCCGTATCGAGTACGGCAATGACATAAAGCCGAGTACGGAACTGACATACTGTTTCCGAACAGGTCTAATGAATAAAAAAGGACAGAGGTAAGTTTGTATAAAACTCCTCTGCCCTTTTCGCTTCACACGCTTTTTATTTTTTTTCTTGCATTATATTTCTTGCATTACTTTAGCTACAATGTACCGTCGCTCGCGATAGTATACGTTTCGTCCGAAAGTTTGAACTTCGTGTACTCATCTTCAAGCGTTGTTGTCGCAGAAGACGAACGTCCGTGGTCGTTGTCATAATACAAAATATTGAGTCCCTCTGTGTAGGAATACGGAGTTATCACTGCTACATAACCTTCATTATTCACTTCATGATTCTTTAAATCTTTTCTGATTCGTACATGCGCAGAAGTAGAGCGTAAATAGACATCATTATCAGTCTTCACATAAGCACTACCTTCAATTGAGAAAGACCCCTTATCATAAATCTGACAATAGATACCTTTTCCTGTCGTTGCAGTATTTGAGCAAATTGAAGATGTGCCAGACATACCAAAAGTAGCTTGGTCGATAAATACGCCCCCACCTAATTTAGCAGAATTACCAGAAATTCTTGCGCTTCCATTCATATTAGTGTTTTGTGTGTAGGCTATAAACAAGCCACCGCCTTTGTTAGTAGCTTTATTGCCAGAGATTTCACCTTTATAAAACGTAAGAATACTGCCGTTATAGATGCCCCCTCCATTATCTGTAGCTGTGTTATTAGAAATAGTACCACCGCGAAGTGCGAGAGAACCATTGCCAGCTATTTTAACGCCTCCGCCGTTTTTACCGCTATTCCCACTTATTTCACCGCCTGTCATAACAAAAGAATTGTCGCAATTGACACCACCACCATCATTGGTTGCAGTATTTTCGCTAATTTCTCCTCCAGTCATCGTAAACAATCCTGCAAAGGCAACGCCACCACCAGAGTTTACAGATGTATTGTTCTTTATTACACCGCCATTCATCACAAATTCCGCTGACGAATTGACACGAACTCCGCCACCACTTTCTGTACTTTCAGTCATTTTATTACTAGAAATTGTGCCTCCCTCAAGTATGAACTTAGTAACGCAAACTCCACCACCTGAACCGTTCGCTGTATTATCAGAAACAGTTCCGCCGTACATAGTAAACGTACCGCCATATACACCACCACCATCATTGGTTGCAGTGTTATTGCTGATACTGCCGCTCGTCATCGTCATTGTACCGAAATTTCTTAAACCACCACCATAGCCATTGCTTGCAGTTGTAGTGTTGTACGAAATTTCACCTCCTGCAATAGTAAGCATTCCATAGTTGCACACACCACCCGCAAAGCCTGCAGTATTTTCACTAATTAATGCACCAATTCCAAGAGTAACATTCGCTAAACTTTCAATATACATTCCACCGCCACGAATCTGTGTTTCAACCTCCTTGCCTGTGCCGCCTGTGATTTTTAGGTTTTCGATTGTTACAGGTGTCGTCGTCGAAATCGTTAAGACGCTATCCGCTTCTCCTGTCGCAAGAGTTAGAATATCGGTATATCCGTTTGTGTTTTCGTGCGCGCCTTTAATCGTGAGAGACGCACCAGTGAGATTTTCGATAGAAGCCGCGCCCGAAACAGTACCGTCAATCAAAATAACGTAGCTATTTGCGCTTTTTGCAACTGCATTTATCGCACTCACCGCTGCCCCGATAGTCTTGTAATCGCGAGAAGAGCCTACATAATACTCTAATGTTTCTGCGCCACTCACCTCTTCCGCCGTCTGCTCTTCTGTTTCTGTCGTAACGGTCAAAGTATCAGAGCTATCAGAAGTGTTCGTAAGTTTTGTTTCAGAGCCGTCATCGCTCAATGTTCCCGAATATGTCTTTTCTGTATCGCCATCTGTAACAACACCCGTAATCGAGCCGTCAGCATAAATCGTAATCTTCATATTATCAGCTGAAATATTGACAATGCCATACTCTTCGCTGCCGACAGTAACTGTTTCTCCGCTTTCAGTCTTGGTTGTTACGACACCGCCTATAACAGTATATACTTTGCTGTTGATAGTGTATATCTTCGCTTCCTGCGTCCAAATTGCGAACAGTGTCAAATCAGATGAAAGCGTTACACTTGCACCGTCATTGTATGCTGTTCCGCTATCGTCTGCCACCGTGTTCCAATGCGCAAACGTGTAATTATCACGGGTTAAGCCGAGCGCAGAGACCGTTTTAAGCACTGTCGATTTTCCCGATTCAACAGATTGAGGCGCAATCGTAAGTGAAAACGAACCTCCGTTTCCGTCGAATGTAACAGAGTAATATGTTGCAGCAGGTGTTTCATCATCATCGTCGTCATCATCACTAAAAAATTGACACGACGGCAAATACATCAATGCCACAAAAGCCAGCATTACAGCTAAAAATCGCTTTTTCTTCATAAAATGCCCTCCTAGGTAAAAGCTACTTACTATTTTAATATTGTAAAAAAAAAAACAATATTAAAATATATTTTTCTTTGCTTTTTATTTCTTTCTGCGTTATTTAAATTTTTATCCTCCCAACTGAATCGGAATAAGTATGCCCACGGCCGTGGGAGTTTTTTTTCCACGACCGTGGGCAAGATATATTTACGGCCGTAAGTGTGTTTTATGTACGGTCGTGCGCAAAACTATTTACGGTCGTAGGCAAGGCATACTTACGGTCGTGGAAAAAAATATTTACGGTCGTGGGAATTCCCAAAAAGACAAAATTAGTATATAGTTACAAGCCTATGAATATGGAAGCATTTGTTTTAGGGTGCGGCGGAATGATGCCGTTACCATATCGACATCTTACGTCTGTTTTACTTCGTCGCGACGGAGATTTGTTTCTTTTCGACGGCGGCGAGGGAACTCAAGTATCATTAAGAAGATTAAATCTCAAATGGAAAAAAATTAACGCAATATTTGTTTCTCACACCCATTCAGACCACGTTACAGGCTTACCAGGAATTTTGATGCTCTCTAGCCAAGTTGACAGGGAAGAGCCGCTTTATATTTATGGTCCGCCGAAAATCGCTGAATACATTGAAACAAGTCGAAAAGTCCTTGATATGTACATAAATTATCCTATCATTGTGAAGGAAATAGAAGCCCCGTGCGTCGTTCATTCAGGCGAGGGCTTTTATATTCGCGCCTTTCCGCTCGAACATTCAAAGACGTGCGTCGGCTACACACTAGAAGAGCTTAATCGACCAGGTGAGTTTTCGCCAGAAAAAGCAGAGGCTCTCGGCGTTCCGCGCGGTCCGTTGTGGGGCAAATTGCAGCACGGGGAATGTGTGGAGGCAAAAAACGGCTCGCTTGTTACCCCTGAGCAAGTGTTAGGCAAAGAAAGGAGCGGCAGAAAGTTCAGCTATGTAACCGATACGCTGTATCTGCCTTCGATTGCGAAAGAAGTGCAGGGAAGCGATTTGCTTATTTGCGAGGGAATGTTCTCTGACGAACACGCCGACCAAGCAAAAGAAAAAAAGCACATGACCGCGCGACAGGCTGGAAAAATTGCACACGACGCACAAGTTCGCCGTATGGGATTGATACACTACAGTCCGCGCTACAACGACAAGGAACTCCCAGCCCTTTTAGAAGCCGCACAGGAAAATTATCCCGACGCATTTTTGACGCGCGACCGCATGCAAATCGACATACCGTATATTGACTGACCCTTTTTTAATTCAAAATCCTAGCCATAGTTCTCAAGAATTCTAGCTAGGATTTTTTCATATCTATCGCACAAACGTTCTTTATTTCCGCGAATAAAAAGCAAACATTCGTATTGCAAATTTTAACTATATACAGTACAATAATTTATATTTTCTGCTATCATAAAATGAGAAGGTTCGCGGAACAAAGCAGTTAATCTTTTATTTTATAGAGAATTAGAGAATATACTGTCGCTCCTTCACAGGAGCGTGAATTGAAACATAAAAGCGCATGCTGTAATAAGATTTAAGCGCACCGTCGCTCCTTCACAGGAGCGTGAATTGAAACCTAGTAATGCAACCACGTCAAACAAACTTGCAACGTCGCTCCTTCACAGGAGCGTGAATTGAAACCGCCTGCATTAAAAATTGTTGACATTGTTTGAGTCGCTCCTTCACAGGAGCGTGAATTGAAACTGGTGAGTTGTATCGTCTTGTTGGTCGTTGTCCATGTCGCTCCTTCACAGGAGCGTGAATTGAAACGTTTTCATTCATACAATAATGATATATGTATTTTGTCGCTCCTTCACAGGAGCGTGAATTGAAACTTTTGAAATACATCGACGAATACAATGCACAATGTCGCTCCTTCACAGGAGCGTGAATTGAAACTGTGCAATAAAGGTTGAAGAGACGTATGAATGTAGGTCGCTCCTTCACAGGAGCGTGAATTGAAACCGCTCCAAACTATCACAGCGATAGATAGCGCGAGGTCGCTCCTTCACGGGAGCGTGAATTGAAACTCGTAAAAGTATAGTATTTTTGGTGATTGCTTTTGTCGCTCCTTCACGGGAGCGTGAATTGAAACTTGCATACAATGCAGCATATTTACGCGAGGAAAGTCGCTCCTTCACGGGAGCGTGAATTGAAACTGTTACTCTGACATATAATGACCGTAATCTGCCTGTCGCTCCTTCACGGGAGCGTGAATTGAAACGTGAGTGCGCTCCCGTGGGCTCAACGTGGTAATGTCGCTCCTTCACGGGAGCGTGAATTGAAACAAGCTCGAAAATTCTGCTGTTGAGATGTCGCAAGTGTCGCTCCTTCACGGGAGCGTGAATTGAAACTGTTTAGGCGCTTGCCGTGCCGTAAGGTGAACAGTCGCTCCTTCACGGGAGCGTGAATTGAAAATAAAAATATATGAGTGTACAATTCAAAAAATACGTATCAGAGAAACAGGATTTTGTGCATTCATTAAATGGTATTTTCCAGCTTCTTTGCTACGCGAAATCGATACTTCAGTTACATCGTAACTGAGCTCCATTTTCTTTGCGATTGCAATAGCTTCTGTAAGAGTTTCCATTGTTATCGCAGAAATAAGTATTTTGCACGCAGTATTTTTACGTTTAACATATTTCACAATATCCGAAAGTGCGCCGTTAGAGCCTCCTAAAAACACTGCATCAGGTTTTGGTAGTCCTTTCAACACATCTGGAGCTTTTCCAGAAATAACAGAAACCAATTCATTCGCTTGGAATTTTGCTACATTGCGTTTTGTTAACTCAACAGCATTCGGATTTTCATCAATCGCATAAACTTGGCATTGCGCACACAACGCCAGTTCTACGCTCACGCTTCCCGTGCCACTTCCAATATCATAAACAATATTCTCATATTTCGGAGCAAGTTTTGACAGCACCACAGCCCTCACTTCGCTCTTTGTCATCGGCACAAAGTTTTCACCAGTATTGCGAATAAACAAATCATCGTCAAAACCTGAAATGACACGCGTAATATCGTCTATATACGCCCCTCGCTCCACAAGTATCACTGACAAAGATTTGAATGACTGCGCTAAAAAGGTTTGCGCTTCTCCTTGATATATCTTTTCGTCTTTGTAAGAAAGTTTTTCACCGATAACAACAGGAAGGTCGCCTAATCCTGCCATACAAAGTTTTGAAATAACCACATCAACCGTGATTTTTCCACCTGTCAAAAAAAATACACCAGAGAAATCGTGTGGCGAATGTGAGCAAAAAGCTCTCTTCACGCTCGCAACAATGTCGCAATCCACCCCGTGCGCACTTTTTAAGAGCCAATTTTGCCACGATGTGTGCATTTTTGCAGCCAAATACTGAAAACTTGTAATTCCTGGAACAACTTCAACACTATAACCGTTCTTTTCCAACAGCGGAAGCAGAGTTTTACAACCGCTATAAAACCCCGTATCGCCAGAAAAGACAACACACGGTGGATATGTCGCCGATTGCGCTTCGATTGACGTTTGCCACGTTTCAAGAATATCCAAAATCTGTTCGGGGTCAATGCTTTGCTTCCATAATCCGTGCACTGTGTCTGGCATACTGTCAAGTACGCGCTTTGAACCGATAAGAAAAGTCGATTTTTCCAAATGACGATACGCAGCAACGGTCAAAGTGTCCCAATTACCCATACCAATGCCCACCAACACACATTTTTTTGCAGGAATCACTTTTCCGTGCGCCATAAAACACCCCTTTTACAGATTTGAAATCAATTCCACAACCTCATCAACGCTGTGCGACTCTGTATTTTGCTCAAGTGGCTTTTTCACTAACAGCGAAATCACGTTGCACGCCTTTGCAGCTTCCAATTTTTCAAAGAAACCGCCCGCACTTCCGCTTTCTTTTGTTACAAGAATCTTAATATCGTATTCTCGGAACAAAGCCGCATTTAGTTGCGCCGAAAACGGACCTTGCATTGCGATAATATGATGTGATAAAAGCCCTGCCGCCCTACATTTCTCTATTGATTCAACCGAAGGCAACACGCGAGCAAAGATTCTTTCTTTATAATTAGGAATAATCGAGAACAAATCAATCTCTTTGCTGCCAGTTGAAACAAATATATTACCTATAGAATAACACGGTTCTTGATTATATGCAAGAAAATTACACAATTCGCGCAGATTATTGAATTCTCTGCTCCAAGAAGTGAGCAAATCGCAAGAAAATGGACTTTTTCTCTCCACACGAAAGCAAGGAACAGACGATTTTTGGCATGCATAAAAAATATTTTCGCTGATTTTGGTCGCATACGGGTGTGTTGCATCTACAACAGCACGAAACTCTCCCGTTTTCAGCAAATTATAAATTTCAAATTGGTCGAGTTTGCCCACAAGGACATCATTTATATTTTTTAAAAGCCCAAATTCGCCCAAATTCTCTAAATCTAATTTTCCATATTCGCTTGCAACGCTCACTTTCACTTGAATATTTTTTTCTAATAAGCGAAAAACGACTTCTCTTCCCTCTGTTGTACCCGCAAAAACAAGGATTTTACAGCTCATACTTCTTTATATATCCGCGCGGCGTTACCATAAACTCTTTTTCACCGCTTTTACAAACTATATTCACCCGTTTCGTCGTCGAATTGCCAATAAATACAGTTGAAAACATATCAAGCTTTTTGTTTTGCAGTTCTTGCAAAGTACAAATCTCGCTTTTTTCTCCGTCGCGCCCAATATTCTGCGCAATGCCGCACACCGTTTGAGTCGAAATCTCTTTTAGCAAAATCTCACACGCACGAAACAACGTATCTTCTCTCTTGTGGCTCATCGGATTGTACAAAACAATGCACATATCGGCTTTTGCGCACAATTTAAGCCGCTTCTCGATTGTTTTCCACGGCGTGAGCGCATCGCTGAGCGAAATCGTCGCAAAATCGTGCGCAATCGGGCTCCCCAAAAGAGCCGCACCACTCATCGAAGCCGAAATTCCAGAAACAATTTCGATGTCCGCCGCATTTTTCTCCGCCGCTATCTCTAGCAAAGGGCTCGCCATTCCGTAAACACCCGCGTCCCCACTGCACACAAGCGCGACATTGTTCCCTTTTGACGCAATTTCTAAAGCCTGACGACATCGCTCAATCTCGCCAGTCATTCCGTTGGAAATCACACGCTTGCCGCAGATGAGAGGCGCGATTATGTCGATATATTTTTTGTAGCCGACGACGGTATCGACGCGCGAAAGAGTTTCTAAAGCCCGCCCGCTCATCTCATTTTGCGCGCCAGGACCAATGCCAACGATGAATAAAGTGCCGTTTTCAGCCATTTTAGATTGCTTGAAGCCCAATATCGATGTCTTTTATGATGTCCGAAATATTTTCAAGCCCGCAACTGACTCGAACCATGCCTCCATCAATTCCAGCTGCAACAAGTTGCTCGTCGGTCAGCTGACGATGAGTTGAAGAAGCTGGGTGCAAGACGCTTGTGCGAATATCTGCAACGTGAACTTCGTCGCTTGCCAGTTTCAGCGCGTCCATAAATCTCACAGCGGCACTTCTTCCGCCTTTTATGCTGATTGTAATCACGCCACTCGTGCCATTTGGCAAATATTTCGCCGCGAGTGAATGATATTTGTCGCCCTCAAGCGCAGGATAGGTTACACTTGCAATTTTATCGCTTGATTTGAAGTGTTCAGCGAGCATTTTTGCATTCTCACAATACTGCTTCATTCTCACGGCGAGCGTTTCAAGTCCCAAATTAAGCAAAAATGCGCTGTGAGCCGCAGGATAGCAGCCAAAATCCCTCATCAACTGCGTTCTCGCCTTGATAATATATGCCGATGCGCCGAATTCTTTCACATAGCACAAACCGTGATAGCTCTCATCAGGCTCGACAAAGTCTTTGAAGAAACCCGTAGCCTTGCAAGCCGCTTCCCAATCGAATTTTCCGCTATCAACAATTACACCACCGCACTGCAAAGCGTGTCCGTCCATATATTTGCTTGTGGAATGAACGACAATGTCCGCGCCCCACTCAAACGGGCGGCATAAACACGGAGTTGCGAACGTATTATCGACGATTAAAGGTACATTTTTCTCGTGCGCCGCTTTCGCCCACTTTTCTATATCAAAAACGGTGAGAGCTGGGTTCGCGAGCGTCTCTCCGAAAACTGCTTTTGTGTTGCTTTTGAATGATTTTATGATTTCGTCATATTGAGCATCGACGTCAACCCAAATGCACTCTATTCCGAGTTTTTTCAACGTGAATCCAAAGAGATTTATAGAGCCTCCGTAAATTGAAGAGCTTGCAATAAAGCTATCGCCTGCGTTGCATAGGTTCAAAATCGACAATAATGTTGCCGCCTGTCCGCTTGAAGTAAGCAGCGCGCCTACTCCGCCCTCCATATCGGCGATTTTCTTTTCCACCGCGTCGCAAGTTGGGTTTGCAAAGCGCGAATACATAAATTCAGTAGGCTTATCAAACAGCGCGGCGACGTGTTCGCAAGAATCAAAACGGTAAGTTGTGCTTTGAACAATCGGAAGAACTCTCGGCTCGCCGTTTTTTGGCGTATAACCAGAGTGTAGACATTTTGTTTCTATCTCCATAAATCTTTCCTCGATGAAAATAAATTCTTTAAACAAGAAATTTTAATCGCACTGCGGCAATTTAAGAATAGTATAATCCCAAAGTCAGATAAAAGCAAGTGTTAGAGAAAATAAAAAAGACCTACTCAATTAAGAATAGGTCTTTCACGAAATCGGGATGACAGGATTTGAACCTGCGACATCCTGGTCCCAAACCAGACGCGCTACCAGCTGCGCTACATCCCGTAATTTTGAATTGGAGCCTGACGGGATCGAACCGCCGACAGCCTGGGTGTAAACCAGGTACTCGTACCAGCTGAGTTAAGGCTCCGCTTTTAGCGTTTATCTCGCTTACGTTTAGTACTATAGCACAGTATAAATTTTTTGTCTAGTACTTTGCAAAAAAAATTTGCATATTTTTTACATTTTTAAATACCACAAATCATCATCTCCTTTGACAAACTCAACCGCAGAAGCACTCTGAAACTCTGAGTTTGCATATAATGCGCTTGGAACACTCACTAAACCGCTCTCTTTCTCTTCTTTTGCGGAAAAATAAAAGCGGATTTCAATTCCGTCGAGCGCACCAAGGGAGCGTGCAAGCGAAAAAATAGCGTCGAGTGAACGAAGCCGCTCCTCAAAAGCCTCGCCTGAAAACAAAAGCTCATCGTCAGCAGAGACAGCAAGGCAGTCTTTCCACATAGACGAGCCGCCGCCAAGCAATGAAGCCCAAAAAGTGAGCGCGCACTCTTCAACAGAGGAATGAGAGGCGACAGAAAAACTCGCGTGGTTCTTGAGTGAAATGACAACAGGCTCACCCAAAAGAGAAACTTCGCTTTCCGTCTTTGCATTTTCATCGCCGCCGTCTACATCGCCCCAAAGTGCGCTAAAATCTTGCTCGTCGTAATCCTCATCAAGCCCGTCATCATATTCAAACGCATCTTCTATAGAAGATGCGTTTGAATATGATGACG
>CALDID010000048.1 GCA_937901865.1 uncultured Treponema sp.
CTGTTCTGCAATACTCTTGTTCTGCTCTGCAAGTTCTGCGGATTGCTTTTCGTTCAATTCCGTTTCAGACTCTACTAGCGTAGTAATTTTTTTTTCAGAACTCTCAATAAGCTCAACGCATTTCTGTGTAGCAGACTCAATACACTTCTGTGTAGCAGTTTCAATAAGCTGATTTATTTCGGTATAGTCTACTGTCGTAGAACCGAAACTATAACCAGCTTCTTCCAGATTGTTCTGGATAAGCTTCTGGACTTCTGCTAGTAGCTGTCTACGTTCTTTGCTCCAAGCCTTATTAACGTATGTTTTAATTTCTTCGTCTGTCATAATAGTATATCAATCCATCTCGGAACTTTGATTCCCTTGAAGTACAGAACGTACCCCACTATCACTGCTATCACTCTGATTACCATAAAGATTGCCAGCCACGTCAGAACTACTGTCCTCTCTTCCAATGTCCTCTTGTAGTTTTCTATATCTTTGTAGCAATCGTTCAACTCCCTGTTGATATTCATCAAAGAGATTGATAACCTCGTCGATTGTTCCTTCAACTCCAATCGCTCTTTCTCTGATTCCGCTAAGTTCCTCGACACTATCTCTAATCTCGTCGTTATAGAGTTCGATTGTACTTTCAAGTCTAGCAATTTCTCTTTGATATGAGAGGACATCTCCGTTAGCGGCATTGATTTCTCTGGTGGTTCTGCAACCTGAGAAAATACAGGTGAGCAAAACGCACATAAGAATACAAACAAAAGTTTGTAAGTTTTGATTTTCCACACTACTTAAACTCCTTCCTAATGCGGATTAGGTCTTTTATGCTTTCTTCTATATGCTTAAACACTAACTCTTTGAACTCATCACTTCTATGTAACTCATTCGGACAGTTACTTAAAATGATGTTCCATATCATAGTTTGTTTCAATCCTACATACATCGGAGTGTCTTTGATATGATTAAACAATACCCACGACACACATTCCTTAAATATAAGAGCTAATACAGTTTTTGCTCGCCATTCATTGTACCCATCGTATCTAGGAATTTTTGATTCAAACATATTTATTGCGCCTTCAATAAAAGCTAATTGTCTTTTCACAATCTCTCTCTCGTTGTCCGACGCTTGCCCTATTTTTAGATGTTCTGTTTTTATACTAATGATACCTAGTTTGGCAAAAATACTAAGCATCACTACACAAATAAATACAAAAACAAGCACCGAACCTGCTTGTTTGTCCGTTAAAATTCTAGCAACTGCATCCCACATTGCACCTCCATCTACATAGACATTTTAGCCTATTTAGTAGACATTTTCAACCCCGTTGCTTTTATGTCCATTGTAGACGCAGTTGTGATATTTCGTGCTGAAACAACAACAGCACCCTCTTCTGCCAGCACAAGTTGATGCACATAGTGCCATAAAGCACCATAGGTCTTGATGAGTTTTACTGCTCCCATATCATTGTTCCCGTCTACGTCAAGCATTTCTAGTTTGTCCATAAAACATTCTCGTAGACGAGCTTCTCTGTATTTCAGTTCGTCTAGTGTCATTCAGTCCTCCACCTTCTGCTTATCAAGTTCCAGTGAGATGGGTCGCCTAAGTACATTACTCGTAGTACCCATTGCGCATTGAGCGCGTTCATTCTTACATTACTGCCTAAACGGTTCAACAAGTTTCCTGTTACAGTTCCGTTTGTGATTGTAATGACAGTTCCATTTGTTCCGTCGGGTATCGCCGCCGCCAATGATATGTCGTAGATACCACCAATGATAGGTTCAAAAGTTGTTGGCAACGTTATCGTAGTTGTGCCTGTTGCCTGTGTAATAGCTGTAGGTATTACTACTTGTATTCTATTACAGTTGCACATATCGTAGACCTCCAATAGTAGAGCGGTGGAGTGGATACCGCTCTACTAGCAATGGTTAGTCGGCAAATGCCGCTTCAATCTCCGCATCCGTAATCGGTGTGTTCGGCGTTACTTCTGCAAGCAATGACAACAAACCTTCTACAGTAAGCTGGTCGCCCAGTTTTACCCAAGTAATGTCGTTCTTTGTTTCGTCAGAAGCGTTTACCGTAACGCTCGCACGATACACGTCGCCCGCTTCGGCTGTTGAGCCGCCAATGATTGCAACCATAAGGTCTGTAATCGTTGCAGAAGCAACATCTTCTGTCGTCGGCAAGTCCGCAGATGCAGTATACACTGTCGGTGTTTCGTTTGTAAACACTGTTGCTGGTGTCGTGAGTGCTTTGAGCTGGTATGCTTCAAGCGACATAGCATTTGCAAGCAAGTCAAACTTGAGGACAGGGGCTGCTTCTGTTCCCTCATTCACAACAACGATGTTCGTGCCGCCTGTAACTTTGTTGCCAGCACCCTCCACAAAGTCCGCGTCCGTAGTAAAGCTGTTCTCAATGTTGTAGACATAGCCGACTTTGAATGAGTCAACTTTTGTCCACACACCGCTGACCTGCTTCCACAAGCCCGTGCTTGTAAAGGTAGTATCTACTGCATCGTCATTGATATAACGTGCAGTACCTTTGATGTCATACATCTGTGAAACGCGCTTCTTAACTTCAGAAGCAATTTTGCGAACACCTGCAAGGTTCAAATAGTTAATAACAGCCATTTTATACTCCTTATGCTGAAATTATATTACCACAACCGCAGAATGGATTACCACCTGCGCTGTAAACAAATCCACGTGGATACTGAACAAAATTCTGTTCACGAAGTTGCTGAATCTGGTCGCGCAACTGCTGAATTGTGTTAGCATCCATCTTGCTATTCAAAGCAGCAAACTGTTGCTGCGTCTGAAGCTGCATCTGCCCAAACTGTTCCTGCTGGCGCAAAGTCTGCGCTGCAATCTCTTGTCTAATCTGGCAACAACATTCTGCTTGATGCGCCTGCAAATTTGCAAGCGTAACAGCGTTGGCAGCAATATCACGCTGCAATTCCGAATATTTGTCAGCAACTTGATTGCTCAAGTACATTTGAGAATTATTGATGCTATTTGTCAAATCACGGTTCTGGTCTACTAGAGAACTATACTGAACAGCTTGGTTGACGGTATCTGTAGTAGCAACATTGTTTGGTGTCGCTGGTCCACGATTGCCACCAAACATTCCTCCTCCCATACCCATAATGGCAAGGAACGCAAGGAACATCATTCCGAATCCGCCACCGAACCCGTCCATACCATTACCAACTTGTAACGTTGGTGTACTTCCTGTTATATCCATATAATACCTCCTAGTATTATTAGATTCTCAACAACGGGCTTTTAGCCCATTGCCGCATAAAATTTGCCCGCATAACGCATAACGCACCGCGAACCTTAGCGCATTACGACTCGGCTCGAACCGCGCGACCCGAAATTCACAGCGACACTCGAACGAGCGCGATTCGCACTACGACCCCGCGAACCAATGACCAACGAACTACCCCAAGCACCGCCCGCGAAAAGAGCTGTTTGCACACAGTATGAGCTACCGAAGCTGTCTTGTCCGTCGCTTGTCATCAAGCCTTTGTCTGTCGTGCCGTCCCCGACTTTGCCTTCTGTATAGCTATTTGAGCCGACCGCCGCCGTGTTGCCATACGCACAGCCAAAGCCCAAGGCAGAAACATCGCGCAGCCATTGCCAAAGGTAGCCGCAGCATTCCTCGCACCCGATTGCGCTAATCATTCTGCGCTCTGCCGTGTCGTTATGCCCGCCCACCGTCGATTTATCGCTAGAGCCTACGATACGTGTTCTTTCATTGCTTCCGAGCGCAATCGAAGTAAACTCGTCATCGCTTAAAAGCCGTTTTCCTACCGCCCGCATATCTTCCTGATGATTCCATTGCGGCTGGCTCACCGTATGCACGGCGTTATATTTGCTTCTAGTCGCCGCCCCGCGCCCTGATTGCAAATACACATCGGCGGCAATTCCCGTGTCTTTATCGTAGACCATTGCGTCCTCATACTTGCAATCTGGTTTGAACGTCAAACACCACACGGATTCTGGCAAAATATCCCCCGCCGAAAATCCCGCAAGCGGGTGCTCGCACGTTACAACGTCATAATACTTTTTGACAGTAATTGCAGTTACGCTTTTGTTGTAAAAGCCGAAAAAATCGGGGTCTGTGTCTGCGCTGTAGCTTTTGACAAGGTAGGAATCCCCGACCGCAATGCCCGATGACGGCGCGGCGGGTGCAATCATTGTGGTGGCTGCTCCAACGGCGGCGCAGAGCGTGTGAAACCGCCCGATATATCGCGATGTGTCGGTATCCGCGGCTTTTGTGGTGCTTGCCGTCAAACTCCACGCGCCCGCATTGTTATTGAGATAAACAAAATAGTCCGCGCCCTCCTCTGTAATTTGCGATGTTAAATCAAAAGTAGTGTCAGCCGTCGCGAAGTATACATTATCGCCGACCTTAATTGCTGTGCTTTTTTTGATAACTAAAGCCTTTTTATTCTCTGCCGAAAAGCGCAAGAAACGCGGCGTAGGTGCTAGTACACCGTCCTGCGTTTTCATAAAAATAGTTCCTGTCGGACTGTCCGCGAACTCATTTATAAAAGCTACTTTAATCGTATTGGCTAAACTTGTTAATCCTTTTTTGTTTAGGTACTTCATAATTGTACTCCGTATTGTTTAGCAACAGCATCAAGGTTCATACCCTTACTTGTGTAAAGTTCTCTTAATGCTGCAACTTGCTGCTCGTGATTTTTATTAGCAAACATATTTTGTGCTTGCTGCCATTGCTGCGGGTTCTCTCTGATAAGCTGCGCTGCCATCTGTTCAGAAAGAACTTGCTGAGGATTTTGCACCATCTGCATCATTTGCGTAAGGTTAAACATCCCACACTTCTCCGATTGCACTAGCAATCTTACTAGCAGGTATCTCTTCAAACTCTATGTCGTTCGCGTTGACATACTCACTGTCGCCCAATTCTCCATCTTCATTGAGCAACGTTACCTTCTGCATTACATTGTCGCCAATAACATAGAACTTTCCTTCTTCTGCTTCGTTCTTAATATGACCTACCAACTGTCTGTCTTTCAAAACAAAGTAAATCACATCGGGGTTTGCATCTTCCCACGCTGGTACAGTGTCAACAATCTCCCAAGACTTCGTAGTGCCAACTTCGTAATACTGCTCGTCGCCGCGAATAAACCCTTTGAGAGTATGGAACTTCTTGTTTGCAAGGAAGTACATAATGTTCCATTCTGCATCTTCCAATGCTGGCAGTGCATCAACAAGTTCCCACGCTTTAATCGTCAAGGCAGAATATACTTCATACCACGAAAAGCCATTAGACTTGTAGAAATGCCCCATTGTGAACTTCTCATTGGTGTTGCCAACATACTGTACAATCTTACCAACATAGTCCGCATAGTTAGGCATCGCGGCAAACTGCATAAGATTTTGTTTCAAGTCAATGTCAGCCTTGATAAGATTGATAAGTTCTTGAGTGCTTGTTTCCCCTAAGTATTTAATACTATTCATCGCTCTTTTCTCCACATATCAAGAACTTCACTTGTAGTAAGTTCCGTGTTCGCCGCAACTTCTTCAAGTTGAGCAAGACGTTTTTCCATAAGTGAATACTGGATTTTAACAGCGTCAATACTTGTTTCCAGTGTCGTCATTTTTGATTTCAAAGTCTGTATAGCACCAGAGTCCAGCTGACGAAATTTCTCGTCAATCAAATCCTGCATCTGCTTACACAGCTTCTTTATCTCATTCCAATCGGCAACGCTTATGCTGCCTGTCGCGCAATATGCCATAATTATCGCTCCGTAAAGTACATAACAGATGCAATGTCAGTTACGGCTGTAGCAGTCGTAATGTCAACCATATTTACAACGTTTACGTTACCATTGTTATCAAGACGGAGAACCAACAACTTTGTTTCCATTGCTCCCGTGCTTGTTCTCTGCTCACTGAACATCGTAAAATCAACGCTGCGCTTCGGGAAATACTCTTCGTCGATAGTTGTAATCGTATCACCGACGTGCAGCGACTTGTCTGTATTTGTTACAGTAAGCATTGCAATCGGCAGTCCTTTGAGTTTTTCAACAAAAGAACTTGCATAAGAATCTGTAGAATATTCTCTACAACTTGAAATTTCTGAAAGCAATTCTGCGTCCGCAGTTTCGCGGTTTCCAATTTCAGTAGCAAGTTCTGCTTCGATACCCTTGTCTCTGCGGTCGCGAATTTCCGCTTCGTCCGAAATCTTGTCGTCAAGTTCTGCTTTGTCTGCCATAGCCGTTGACTTATACTGCTCTACTACAGCAGTCAATGCGTTCTCGCTTGCTTCTCGTGCGTCTGATTCTGCTTTTACTTTGTCGTCGATAGTAGATTCTGACACAATGCTTGCAGATAGCATTGCTTCTACTTCCTGCTTTGTAACAAGTTCAACATCACCTAAAAGTTGTGTCATAAAAATCTCCCTACGCTATAATTTTTATAATACTTTGCGGCTTATATGGCAACCAGATTTTTCCATCGTTCGTAACATTCTCGCTCATCACTGCCGCAAGTTCTGGATAATCAGCGGAATCCAATTCTATAGAACCGTCCAGTGCGTGCCACCCTTCTGGCACACTCTTCGATACATAAATCGTTACAACCTCATCGGGAACTTCTACAGTATACTTAGTGCCATCTACCTCAAACTCAAAAGGAGAATCAGAGTGTACTGTTCTCTCTTCTTTTTCGGCAATTCCCCAGCGCATAACTTCCCCGACAGGAACGCCTTGCAAAGCAATAAGTCTTTCGGCTTCTGCCTTGTTTGCATCAATCTTTGCATTGACTTCATTAAGTCCGCTAGACAGCATATCCGTAGTTGCTACCGCTTTGCCGCCTAAAAGCAGTGTGTTCTGAACGTGCAATTCGTTCACGTTGGTAGTAGCACGAATATCTATTTCTGTCTTTGTACTTCCAGAGGGAAGAGTGATTACTTCTGTTCCGATTTTAGGTGCTTCAAAAGAACCTGCGGTCTTTAATGATGTAGCAGAAATCTCTCCCGAACTTGTCAACGACGCTACAGTAACAGATTGCAAAGATGTCTTGCCGCCTACTGTCAAGTCATTCTGAATCTTCGTTTTGTTCTTTACAGCAATTTCAGATACAGTAGATGTACCTTCGATAGTATCTGTCTTAATTCCTGCATTTGCAGAAAGAGAAGACTGCACTTGAATACTGTCTGCCCCTTCCGCAGCCGAAATCTGCCCAGTCGAAACACCATTAGACAAGTCTATATCCGCAGACAAACTGCCATCATCATTAAAGGCTTTGTCAACTTTTTGGCTTAAAGCCTTTACTTTTGACACTAACCCAGAAATAGACGTAGCAATCGTGTCGGTGCTGCCTTCAAGAGTTACTACCTTTCCGTCTGCACTGCCCGTGTCTACAATTTTCAAATACTTGCTAAGTTCATTCTCGACTTTTTTAATATAACCTACTACAGTAGACTCTGTTGCAGGAAGTTCTCCCACTTTAGATTCTTTCGTGTAGTCTTTAAGTGCCGACGCAACAGCACTCGCACTCAACACTTTTGTTGCCGCAGACGCATCATCTGCACTTGGCAGCGTGGTTGTAATAGCAGCCTTGTCAAGCTTCTTATCAAGTTCTACTTTGATTGCTTTTGATTGAACAGGATTTGTGCTATCAGCAGATACACTCGTATCAACCGTAATAAGTGCTGTCGTGTCCGCCTTTTTGGAAAGAAGAGCATCTACCTGCCCTTTGGAATATACATTCTTCTTTACATCTTCGGTTTCTGTTGCCGTTCCAGTTATATTCAAGTTGTCTTGTTTACCAGAAAGCGATGTCGTTACAAATGTGTTTAGGTCATTAAATGCTTTGATAAGACTTCTTAATGGAGAGTCAAAAGAATGTACATACTGCGAGGAGGTTGTGTCTAGTTCTATGCTGCCATCATCTTTGACGGTAAACTTTGGTCCTACTACTTCTGAAATATGTTTATGCAACTCGTTCACAAGTTGCGCGTATGCTTCTCGTAATTCTACCCACTCTTTTATTGGAATCCTATCAAACCCACCAGGTCCATTCCATTGTGTAAATGTACTCATAAACTACTCCTGCGGTACTTGCTCTTCGCCGCCGCCAGCCCCAGCATCTTGTCCCGTACCAGCAGGATTTTCATCTTGTTGCAAACCTTCTACAGCACCCTTTATTCTTTGCTGTATCCAGTTTTTATACCCTTTTACAAGTTGCTTAGGCAAACTCTCTTCTTTTTTTAGTTCTCTAGTCCAAGTTTCTCTAAGTGCTTGGTTCACTTCTTCCATTGTAATCATTCTGATTTTTCGTCTGACTCTTTCTTTTGAGTTTTCTTCTTTTGCACTTTCTCTACAGAGGTAGTCGCAGGACTAGCAATGCTGCTGGGAATTGCGTAACCTAGCATCTGTTCTGCTGTTGCTTTATCAATAACACCTACCAATGCAAGGTCTATAATAATTGCTTGGTACTGTCTGCTATTACGTTCATTTTTCATATAGTAGTTATTCAAAAAACAAGTTCTCATAAGAATCCTCTCTAATAGTATACAACTCAATTCTAAATCTGTCTAGTCGTTTATTGGTTATAGGTGTCGTCTATAACTAAATTGTCCATATCGTCCTCTGATATGTATCCGCCTTGAATAAGTTTTTCAAGTTGTTGTATCACATACTTTACATTTATGCGACCTCCACCATCATCATACGCAGTCTTTATAGCACGAGCCACTTCATACCCTTCTCCGCGTATATCGTCAAGTATTCCAGAATCATAAATCTCTAGTCTTGATACATCATCACCTTCTGTATAACCGCTTATGACAGGTATATTAATATCTCTTCCCTTATACTTTATAGTGTAAACGTTGCTGCTGTTAGCAACAGATTGTACAGGTGAGTTTTCTACTATGCCGTGTTCGTTCGGTGTCATTCGCTCTGTAATTGAACTCTTGTTCTCAACTTCTACTGGGCTTGCTACATAGTCAAATGGAACTCTTACGCCGCTTTGAGTAGTTCTAACTCGAATGTAATCCCAAAACAGAATCCCCGCTAGGTGTCTTTCCTCTACTTGTAAATCAGATTTCCCTTTGTTTCTTCTGCTTGAATGTCTTATCAATGTTTCATTAGTTTCTATAGCCCTGCATATCTGGTACGCTACAGATTGAGCAACCTCAAAGAATACACACACATTCCCGTACACACCTGCTTTTGCAAAAGTTACTTCCATTATTGAGGAGGGAATATTATATACAACCCTTTGTATGTGTCCTTCACCCCCATCTGCATAAAGAAAGTTATGTCCTTTAGAACTCCCTATTTTACCGCGTCGCAACCTTGACGATATATCATATTGCTCGCCTTTATAAAATCCGCTCTTGCGAGTATGTACAGCACCTGCTTTGAAGTTTACGTCAGAAGCCTTTATGCTTTGCGCACTAATATCAGCATTTTGGAATGTTTCTATATACTGCTTTAACAGTCTAGGATTCACATTTTCTGAAAGTCCGAATACTCGAAAGTTTAATCTTCCTGTACTCTTCATAAGATTAAAATAATCTCTGTTTCTTGTAATCGAAGCAAGAGACTTTCTCGCTGCAAGTCTGTCGGAGCGCAATCCTTCTAACTTGTCAATATCAACTTTTTTCGCGCCCTCTTTGCCTTGTATATAAGCCCTATATGCTTGGTGTAATTTCCCGTATTCAGTATTAACTTCGTTAAATACTTTTTCTTGTCTTGAACGGGCTTCCTCAAGATTTTCTAAATAATCCTCTCCCCGTACAGAAATGCTTGCTAAGTAGTCAAGATATTCATTGCTTTTCTTTGATGCACCTTTGCGCGTTTTTAACGTTACACCTTGTATAGTATTTATCGAAGAATCTCCTTGATAAGCAGCACCCGCAACCACTCTCGAAGCACGCGTGTCTTCTACTGTATAACCGCCCGAAAACTGCCGCTCTGCTTCTGCAAATTGCATAAAAGCGTCCTGCGACATATTCTTTTCAGAAGTTATACTTTTCCTCTTGGAATTTGTTAAGAGAGGATAAGACGCTACTTTGTTAAAATCATCAACCCAACCCGCTCTGGTCATAAAAATAAGCAGCCAGCTTTTCCACTGGCTGCCCCCGTTTTATGCTCTCTGTGTCGGCAATTCGATAATCGGTTCGCGGAGATGCACTACTGTGTATGTAGCGGGGTACTCTGTAAAGAGTGCGCCCATCTCGTGCATAGCAACAGGAATGACACTCTCTGGGTGTCGAATACCATTGCCGTAGTTGAACTGCGCAAGTCCGCCGTCGCGAAGTTCTGGTGAACCCCATACCATACGCTTGCTCATATCGATTGAAGCAATCATTTCGTCTGGAATCTCAAGATCGTCAATCTTCGGCGGAAGTCCGTCGCCCCAAGTTTCTTTGATGTACTTCTCAATCTCAAAGATTGAGTTATCCCAACAGTTGTAAGACAAGTCATTCTTCGGTCCGATAAGAATAACGTCCGTCGGCATATTCTGGTCGTACACAACTTCTTTGAAGCTGCGCGGTCCAACTTGGTACTCAACCACGTTCACACCACGCTGGTACACGATAGGTCCTTCAACAGTCGTCTGGCGAATAGCCTGTACTGTAGCACCTTCCTCATAGCCCAAGTACGTCATCGTTCGCGGGTTCATATAGATTACGCAGTTGTTCTTCGGCAACATCATCGTCGTCAATTCCAAGCCGCGCATAACCGCGTCTGCAATATGCTCGCCCTCTTCCTGCATAACAAACTGACCGCACTGTTCGACCGTGTAGCGCAATCTGTTCGGCTGTCCGCGGAACGGCAAGTCAAGACCAAGACGTGTTGAGAAATCGTTCGGGTCTACATACCACGGGAACAAGTCCGCAATACCTTCCATAGAACCTGTGATAGCATTTTCACCAGATGTATACACGCCCGTGCCTGTGAACAAGTCATAATAGCCCTCAAAAGCACCTGCTGTTACGTTGATGCCGTTAGGTGTCCAGTTATCAAACACGTTTGACGGCTGCCCGATAATCTCGCGGTTGTAAGCAACTTCAAGGAACTCTCCGTTTTCCCACGGCGTTACTGTAGTTCCGCACGGCAGCAATGAAAGCAATCCTGGCTGATTCTCCAAAACCATATAAAGTTCTGAAACGTCAGCAGCACCCCACGGCGTGTTCTCTTTTGTCTTGATAAGATACTTGCCTCGCTTGAATCCAGATTGGAAGACGTTGTTCGGCACTTGAATTGTGAACGGCACTCCCAAAGTAGGAGTATGCACGTTTGCAACAGGGTTCTTTGCTGCGTTGATATTCGGTGCTGTAATGCTGCTGCGAATCTGATGCACGACACCAAAACGTCCGTGAATAGCAAAGTTCTTGAACAACGCCGAGATGTTCAAGCGCATTGAGTGCATCATCATTGCATAGTCGTGCGCAAATGCTGCTTCTTTTTCTTTTGTTTCCAAGTTCTGCGTTGTCTTTACATCGAAACCATCTGTAATAGCACCGTATGTCGCTTGAAATGTCATATACTCCAAGTCGTTAGGCTTGCGCAAATGTACGTTAGACTTATATACCTGCGAGTTCAGAGTACCGCCAGTGTTCGTGTTTGATACAAACATACGGTACTCAAACTTGTCGTTGAACTTCCACTCACGTTTCCGCGCTCTAATCATCTTCGTGATGTCAGACTGCCCAGGAAACAAGCCGTTCTGCAAGTAGTCGTAAATAAAAATCTGTTTACCCAATCCTTCCAAGTAATCAGTTGTAATTGTCCCCATAATTTTCTCCTATTCTATTTCAATGCGTCCAAAATATTTGCAATAGACTTTTTGTCCACCTTCACCAAATTCATTCCAGTTGAATCAAGATGTGTCCCCTCATCATCTTCACCGTCCAACCCCTCATCTACATTTAAGTATTCGACAAAAGACGGGTGCTTTTCGATAATCACACTAAACTTAGCATCATCATCTAATAAACTGCTAACAACTTCGTCGTCTAATCCTAATTCTGCAAAGCGACGTTTTAACGTCTCTCTTGCTTCTTTTTTGTCCGAATCTGTCATTAGTTAAACCCCGTTCGTACAGCACTCAAAATATTTTCTCTCTGCTTTCTATTCCCGTTATCAGAATAAGACTTCAACTGTCTGAAAATATTTTTAGCCTGTGCATCAGATACTACATACTTTCCTGTAGACACGTTCTTGATTCTTGCGTCCGACGGTGTTCCTTCCTGCTGTGGCGGCTCACCCCCACCAGCATCTGAAGGCGACGGTTCTTCACCTCCCCCAGCATCTGAAGGCGGTTCACCTCCGCCCATATCCGCTGGCGGCATACCACCTCCTGCTCCTGCTCCTGCATCTGCTCCCGCAGGTTCTTCGGGCGGCGGATTACCTACCCCAACTTGCGGAATAGGCTCGCCCTTCATAGCAAGCGCATTGTTTACAGCAGCACTCATCTGCGCCATCTGATTGGTCTGCTGCATAACATTTGATATAAAATACGAAAGCTGCTGCATAACTGCACGGGAACGATTAACCACGTCCTCCAACACGTTACGCAAAGCAGCTTCTGTCGCGGCTTTTGTGTCCACGCCCATTACGTTCATCTGGCGGAAAAGCTCTTCGCCAAGACTACTGTCGTTACCAAACCACTGTCCAAAATCTTGATTGAAATTATCCTGCGTTAAGTAACTAGGTGTAGGCGGCGCAGCAGTCGCAGCTTCTGGAGGTGTTGCCCCAATGTCTGGTGGTACACCCATATCTGGTGATGCCGCTCCAGCTCCATCCTCCTCTTCGATAATTTCTTGAGCAGACGGACTATCCGCCCCACCTGCACCTTCCACATCACTGCCTGTTGGTGTTTCTGTTGTAGGCGGCTCACCTGCTCTGCTCTTTCGGAGTGCGTCTAATTTCGCTCTTAAATCTTCCAATGCCATAAATACAATCTCTCTTTTATACTATAACATCATCTGCGCTGTTTGTAAAGAGTTTCGTTATTCCCGAACCGATTCCCTAAGCCGTCCTCTTCTCTACAAGTAGCACAGAAATTCTGTATGGCTTCTTCTGCCATACGCCTGTAGGCTTGCTCGCTTCTTTGCTGCCGATTATTAAAATCTCTATCTCTAGCAGTGTTCATAAGCAATATCACTGCTCTTCTGCGAATGTTCTCATTGTTAAAGTTTTGCGGCTGAAAGTTTTGTTTCAACTTCAATCGCAAAGCTGTGTTCATTTCTTTGTCTTCGCTAATCATAACCAATCATCTATTGTAGGCGGATTTACATTCACCATACGTTTGAAAGAACTCTTATCTCTGTCAAGATATGCTTCAAAAGCAAAACGTGCTTCTACAAGTTCTTTCTGCACACCCATTATGCTGCTCTCGTTTAATGCTGAAAGCTTGTCGGCTAGGCGGGCAACCAGATACCGATACATCTCGGGAATAGGATAATCAAGCAATGTATCTGGTGTCCAGCCTAACTCTTTCAGTCGTGGTTTTAATAAATAATAAACGTCTACACCGTCCTCTACTTCGGTTTCAACCTG
Source organism: uncultured Treponema sp. (assembly GCA_937901865.1). Taxonomy (GTDB): domain Bacteria; phylum Spirochaetota; class Spirochaetia; order Treponematales; family Treponemataceae; genus Treponema_D. The sequence continues at coordinate 13,542 of CALDID010000048.1, forward strand.
CCCACCCACAACTTCGCTCCCGATGGCAGCGAAATCATCTGACGACAGTTTGGTTTTATAGGTGTCGTTCCAATCTCGTACAACAGCACCCATACCTGTCTTATCATTCCACTTAACAGCAACGTATTCCACATTGCTATCCCTTCCAATAAAGTTAAAGGGGTTATAATCATTCCAGTTCCAATCCCTGTCAAAGAATCCAGACTTGTGGTCGCCTGTTATCTTATGCTTGTAACTGACAAATATATACGGATAGTCGCAACTAAGATACGTTATCTGCCAGTTCTTCTCGCCTTCATCATCTTCGATAACGAATCTTTCTGTAACATCTTCTTTATCAGTATCACTCAATCCTGTTGTAGTCCTACGGACAAACTCTATTTTTCCAATAGTTCTATTATCCAATAATTCTGTCTGTTTGTCAATAATAATCTCTTCCCCGTTACTAGCATAGACTTTCATCTTCCACAAGTTATATATGCTGTTCATTTTTACAGCATACTCGTCGTGCATCTTCGGGTCGCGGTTATGGTGCGTAAAGAAAACCTGCTTGCACATCGGTACATAATAAAGCCATACAGTAGCCCTCTCTGCATAAGGTACATACAAGTCCGTTCCGCTAATCTTGTATGTTCTTGGCGATGTCATATCCATTGTGCCGCTCGCTCGATACAGCAATCTATTACTGTCAATTGGAGATTGCGCTTCGTATACTTGTACAGTATTCTTTACGAACGGCGGGAGTTTTGTCAATTTCTCCGTGATACGGACATTCGTTCCGTAGTAGCCGTCGTCAATCATTGCCATACGGTCATATATATCTCGCCACGCATAGTTCAAGTACATCAAGCAATCCGAGAAAGTAAAACTGTTTAACGCCTTTACCTGCGCCAATCGCATTGCATCTTCCAACGCATCGCTCGCAAAAGATTTATTGTCTATCTGTAACATCTTACCTATTCCCCTGTCCTTAACAGTATATCTGAATTATGTGCAAGCATTGCATAAGTCATATACATTTGTGCAGTTTGGTTATCTCCGTTTGCATATTCTAAGGCTTTGTTCCACATTTGTGTCTGCAAATCCCCCATTGCCCTTTGATATGCACCTAATCCCGTCATATTCCCAACACTAAAGGCTTGGATAATCATTGTCTTTATTTCTGGGTCATTTGTGAATCGCATCGCCATATTTATAGCGTGTTCGTTCCAGTACATTCTCAAGCCTTGTTCATACTCGCTTAAAACTTCGGACAAGTACGTTTGCATCTTCTGCCGATATTCAACGTCAGTTCTCGCTCTTGCAATATCATCATACAAGTTAGCAACAAGTTCCTTTTCAAATCGCGAGTAGTCTGTTACAAACTTGTCCATATCTCGTGATATGTCGTAATTGTAATTACGAACTTTGTTTTGCCTTTCAATATCGTTTCGGCGCACTTGCTCGTTCATACGCTCGTTCTCGCGCATCTGCCGCATTTCTTGCGTTTCGATAGGCTCCCATCTCTCGCTTCCTGCTTGGTCTGCCCCCGTCCCTGTTACACCGTAATGCAGCGTTCGATGTCCAATATCTGTAGCCTTGACGTGCCGTCGGTTGTTATAAGCATCAGCCATTCTCGATAGCGATACATTGTTCAAAAAACTTCTGCCCGTCAACTGCCCCATTTTAGCAAGGTCTTTATTCCAGTTCGGGTCTAGGTTTGACCTGTACTCATCGTCAATTCTTTTTTTGTAATCAGAAGCCCACTTGTCAACACCTTTGATACGGTCGTCGCTGCCCGTTACGGCTTTTGTTTTGTCTAAACCAGCTTCTGCATCTTCATAAGATGTAGGAGTTATCTTCGGCGTTTGCTCTTCTGGAACTACGCCTATACCGCTGCCGTCTTTTTTTTGTGTTGAAGTATCTTGTGTATCTGAACCAGAGCCGCCAAGAGGAATATGTAATGTTGTTGCTCCCTGCTTTCTATCTTTCGTTCCTAAAGCCATTAGTTATTATCTCCCGATGTTTTCTTTGCTATAGTATCTGCAACTCCATCTGTACTGTACTGCGCAACAACAGTATTCAACTGTATAATCCTATTGTTGATAGCATTTAATTCGTCCTGCGTCAAATACGTTTTCCCCTTTTCAAGAAACCCTTTTAAGAAATCCTGTTCGCTTTGCGGATTGTCCATCGTGCTGACAACGTTATTCATTTTATCGTACACCGCTTTTATAGCATTGTAATCTTTTACAAGCCCCATCAAATTCTCTTGGTCATTAAAAGGAATCTTAACCGCCCCCCCCTCTAACGTCCTTAAAACAGGATTGCCGTCTATCGGGTCTTCTACTATTTTTAACTTGCCTTCAAAGTCTGCTGGGTCTACTCGCTCTGAGGCATCTGGAGATTGCTTCTCTAGTAGTCTAGAAATCTTATCACTCCTCCCTAGTAATTCCAATCCATAAGAAGCAAACTGTTGCCCAGCGTGCTTTGCATCCCAGCCTGTTTCACGCCATTGCTCATTTCCTGTTATATCACCATAAGTCGTACCTTTTGTTTGTGTGTTTTTATCTGCCATAAAAACACCTGTATGATTTTGGTTTATAATAGTTTTTAGGGCATTAAAAAACTTGCTTGAAAAAAGCAATTTTACATCTTCTTCTTTCAAACCTTTTCGAGAACCTAAGTGTGTTAATACATTGATATTTATCTTTTTTATATCCTCACTTTCTAGCACACTTTCCATAAATTCAAGTTCGGCTGTATGCCCTTGTTTCAGATAATCTCCCAGCGCAAATGTTAATGGGTCGTCTACTTTTACATTTTCTCCGAAAAACACTCCATCTACAAAGCGTTTCCCAAACCCCGCTACACCAGAATAGCCTTTGTCTTTTAACTCTTGTTTATTGTTACGTTCCCTCTGTTCTTTTATGTTTAATATTTTTTTTCCATCATCAAAAAATTCTGCTAGAATCTCTTGTTCCTCTGCCCCCATAGGTGCTGCTTGAGGATATTTTGAAGCGGCGGCAGCAACAGCTTCTGTGTCCTGCGCACCTGTCTTAACAGCATTAAACATCTTTTCTGTTGAAGTTCCTCCAACAGATGGATTTGAGTAGGATACCGCAGTAGGACTTCCTTGTTTGATAGCTTCTTGTACCCTTTCATACGAACTTCCCCCGTATACCTGTGGTTGTTGTGTAGTTTTGTCAGCCATTACTTACTCCCAAACAATCTCGTTTCTAAGTCGTCAAGTCTTCTAGCAAGGTCTGCTATTACTCCAGAGTTTACCAACGCCAAGCGATTGCCGTCAACAACTTTCGTTCCGTTTGCCGTTTCTTTTACGCAATCTGGTGCGACCTTCTCTATGTCCTGCGCCATAGGTCCGACGTGTTTCTCATTCGGGTCAATAGACGCATCTAAGTTTCTTGCTTCGTCCTTGTAGGTGTACAAGTAGTTCTTTATGTACTTCGCATAAAGGTCTGCAAGCCCCTCGTCAAACTCGTCGTCTTGAAACTCATCTTCTTGCGCAAAGTCATATGCCATTCCTATCTCGTCTGGCGTAAGACTTTCTTTGTTTGCAAGTTCTCTTAATCTGGCTTTTCTCTCTTCTGCGTCCATCATTTCATTCCTATAGTAGCCAAGCCCTTTGCCGCCAACAATGTTCCAGCTCCTGTACCCGATTTCGCAAAACGTGTCGCATCGTTAATACTCTGCAATGCTCGCAAGATATTTCCCGCCCTCTTCAGAGCATTTGCTCCTACAGCAGCCTTTGCTCTCTTAAACTGCGCTTCTCCAGATTTTCCTTCCGCCAAAGCCTTTGCAGTCGTCTCCAAAGGAGAATCCCCATAAAGTGCTTGTGCAGTCTGATTGTAGCCAGGCGTTTTTATTGATGCCAAAATTCTTGCGTACCGTTCGTCGTCGGTTGCTTTAGCATTTGCACGGTCCTCAATAAGTCCTCCTACTAAATCGGCTGCCCCGCCTACTGCCGACAAAACTCCGCTAGTAACAGCGGACTGCCCCAGCATCTTATCACGCTGCGCATTGCCCACAAGTTCCGCATTTGCGGCTGCGGCTCTTTCCGCCGCTTGATTTTCGACTGTCTGCTTCGCGGCTTCCTGTGCAAGAATAGCCTTGAGTTTATTATTGTCTTGTGTAGATGCGGCATTGACAACCTTCGCTAAGGCTTCTGCTGCTTTTCTTTTTTGTTTGCTATCCCCCGACAAAATCTGCTCTGTCAGCATATCCATTATTTTTTTATAATCTACTGTCGATTGAAAGTTTTGAAAATCATAATCATAAGCCATTTCAATTCTCCTTAACTTCTTGGGTCATACGCAATAGCAGAAACTATATTCTTCACTCTGTAATCGCTACCAGTGCCACCACCTTGTACAATATTCCCGTTCTCATCTTTCGTTACAGTTTTTGTTGTTGTAGTTTCTTTGTTACCCATTTCGTCAGGATTAACAACTTCTCCGTCTACAACATCACCGCGATTTTTCTGATTTCCATTCTCATCAAAACGGTCGCTCATACCTTGCCACCACTTGTACCAGTTCGGACGTACCTTTGCAAGCAAATCCTGCATCCAACCTTCACCCTCAGAACCTCCTGGAAAGTTGTTAGGGTCTTTACCTGCTGCCTTTACTTCATCTGGCGTGATAGGTCCTTTAGTAGCTTCTGCTTGTACAGCATCTGTCCAAGTAGCATCTCCTCCCATTTTTTTAGTAGCGTACTGCTTCCCTTGCGCATACACTTCGTCGCCCACATAATTAGGATTAGTTGCCTTATTATTTGGGTTCTGTTTTGATGATGGGTCAAGACTGTATGTCATATAGTTTATCGCTTTCTGCGGTTCAAACTTCTGTGTTTCTGTTACAGTTTCTGTTGTCGTCTTAGGTTGCGTATCTTCTTCTGGCGTTTTCCCGCCTTTATCTTCTTCTGGCGTTTTCCCGCCTTTATCACCATCTCCCTTTGAAAGAGCATCTGTTTCTATATTACTAGCAGCCGTTTCTTTGGCTTTGTAGTTATATACATCGGCAGCGTTTCTTTCCTGTATTGCCACTTGGTCTTCATCATACGCTTTCTCTGTATTCTCGACACCTTTCTGTCTGGCTTGGTCTGCTCTGTTTCTATGAGTATTCGGGTCGCCATAAACCTCTTCCCTTTCAAGAGCAGCAGCACCAGCACTAGCATTGCCCTTGTTCATTACTTTCTGCTCATTCTTTGATGCAGATTCTGCCAAGCCGTCTTTACCCGCTTCTCTTCGGGCATCTCTTGTAGCGATATGATTCTCTCTCTGCGCAGCTGCTCTATGCTCCCCTGCTTCCGCAACGTGCAAATTAGACTGCGCTTTCAATGCAGCATCGCGCCCCATAGGGTCTTTTACATCGTAGACATTCTTGCCTATAAATGCACCGATACTTCTTGCCGCAAGGTTCGCTACAGGCGTTCCCGATACTGGAGTTCCCTCTTCAGATTCCTTTTCCTTAGACGATTTATCGCCGTCCTTCTCGCCGTCCTTCTCGCCGTCCTTCTCGCCGTCCTTTGAAGATTCTTCACTCTTTTTCTTTTTCTCGTTTTCGTAATCCTCTTGAACTTTGTCTAATCTATTTTCTGTTTCATATCTCCGAAGATTCTCTCCCTTCGAAACAGAATTCTCGGCTTCCTTACTTTTCTTGTCGTAGTCCGCGTCTATCTCCTCTAGCCTTTTACGATAAGCAGCATCTTTTCTGTCTTGACTCCATCCTTTACCTTCAATCTCGTTTCTTGCTTCTTTTTTCTTTTTCTCCCTTTCCGCTTCTACAGCAGCCTTCGCCGCCGCGACATCTTCGTCATACTTCTTTTGTTCCTGGTCGATAAGTTGTTGTTGTTGTTGTTGTTGTTGTTGTATACGATACTGCGTATAGCTAGGAAACCAGTTCCAACCAAAATTACCAGTTTTGCCTTGTGCCGATGCTTCGTTATTATCGCTCATCTCTTGCCTTCTTGTACGCTGGGTACGATGAAGTTTTTTTGCTTGCACTCTTCTTTTTCGGAGTATACTCTTTATCTTTAGTTACTCCAAAATCTCCACCTGTAATTCCAGCTGTAATTGCACCTCTTATTTCGTCCTTATCTTCGTCCTTCAAATTCTCCTCTTGCCAGCTATCATACTGTGATTCTGGTATTGCGTCTGCTGGAATATTTTTCGTTCCATTAGCGACTAGCCAACTTCCTGTTGCTGGGTCATAAAAGCGTGGGGCTTCAGACGATACTCGTTCTTCGGTCGACGTGTCCTTCGGCGGTTCTCGTTGTGCTTTCTGCTGTTGCAATTTCTGTTTTGCCCAATCAATATCGGCTTGCGTTATTTGTGCTTCCCCTCTCGAGTTTCTTACCCACATTCCAGGAGTCGCAGTCGCTACACTAGCATACGAATTGTCCTTTACATATTGCTTTTGTGCAGCACTTGCAGCACCACTGTCATACGCTTCCTGCGCTCTCTGGTCTGCTAAATCACCTTGTTGTGCAGCTCTCATTGATTCTTTGTCATACGCTTCCTGCGCTCTCTGGTCTGCTAAATCACCTTGTTGTGCAGCTCTCATTGATTCTTTGTCATACGCTTCCTGCGCTCTCTGGTCTGCTAAATCACCTTGTTGTGCAGCTCCCGTTGCACCTTCTTTATCTTTTTTCCGTTTTAACTCCTTATATCGCTGTTCAACCCTAGCCCTTGCTCCTCTAGGGTCCGCTCCAGGAATAAGACCAAACAACCAATTTTTCTTGTCATTCTTTAAGTATGATTCAAGTGCCGTAAGTTCTGCCTGTTCTTCTTGTGTTAATGCCATTCTTATCTCCTTCGCAATTATTCTAGTTTTTATTTCTCTAACGACCAAACACACCATCTTCTCGAAGTGTCTT
>CALDID010000049.1 GCA_937901865.1 uncultured Treponema sp.
TGCCTCCGCTATTAGGTTATGCTCTTGGGAAAGAATTACTTAGCATAATTTCCAAATCGTCTGATAATATAAAGGCTATTGACCTATTTGCAGGATGCGGGGGATTAATGGATGGATTTGAACAATCCGGACACTATACAACTCTTGCTGCTGTAGAATGGGAAAAGGCACCTTGTGATAATTTACGGCGCAGAATGAGGGACAAATGGAAAATTGAAGATGCTGATACACGCGTGCTTCAGTTTGATATTCAGCGTACTGATGAATTATTCAATGGATGGAATGATGAAATTTATGGGAAATCCAATGGCCTGAATGCGTTGGTCGAACCTGTAGGCGGACTTGACATTATTATTGGTGGTCCGCCTTGCCAGGGATTTTCAATGGCTAACAGACAAAAGAACCATGTTATAAGTCAAAATAATATGCTCGTGAAACAATATGTAAGAGCTGTTATGGAATTGGAACCCAAAGCATTTGTCATGGAGAACGTTGAAATGCTAAAATCCGACGTTCATAGATTTTATCTGCGAGTTCGTTTATAAAAGTGCTTCGGTTCGCCGAAATGGCGGTGCTCAAAGATGAGTTTTCGTCAAAAAGCTGCACTGCACGAATATGCAGAATTTTCGCAATTTCTTCTATTGTATCGGGTGTCGGAAAAGACCGCCCTTGCTCAATTCCATTGATATAGTTGTATCCTTTGTTCAGCGCAATCGTTAAATCGTTTTGCGTCATTCCGTTTTGCTTTCGGTAGTATTTTAGATTCTGAATAAAAATCTCTTGTAAAGTCATTCTGCAATTATGCGTTTTTTGATTTTTCAAAAAACAGAAAAATTACTGTATTTTTCACATAAATATCTTGAAAAACGTGAAATATACTTTATAATTACAGTATAAACAACATTATTTTTTGATGAGATTCTAAAGATAATGTGTTTTTAACGTTTTTCTTCAAGAAGTTTCGAGAAGAAATCCTAAAGAAATCAACGGAGGTCTATTATGACGAAGCGCACATTGCTTTTATGCAGTCTTATTTCAGCTGTCTTAGTATTCGGCTTGTTTTCTTGCAAACAAGAATCTGATGACACCGAAGTAAATGTATATACTGACGAAAAGTATTATACTTACTATTACAAAGCGTCTGACGGTTCGGTAAGCTATGCTTACGATTACACATCTGGTTCTAGTTCGTATGAAAGAACGGCTTCTGCCCCACTGACAGACGGAGTTGTGAAAGTTTACTGGACTTCATACACCAACTCTAATTTCATTTGCTACAACTTAGAAACAGACATCTCTTTTACTTACATTGCAAGTTATAATTCATATTCGGGCTATTCCTATAATACACAAGAGTTAGGCGAGATTTCTATCTACAAAGTCGGGAACAGATTTTATCTCGACAGCATAGACGGCAAAGACGTTACAAACTATGTTTCTGGACTTGGTGATAACAGTATTCAATTCACGAAAATGCCTTGTGGCGATGATTTTTATCTGACGCTCACCCTTACTCGCTACTAATTGTATTGAGGAGAGAGATATGAGAAAGCTGTTCTTAATTTTTCTTATATGCACATTGTTATGCAGTGAACTCGTTGCGCAAGAAAGTACTAAAGAAGATGAAATTGCGGAGCGAATATGGTTGCTTTTGGACGACGGCGTTCTTAGAAACAATGAAAAAATCTACGAACTCTCCTCATCATTGAGCGAGGAAAAAAGAAACGAGCTTTATACAGAATTTGAACAGAGCAAGTCAAAAGCTATCGGCTTAAATTTGTTAGGGTTTGGAATCGGCTCGTTCTTGGAACAAGATAGTTTCGGCGGCTATACGCAGCTCGCCGCGTCAATCGTGGGTTGGTCGGCAATTATAGGCGGATATACTTTTGTACTGCAAGCAGACGAAAACAGTGATGTAGGATACGATTATAATGGTTATTCTTGGTCTTCATCTAACGGAAAAACGTATCATGATAAAGAAATCAAGCATCCTGTAGCGACGGGACTAGGTTGGAGTTTAATAGCTGTCGGAGCGTGTTCACTTACTGCAAATCTAATTTTTAAGATTGCGCGTCCATGCGTTTACACAAAGAAATATAATCGTACTCTCAAATCAAGTTTACGCGCTACTGTTGAAACTGACAGCGCAGGTAATGAATCCATTTTCTCGCGAGCATATCGCTTTATACAGGAAAAACGCCCGCAAAGCAATGCTGAAACGAGTGCAGAACCTGCAGCAGAGTCTGCAGAAAGCACCGAGATGAGTTTTTCGCCGATTATCAATCCTATAGACCAAAGCTACGGTTTTTCTCTGCGTTTTGCATTGCCAACTGCCAGAAATTAACAGCTTTTAGCAGTTATTGTATTCTTATATAAAAGGTGGTTTCCTGCTACAGAAACAGGAGATGAAAACGAAAATGAAAAATACGGCGCAACACAAATGCGACGTATTTTTTTTCGTTGCATTTGTATCGTATTTATACTACAATAAAAATAATATGCGAGAGAATAAAACACTTGAATTCAAAGAATCTGTATCGAATAGTTTTCTGAAAACTGTTTGTGCATACTCAAATTACGGCACGGGAAAAATCTTGTTCGGCATAGATGACGACGGAAATGCAAAAGGCATAGAAAATCCAGCCGCCGTTTGTTTGGAGCTTGAAAATAAAATCAACGATAGTATAAATCCACACCCAGATTTTACTTTTGCAATAGACGAAAAAAAGAAAATTGTTGAATTGACCGTTTTTGAAGGAACGGAAAAGCCCTACACATTCAAAGGAAAAGCCTATAAACGAAACGACAGCTCTACGATTGAAGTCGATAGAGTGGAATATAACCGCCTTGTGCTTGAGGGCGAAAACAAAAACTTTGAAGACCTGCCGTCTAAAATACAAGATTTAACTTTCTCGACTTTGAAAACAAAATTCTCTGAAACGCTTGGCATACCTGAGATTTCAACAGATATTCTAAAAACGCTTGAACTGTATGACAGCAAAAGCGGCTATAACATTGCGGCGAGCCTTGTTTCTGACAAAAATGATTTTTCGGGCATCGACATCGTGCGCTTTGGAAACAGCATTGATGAAATTTTAGACAGGGAACTGACAGAAAAATGCAGTGTGCTTAAAATGTACGATTCTGCGATAGCGTTGTTCAAAAAATATTATCAGTATGAGAAAATTGACGGCATTGAGCGAAAGGTGATTGAGCTTGTGCCAGAAAAAGCGTTTCGCGAAGCTGTTGCAAATGCGCTTGTTCATCGCACATGGGACACAAAAGCGCAGATTCGAATCGAGTTTTATGCAGACAAAATCATCATAACATCGCCAGGCGGACTTCCTGCGGGGATTTCAGAAGAAGAATATTTGAACGGGCGACTTTCGATTTTTCGCAATCCTCTTTTGTGTACTGTTTTCTTTCGCCTGCGCCTTGTTGAAAAATTCGGCACTGGCATACGGCGTATAAAAGAAGCGTACAAAGGAAGTTTGCTGCAGCCGCATTTTTCTGTTTTGGAAAACTCAATTCAAGTTGTCTTGCCGCTTTTGACGCATACGCCACAGCTGACAACCGCTGAAAAGGTCGTTTTCGATGTTTTGGCAAAAGGTCTGCAGCTTTCTTCTAGCGAGCTTTCAGAGAAAACAGGGTTTAGCCGAGATAAAGTGATTCGATTATCAGCCGCACTGCTTGAAAAAAAATATATTCAAGTGATTGGCAAAGGACGCGGCACAAAATACTGTTTACGCTCTCGCTAGAATTTTCTTTTATCGATTTATTTCCCGAGAATGTACTTTTCCATACACTCTCGGAGCGGAAGATTGTCATCTATGTGCGCGAGGTGCGTTATCACAAGCTCTTCGCGCGGCAGAACGTAGCTCTTTTGCCCCCACTTGCCGTTTATACTGAATCCGTCGCGATATTTCCAGATAAAATAGCCGTATCCGCCCTCTTTGTTCATCTGTTGCACCTTTGTCGCCTCTTTCACATATTCCGCCGATACAATCCGCTTCCCCGCCACCTCGCCGCCTGCACAAAGCAACAGAGCAATTTTGCTGAGCGAATGAACCGAAAGCTCCATCTTCGACGCGCCGTAAAAATACCCCTCAGGACTTCGCTCATAGCTAAAATCCGTAATCTCCAGCGGCGCAAAAATCTGCTCTTCGATAAATTTGCCCGCATCGCCGCCAATCGCACCGCTCAACGCCGCGCCCACCAAATACGCACTGTTGTTCGAGTAGTTGAACTCGCCTTTTTTCGCCGCCGCAAAGCTCAGCGCGTAATCTAAATAGTTTTCGCTTGCCACTTGAAACGGCAGCCCAGAAACCGACATCGTTAAAAGGTCGCGAATCGTTACGGCTTTGTACGCAGTGAGTGCGCTTTTGCTCATTTTCGCAACCGTTTCGCGCGGCAGATACTCCAAAAGCGGCGCGCTTATGTCGAATACGCCCCTATCGCTCGCAATTCCGACGGCAATCGACAGCACGGTTTTTGTCGCAGAATAAATATTGTGCTTTTTCTGCGTGTCGCCAAAGGTGTGAAGCAATTTTCCCGATTGATACACCTCAACTCCGTACACGTCCCACTTATTTTGTTCGATTTCGCTTGTAAATGCTCTAAAGTCCATACGCTATTTTCGCCGATTTGCCTCTGTTTGTTCAAGTGCGGCTTGCAAGCGGTTGACACAAGAAGCTAATTGCAATAGTATAAAGACATTGCGGCAAAGGGGTCGCAGATATTTTTTCTTACGCTATCACTGTGTTCATTCACGGCTCGCAAGAAGAAACATCTGCGACCCTTTTTCATTTTTTCGGAGGAAAAATATTATGTGCGGTTTTGTAGGTGCGTTTGATTTAGCAAGCGGCGATAAGCCGATAGACGAGGGCTTGAAAGAAGAGCTGAGGACTCGCGTTTTGGAAATGTCGAAAAAAATCCGTCATCGCGGACCTGATTGGAGCGGCGTGTATGCAGGAAATAACGCGATTTTGAGCCACGAACGCTTGAGCATTGTTGACCCATTGTCTGGAAAACAGCCTTTAGTGAGTGCGGACGGCACAATTATCCTTGCAGCAAACGGCGAAATCTACAATCACAGCGCAATCAGAGCCGCATTCAGCGATTACGCCTTTCGCACAGGCAGCGACTGCGAAGTAATTATTCCGCTGTATCAAAAATGCGTCAGCGAGGGCGGCGATTTTAGTGCGATGATAGAAAAACTCTCTGGTATCTTTGCTTTCGCGCTCTACGACAGCTCTCGCGGCTCGTATCTGATTGCACGCGACGAAATAGGCGTTATTCCGCTCTATCAAGGCTGGGACAAAAGCGGCAGATACTACGTTGCAAGCGAATTAAAGGCTCTCGAAGGCTCGTGCGTGTCTATCGAAGAATTCCCGAACGGCTCGTATCTGTATAAATGCGGCGAGAAATCGACGGCTGGCGCAAAAGAGGAAAACAAGGTCGTTCGCTGGTATCATCGGGATTGGGAAGACTTTGACGCGGTGAAAAATGCGCCGAGAGCAAGCGACGACAAAGGAGAAGTGATAAATCCGTCTGTCATCGACAAGGTGAAAACCGCGCTTGAAACGGCTGTGAAAAGTCAGCTGATGAGCGATGTGCCGTATGGCGTGCTTTTGTCGGGCGGGCTTGATTCGTCGATAATTGCGGCGATTACGCAAAAATACAGCAAGAAGCGAGTTGAAAGCGAGGGCAGAGAGGGCGCGTGGTGGCCGCAGCTGCATTCGTTTGCTATCGGTTTGGAGGGAAGTCCCGACTTAATCGCGGCGAGAAAGGCGGCGGAGTACATCGGAACGGTGCATCACGAAGTGCATTTCACCATTCAAGAAGCTCTCGACGCTCTTCGCGACGTGATTTATCACATCGAAACGTACGACATCACCACCGTTCGCGCGAGTACGCCGATGTATTTGCTTGCGCGGGTGATAAAGTCGATGGGCATAAAGATGGTGCTGTCGGGCGAGGGCAGCGATGAGCTTTTCGGCGGCTATTTGTATTTTCATAAAGCTCCGTCGGCGAGAGAGTTTCACGAAGAGCTTGTGCGAAAGATGAGCAAATTGCATTTATACGACTGTTTGAGGGCGAATAAGAGCCTGATGGCGTGGGGCGTGGAGGGCAGAGTGCCGTTTTTGGACAAAGACTTTATCGATGTGGCGATGCGGCTCAATCCAAAAGACAAAATGTGCATAAAGACGGCGCGCGGCGGGCAAAGAATAGAGAAATGGATTTTGCGCGAGGCGTTTTCGGACATACTTCCTGAAGAGATTTGCTGGCGGCAAAAGGAACAATTCTCCGACGGCGTGGGATACAGCTGGATAGACACCTTGAAGCGCATAACCGAAGAGAAAGTAAGCGATAACGAGTTTGCGCGGCGCGAAAATCGCTTCCCCGTGAACCCGCCGAAGACAAAAGAAGAATATTTCTATCGCGAAATCTACTCGTCGCTTTTCCCGTCGGATTCTGCGGCGAAGTGCGTGCCTCACGAAGCGGGCGTTGCGTGCTCTACGGCGAAAGCATTGGAATGGGACGCGGCGTGGAAAAATATGGACGAGCCGTCTGGTCGTGCAATCGGCGGCGTGCATAACAAAGCGTATTGAAAGGAGTAAATATGTACACAAAAGAAGAAGTGCTGGATTTCGTCAAAGAAGAAGACGTGAAATTTATCCGTTTGGCGTTTTTCGACATCACAGGCAAGCAAAAAAATGTTTCGATAATGAGCGATGAGCTGGAACGCGCCTTTAGCGAGGGCGTAACGTTCGACGCATCGGCAGTAAAGGGCTTTGAGGGCGCGGAAAAATCGGATTTGTTCCTCGTTCCAGACCCGTCAACGCTCGCGATTGTGCCGTGGCGACCGATGACGGGCAAGGTTGTGCGTATGTTTTGCAACATTTTCAACCCCGACGGCACGCCGTACAAAAAGGACTTTCGCGCGATGCTGAAAAATGCGTGCAAAAAGCTCGAAGCGGAGTGCAAACTTGAAATGATGGTCGGCACAGAAATCGAGTTTTATTTGTTCAAGCTCGATGAGCAGGGCTTTGCGTCGAAAATCCCCCTCGATTCCGCTTCCTATATGGACATCGCGCCCGACGACCACGGAGAGAATATCCGCCGCGAAATCTGCCTCGCACTCGAACAGATGGGGCTGACTCCAGAGGCGAGCCACCACGAAGACGGACCTGGTCAAAACGAAATAGACTTTCGTTATTCCCCTGCGCTCATTGCGTGCGACAATGTAGCCACGTTTAAATGGGTCGTCGGGGCAAAAGCGAGCGCGAACGGGCTATTTGCGGACTTTTCGCCCAAGCCTATCGCTGACGAGGCGGGAAACGGTATGCACATCAACTTATCGCTGCGCTCTCTCGACGGAAAAAACGCGGAAGACGCTCTCAAATACGTTCTCGGCGGCATTTACGCCCACGCAGAAGAGATGACCTATTTTTTGAACCCTGTTGAAAACTCGTATAAGCGGCTCGGCACTGCGAAAGCTCCGAAATATCTTTCGTGGGGAAAGGAGAATCGCTCCGCCCTCATTCGCCTGCCTGCAACGAAGCGAGAGGCGCGCATAGAGCTTCGTTCGCCCGACCCGATGTGCAATCCGCATATTGCGCTATCTCTTATCATTCACGCGGCAATCGACGGACTGAAAAAGCAGCTGTTGCCTGTCGAAGAGGTGTGCGATAATCTGTTTAATAATAAAACAGCGTTAGAACTCGGCTTGAAACCACTGCCGCAGAGCTTGGAAGAAGCAAAAGAGAAGGCGAGAGAAAGCGAGTTTGTGAAAAGCGTGTTAGGCGACAGCGGACTTTTGGGGTAGCCTATGAAAAGCGAAAGCTACAGCGTGCTGCTTGTTTCTCACGACAGCAAATTGACGGCGCAAATCAAGGCATTTTTGACCTCTCCGCTCTTTGAAGTGAGCGAAACGGCGGATTTTAGCGAAGCGCGGCGGCTTGTGGACGAAAGGGAGTTCTGCATAATCATCGCGGATTCGGCTGACGGGCGAGATGCGGAGGCGGCGATTGAGATGAGCGACGTATATGCGCCGATTTTGCTGTTAGTGCCGAGCGAATATTTCGACGACATTTCGTATCGCGTGGAGGCGTACGGGATTATGAGCGCGGCAAAGCCGTTTGAGCCGTTTTATTTTTATAATCTGATAAAAATCGCGATAGCAATACATTATAAGATACAAAAAATCTCCAGCCAAACGATAAAACTCAAGGCGAAAATGGAAGAAATCCGCATTGTGAACCGCGCGAAAATGCTGTTGATAGAAAAGAGGGGTATGAGCGAAGAAGCGGCGCACCATTATCTTGAAAAAGAGGCGATGAACAGCGGCACGACGAAGCAAAAAGTCGCCTGCGCCATCGCGCGTGAACTGCAAAGCTGACGATATAAAAAAATTTACTTCGATTCGGTGCAAAATTGGGGCGTAGAAAAAAAATTTTCTTAGATTAGGTGTATAATAGGGGGCGCAGCGTACTTTTTTGGTGCGATTAGATGTATAATCGAGGCTAAAACTTTTTTACAAGCGCGATTAGATGTATAATTTGGTCATCTCTGAAATTAACATTGAAATTATGTGCATAAAAAGGGGAAAAAAGTAGGTTTTGACCCTTTTTATACACATACGAGAGCTTATAAACAAAAATTCAGAGCGAATTTTATGCAAAATCGACCCTGAATTTTTGTTTTTAGCGAAATTTTACGACTTCAAAAGGTATGCTGTCAGGAGTTGTTACCAAAGGTATGCTGGAATGTCATTATCGGGCTTGACCCGATAATCTTTTCTAAAGCACTATACGAGAGTCTTAAAAGATTCCCGTGTCAAGCACGGGAATGACATAAGTCTTACGGGAATGACATAAGTCTTACGGGAATGACATAAGTTTACTGGAGTGACATAAGTCTACTTACTGGAATGCCGTGTCAAGCACGGGAATGACATAAGTCTACTTACGGGAATGACATAAACAGATAAATCAGCATACTTTCTGTAACACTGCCCGAAATCTTACGACTTCAAAAGGTAGGTATCTATTTCTTTGGCGCATTCTCGCCCTTCGCTGATTGCCCAGACTACGAGGGACTGTCCGCGACGCATATCGCCTGCGCTAAAGATTTTCTCGCGGCTCGTTTTGTAGCCGTCGTGGCTCGCGATAACGCCGCGCTCGCTCAGCTCTACCGCAAACTCCCGCGCCGTGTACTCCTCGCAGCCCACAAAGCCAGCCGCAATCAACAGCAAATCGCATTGAAGCTCTTTCTCGCTGCCTGCCCGCTCGATAAGCGTCCTCTTGCTCTCGATTGTCTTGAACTCGACTTCAACCGTGCGAACGCCCGTGATGTTTCCGTCCTTCGTGAACACCTCTTTCACCGTCGTTTCCCAAATGCGCGGGTCGCTGCCGTATTTCGCAATGGATTCCTCCGCGCCGTAGTCAACTTTGAGCGTCTTCGGCCATTCGGGGAACGGATTTGTCGCTAAGCGGTCGATTGGAGGCTTTGCCATCATCTCGATTTGCTTCACGCTCGCAGCTCCCAAGCGTATCGCCGTGCCGCAGCAGTCGTTTCCCGTGTCGCCGCCGCCAACGATGATAACGTGTTTATCTTTGAGCGAAAGACCGTAGTTTTTTTCGAGAGAAACGGCGATTTGCTCGTTCGTCGGCTCTACATCGATTGCAGAAAGTGCGCTTTGAGTGGCAACAACGCTCTTTGTAACCGCTGTGAGAAAGTCAACCGCATTCATCACGCCGCGTTTCGCCTCGCTTATGCCTTTCGCCGTGAGTGTCCTCGCCTTTTTCGCTCCGCAACACAGCGCGATTGCGTCGAAACTGTTTGCGATGTGTTCGCTCGAAATCGTCTTGCCTACGTCGGCATTGAAAACGAACTCGACTCCCTCCGCTTTCATCAGATTTATGCGCCGCTCGATGACGCTTTTTTCAAGCTTCATATTCGGAATGCCGTACATCAATAAGCCGCCAGCTTTGTCCTCCCTCTCGTACACCGTTACGCTGTGTCCGCGGCGATTGAGCCAATCCGCGCACGCCAAGCCCGCAGGTCCTGAACCGATGACGGCGACACGCTTGTGTGAACGCACTTTCGGAATTTCAGGCTTCATATAGCCCGACGAAAACGCCCTCTCGATGATAAAAAGTTCGTTGTCGTGAATTGTAACCGCGCCGTCGTCGAAAATTGGGTTCGCGCAGTTGCACGCCTTTTCGCACAATGCAGGACAAACGCGCCCCGTGAACTCAGGGAAGCTCGACGTTTTCAAAAGCCGCCACGCCGCCATATCGTATTGCCCTTTATACAGCGCGTCGTTCCATTCGGGAATGTAGTTGTGCAGCGGACAGCCCGTAACCATACCCGAAAGCCGTATCGCGCTCTGACACATCGGCACGCCGCAGTTCATACATCTCGCCGCCTGCTCTTTGCGCGCGTTTTCGTCAAGCCGAGGGTGAAATTCCTTGAAATTCGTTATGCGAGAAAGGGGCGCGATGTTGCCGTTCTCTCTTCGCTTAAAATCCATAAATCCTGTCGGTTTAGCCATCTCTTTCCTCCTTTTTTACGCCGTAACCTTTTTGAACGCCGCCAAAAGTGCGTCTTCTTCGCTCAAGCCCGCCGCCTTTTGCGCCCTGATTTCGCTCTTTATGCGAAGGTAATCGCGCGGAATTATCTTCTTGAACTTCGTTTTCGCGCTCTGCCAATCGTCGAGGAGCTGTTTTGCAACTTCGCTCGCCGTTTCTTTGTAATGCTGTTCGATGAGGCTTTTCAAAACGGCTTCGTCAGTGGTATCGCTGAACGCGCTCGCTTCGTCGTCGAGAGAATACATCGTTACCAGCTCGTGATTTAAGTGTTTGTAGACCTCGTGCGCTTCGTCGAGGATATATGCAACGCCGCCGCTCATTCCTGCGCACAGATTTTTGCCCGTGCGACCGAGAATGACCGCCACGCCGCCCGTCATATACTCAAGACCGTGGTCGCCGCAGCCTTCCGCCACAACGCTCGCGCCAGAATTCCGCACGCAAAACCGCTCGCCCGCCGCGCCGTTGATGAACGCCTTTCCGCTCGTCGCACCAAAAAGCGCAACGTTGCCTGCAATGATGTTCTCTTCGCTTTTGCCGCAGAATGTGTCGGGCTTCTTCAAGACGAGTTTGCCGCCAGAAAGCCCTTTGCCGAATGCGTCGTTCGCATCGCCCGTTATGCGCAGCGTCAAGCCTTTCGGGATAAACGCACCGAAGCTCTGACCCGCGCCGCCCGTGAAGTTTACGGTATAGGTGTCGTCTTCGAGTGTGCCGCCGTAGCGTTTTTGGATTTCGCTGCCGAGAATCGTGCCAACTGTGCGGTCGGTGGATTCTAACCTCACCCCCGACCCCTCTCCTAGCAGGCGAGGGGAGAAAAGTGGATTTCTCTCCCCCTCTCTTTCTAGGCGAGGGGAGAAAAGTGGATTTCTTTCCCCCTCTCTTTCTAGGAGAGGGGGCTGGGGGGAGAGGTTCTCAAACCACGGGAGCAAAACGCTTTCGTCGATGGTGCGCTCAAGTTTGAAATCGAATAGCGTGCGCTCTTTTTTCCAATCGTCGCTTTGCTCGCCTGCGGTGGCTAAAAGACGGCTCACATCGACTAATGCGGCTCTCTTAAAGCCCTGCTTGTCTTTGAGCTTGAGCAAATCTGTTCGTCCGCACAGCTCCTCCACGCTTCTCACGCCGAGTTTTGCCATAATCTCGCGCATTTCTTCGGCGATGAAGCGCATAAAGTTTTCGACGTATTCCGCTTTTCCTCTGAAACGAGAGCGCAGCTTTTCGTTTTGCGTCGCGACTCCGAACGGACAGGTGTCGAGCTGACAAACTCTCATCATTGAACAGCCCATCGTGATGAGCGGAGCAGTTGCAAAGCCGAATTCCTCCGCGCCGAGCAATGCTGCTATCACGACATCGCGCCCGCTCATCAATTTGCCGTCGGTTTCGATGATGACACGAGAGCGCAAGCCGTTTTGAAGGAGCGTTTGGTGCGTTTCCGCTACTCCAAGTTCCCACGGCAAGCCTGCGTGATGTATCGACGAAATCGGAGCTGCGCCCGTGCCGCCGTCGTGTCCTGAAATCAAGATGACTTGCGCGCCTGCCTTTGCCACTCCCGACGCAATCGTTCCTACTCCCGCTTCGCTCACCAGCTTTACGCTGATACGAGCGGCGCGGTTGGCGTTTTTGAGGTCGTAAATGAGCTGCGCCAAGTCTTCGATAGAATAAATGTCGTGGTGCGGCGGCGGAGAAATGAGGGAAACGCCCGGTGTCGCGTATCGTGTCTGCGCAATCCACGGATAGACTTTCTTGCCCGGCAAATGTCCGCCCTCGCCTGGCTTCGCACCCTGCGCCATCTTGATTTGTATTTCCTTTGCAGACAAAAGATATTCTTCGGTAACGCCGAAACGTCCCGACGCGACTTGCTTTATCGCGCTGTTGTATTTCGTGCCGAGCCGCTCGCGCTTCTCTCCGCCCTCGCCAGAGTTCGATTTGCCGTGTAAATGGTTCATCGCCTCCGCCATACACTTGTGCGCTTCCTCGCTGATAGAGCCGTAACTCATCGCGCCCGTTTTGAATCGCTTGACAATCTCGTCAACGCTTTCCACTTCGTCGATATTCACGCCGCCAGAAGAGTCAAAGACGAAATCGAGCATTGCGCGCAGCGTGTGCGGCTCTTCGTTGGAATCGACAAGCGCGGTGTATTCCTTAAATCGCTTGTAATCGCCGTTTCGCGTGGCTTGCTGCAGGGCGACGATTGTTTCGGGATTGTAAAGGTGCGTTTCGGCGGCTTCTCCGCGGCGGAATTTGTGCTTTCCTACGCTGTCGAGGTGGTCGTTCACGGTCAATCCAGACGGGTCGAACCCCTTTGAATGATGATAAAGCATATCTTCTTCGATTTCTTTGAGCGTGATGCCTTCGACGCGGCTCACGGTGTTCGTGAAATATGTGTCTATCACTTCTTTCGCAATGCCGACCGCCTCGAATATCTGTGCGCTTTGATACGATTGTATCGTGGAAATGCCCATCTTCGCGGCGATTTTGACAATGCCGTTGAGAATGGCTTTGTTGTAATCGTCGATTGCGGTGTGATAATCTTTGTCGAGGAGCTTTTGGTCAATCATTTCGGCGATTGCCTCGTGTGCTAGATACGGGTTCACTGCGCGCGCGCCGTAGCCTAAGCACAAAGCGGCTTGATGCACGTCGCGAACTTCTGCGCTCTCCAAAATCACCGAAACGGCGGTTCGTTTTTTGGTGCGGATAAGGTGCTGCTCCACTGCGCTTACGGCAAGCAATGCAGGAATAGCCGCGTGAGTGCGGTCAACGCCGCGGTCGGAGAGAATCACGATGTTCACGCCGTTTTTCGCTTCTTCGTCGATTTGGGAAAAGATGTTGTCGAGTGCGCTTTTTAGCCCGTTGCGTTTTAGCTCTTCAATGCTGACGAGGGTCGAGATGGTTTTGACAGAAAAACCGTTTGCGTTGAGCGCGGCGATTTTGAGCAAGTCCGTGCCTGTGAGAATGGGGTTGTTTATTTCAAGCACGCGGCAATTCTTCGCCTCAGGAGAGAGGAGGTTGCCGTCTTTGCCGACGTAAACGGTGGTGTCGGTTACGATTTTTTCGCGCAATGAGTCAATCGGCGGGTTCGTAACCTGTGCAAAGAGCTGCTTGAAGTACGAAAACAGCGGCGGGTGCTTTTCGCTCATCACGGCGAGAGGCGTATCGACTCCCATGCTTGCGGTTGGCTCAACGCCGTTCAACGCCATCGGCAAAATCATCTCGTTCACGTCTTCGTAATTCCAGCCGAACGCGCGATAGAGAATGTTTCTCTCGTCGAGGGTGTGAACGGCGATTTTCTTATTCGGGATTTTAAGGTCGCTAAGGTGAATCAAGTTCATATCAAGCCATTCGCCGTACGGGTACGCACTTGCATACTGCGCTTTGCATTCCTCGTCGCTGATAATCTTTTTCTGCACGGTGTCCACAAGCAAAATCTTGCCGGGCATAAGGCGGGATTTGACGGCGATGTTCTCTTCGGCAATGTCTAAAACGCCGACTTCGCTCGAAAGAATAAGCGTGCCGTCTTTCGTGATGTAGTATCGGCTCGGTCGCAAGCCGTTGCGGTCAAGCGTCGCACCGATAACATCTCCGTCGCTGAACAAAATCGCCGCAGGTCCGTCCCAGCTTTCCATCATCGTCGCCCAATAGTGATAGAAATCCTTTTTGCTCTGCTTCATCTCTTCGTCGTGCTTCCACGGCTCAGGAATACACATCATCACGGCGAGAGGCAGCGGCAGCCCGTTCATCACAAGGAACTCAAGCGTATTATCGAGCATTGCGCTGTCGCTTCCCGCCGCGTCTACGGCAGGGAGGATTTTTTGCATATCGCTTTTTGAGATGACGGGGGAAAATACGGTCTCTTCGCGCGCTAACATTCTATCGACGTTGCCGCGAATGGTGTTGATTTCGCCGTTATGCGCAATAAAGCGGTTCGGGTGCGCCCTTTGCCAGCTCGGCTGCGTGTTCGTCGAGAAACGGGAATGCACGAGGGCGAGCGCGCTTTTGTATTCTGCGCTTTCGAGGTCGCTATAAAACAATCGCAATTCGCCGACGAGGAACATTCCTTTATAGACGATGGTGCGGCTTGAGAGCGAACAGACGTAGGTTGCGTGATGTGAGGAGTTTTCAAAGAGGCGGCGCAGAATGTAAAGCCGTCTGTCGAAGTCTAATCCCTTTGCTAAGTCGGCGGGGCGGGCGATGAAACATTGATGAATGCTCGGCATACACTCCCGCGCTTTCTCGCCAATCACTTCAGGCTTCACAGGCACTGCTCGCCAGCCTAATATCTCAAGCGATTGAGAGGCGCAGCAGTCTTCAAAGCGTTTCTTTTCGCCTTCACATTCCGTCGGGAAAAAGAACATACCGATTCCGTAATCTCTTTCCTCTCCTAAATCGGTGCAAGCCGTGCCGTTCAAGCTGATTTCGCCCTCGCGCGCCTTTTCGCTGAAGAACGAATGACTGATTTGCAACAGGATTCCGACACCGTCGCCCGTTTTGCCCGAAGCGTCTTTGCCCGCGCGATGTTCGAGCTTTTCCACAATAGAAAGAGCGTTATCGACGATTGTGTGCGTTTGCTCTCCGTTGATATTCACCAGCGCACCGATTCCGCATGCGTCGTGTTCAAACTTTGGCTCATAAAGTGTGTTCATAAGTGCCGCCTCCAAAACAAAAAGAGGCCGTAGATTTTCCTTCTTGACCGTGCGCTTTTTATAAAACAGCGTTCGCCAAGAAAAAATATCTACGACCTCTTTGCCGTAATTTTCTTTTCTGCAGTTATACTACAGAAATTTTCTATGAGTGTCAACATGGTGTATCTATCGAGTGAAAAAATCTTTTTGCTAAAAAATGCGTTTCCCCTGTTGACAGAGTTTGAGAAAAAAGATATAACACACATCATTACACGACAACGAGGTCGCAGAGTTTTTGCAAGAAAGACTTTGCGACCTTTTTATTTCATTGCAGCAAAGACGCTGTGAGTAGTGCGGTGTACAACGTATCTATTCACAGCGTCTTTTTTTGGAGGAATTATATTATGAGCGAAGTTTGGGGTGTGTGGTATCTAATCGGCGCGGCACTCGTCTTTTTTATGCAGTGCGGCTTTGCGATGGTGGAAACGGGCTTTACACGGGCGAAAAACGCGGGAAACATCATTATGAAGAACTTGATGGATTTTTGTATCGGCACGCCGTGTTTTATGCTCTTGGGCTTCGCTCTGATGATGAGCGAAAACTACTTTTTCGGCGTTATCGGCAAACCGAATATGCAGCTGTTCACCAACTTCGCCGAACTTGATAGGTCGAGCTTCGTTTTTAACCTCGTCTTCTGCGCAACAGCGGCAACTATCGTATCTGGCGCAATGGCGGAGCGCACGAAGTTTTCTTCTTACTGCATATACTCCGCAGTTATCTCGGCTCTCGTCTATCCGATTGAAGCGGGGTGGATTTGGAACTCGAACGGCTGGCTTGCACAGCTCGGCTTTGTGGATTTCGCAGGAAGCGCGGCAATTCACAGCGTAGGCGGAACGGCGGCACTGCTCGGTGCGATGTTCTTGGGCGCGAGAATCGGAAAATACGATTACGACAAGAGCGGCAACGTTACAAAAGTTCACGCTATCCCTGGACATTCCTTGACGCTCGGCGCACTCGGCACATTTATCCTCTGGTTCGGCTGGTACGGCTTCAACGGCGCGGCTTGTACACAGATGCTCGGCGTGGGCGGATTGGCGGCAGTTTTCACGACGACAACAATCGCGCCAGCTCTTGCTTGTATCACGACAATGCTTTTTACTTGGGTTAAAAACGGCAAGCCCGACGTTTCTATGACCTTAAACGCCTCTCTTGCAGGTCTTGTCGCAATCACTGCTCCTTGCGCGACGGTTGACGCATTGGGCGCGAGCATTATCGGCATTGTTGCAGGCTTCCTTGTTGTCATC
The DNA here is from genome assembly GCA_937901865.1 of uncultured Treponema sp. Taxonomy (GTDB): domain Bacteria; phylum Spirochaetota; class Spirochaetia; order Treponematales; family Treponemataceae; genus Treponema_D. The sequence goes on from CALDID010000049.1 coordinate 16,513, forward strand.
GTCGTCGAGTTCCTTGATTTGAAGCTCCACATTGATGACCCAGTCGGCGCGGTCGGCGTGCATTTTGCCAACGGCATTTGGGGAACGATTGCGGACGGCTTGTTTAATGTAGAATCGGGCTTGTTCTATGGCGGCGGTGTTTCCCATTTGCTCATTCAGATTTTAGGAGAAGCGAGCGTGGTTGTGTGGACGGCACTCTGTATGCTCATCACGTTCTCTCTTATCAAGAAGTTCCACGGATTGCGCGCCAGCCGCGAAGAAGAGGTCGTCGGTCTTGATAAATTGGAGCACGGCATTGAGAGCGCGTATAGCGGTTTCGCCTTTGCTCCGCAAGTGATGACTGGCACAGACGGAGGGGCAAAAGAAGCGAACAGCGGAGAGGTGAGCATAGAGAAGAGCATTCCTGTTGCAAAAGCGACGAGCCGACCCGACGCGAAGTTCCACATGGTAACGATAATCACTCGCAGAAGCAAGTTTGAGGAACTCAAGACTGCGATGAACGACATCAAAATCACGGGTATGACGGTAACGAACGTGATGGGCTGCGGAGTTCAGCACGGAAGCACACAGATGTATCGCGGCGTGCCTGTAGAAATGACGGTGCTGCCGAAAATCAAGGTTGACATAGTGGTGAGCGAAGTGCCAGTAGACCTCGTGGTGATGGCGGCGAAAGAAGTGCTGTACACGGGCAACATCGGCGACGGCAAGATATTCGTGTACGACGTGGACAACGTTATCAAAGTGCGCACAGGCGAAGAAGGCTACGAAGCCCTGCAAGACTAATTTCTTTCACGCTATAGGTTGCATCACAAAACAGCCTATAGCGTGGGCGACTGCGGCGACGGTCAAGTAATGTAATGCGAATGCCGATATTCTTATGCGGTTGTCCTGCATTTTAGCCACACTACTCCTTACGAACAATTCGTAAAAGGGTAAAAATAAACCGCCTAGTCTGACCACTGAGGCGGTTTTGCGTCTGCAATGACGTAAAAATTGTATAGTACGAAGACCAACCAACCTTGGTTGCGCTTCTTTTTCTATTCTATCACGCTTTCAAATAAAAATCCATAGCATATACAACTTTTTTACAAGGCAGCCTATATCTTCACCTCTTACAAATCAGCCTGTGCTTCTCTCATAAGGCGGGCTATGCCTCTCACAAGTCAGCCTGTGCTTTTCTTACAAATCGGGCTGTGCCCGTTAGGGCTCGCGGAGGCGATAGGCGTGGTCGGCGGCTATCATCTCTAGCATAATGGCGGCGTATTTCGGGTCGAACTGCATTCCGCTTCCCCTCTCTATCTCGCTCTTCACCACTTCCTGCGGCAACACATCGCGATAGCTCCGCTTGCTCGTCATTGCGTCGTATGCGTCCGCCACAGCGATTATTCTGGCAATCTCTGGAATCTGCTCGCCCGAAAGCCCCTCAGGATAGCCCTTGCCGTCAAATCTCTCGTGATGAAAGTGCGCGCCAATGCTCAAATTCGGCGAATGTTCTATGTTCATCAAGATTTCGTATCCTATCACCGTATGCTTTTTAATCTCGTTAAACTCGTCCTCGGTCAGCCGTCCGCACTTATTGATGATTGAGCCAGCAATGCCGATTTTCCCCACATCGTGCAAGAGCGCGGCAAAATACACCTCTCGGCAAAACGCATCATTTTTCCCCGCCTTTCGTGCGATGGTCAGCGAATATTCCGCCACGCGCGCACTGTGTCCCTGCGTGTAGTGGTCTTTCGCGTCGATTGCGCTCGCGAGAGCCTGCGTCGTCTGCACAAACACCGCCTCTTGCTTCTGCTTTTCCGCGCGGTACACTTGCGCTTCGTGCTTCTTCGCCTGCTGCAAAAGATACGTTTTTCGCGCGTCCCTGTGCCGCTGTGAATACATACTGATTGCAACGATTGCAAGAGTTATCATATATATAGAATAATTTATCGTTTCCGAATCGCTCAATCGCCACGGCTGCCCGTCAGTACCGACTGCGTAATTGTTGATGATAGCCGCGCCCACCACGCCAGAGCCGAGAGCCAGCATAATCGAAATGAACGGCCGCCACACCACGATGAGCGACATCATCAGAGCCATCGTCAAAAAGCAGGTAATCATTCTGCCGTGCGAAATGTCGTAGAGCGTCGTTTTTATGCCGAAATAGATACCGAGCAGAAAATAGAGAAACGTGAAGAGGCGGCTGAAGTGTTTGAGCCGTTTGAGCCGACCGCCGAGATAGAGCGCAGAATAAAAGAAGAGAAGCAGGCTTACAGACAGGAGAATCCAATAGTTTCGCGTGAGATAGAAAAAATCGAAAACGGAGGTAAATCTGTCGAATTTTCTGATGAGCTGCCTGACAATCATCCACAGCTCCATCGTCGAGATGAACAGCGACAGATTGCGCGTACTGCGGACATCGGCGTTTTTGAGCTGCTCTTCGATTTCGGGGGGATTTTTGTAGAACCCTAAAAAGATTCGTATTGCATGGACTAACCTTTTTACTTCTTGCTTACCAATAAATTGCATACTTGTATTTTATAATAAAAGCGCAGTTTTTTCAATCATAACAGTTATTTTCTCAATAATCTCTATCGCGCTCTTTCTTTTTTCTCCGCCGTACTGTATTTTTTTCTACAGCGTACTGTATGCAAAATATTTTTCGAGCGATATACGGATTGAATACAGTACTGTATACGAATTAAATATAGCACGAGAAACGAATTGAATACAGTACGATAAACGAATTGAATACAGTGCGAAAAACGATTTTGATAGAGTACGCTGTACGTTTTGATACACATCGGCGCACGTTTCGCCACACATGTGTACAGAGGTGCTGCACACATGCTCCCAAGACCCCTGCACACATGTATGCAGCACCCTTGCACACATGCTCCTCACTCCCGTAGCACGATGTGTATAAAAGTATATTTTCGCTCGCCATACGTTTCTTCTGCCGTCCGCGAAACGAAATGTATGGCAAAAACCATTGTTGAAAAGGGGGCTTTGTGATGTTATACTTGAATTATGACTGAAAAGCAGTTGATAAAACGGCAAAAAATGCTTGAGAGAATCAAAGAATTTACTTTGATGGACGATGATTTTATGACTGTGTTCTTTGACAAAGATACTGTGAGAACAGAGTTTGTTTTGCGGATTATTATGGATAATCCAACGCTAAAAGTGCAGTCGGTGAAAACGCAATACGGCATAAAGAATCTTGAGGGGCGTTCTGTGCGTCTTGATGTGCGCGCTGTCGATTCGTGCGGAAAAGTGTACGACATAGAGATTCAGCAGGCGAATAGTGGGGCTATCGCTCAACGTGCAAGATATAATGCGGCTCTTATGGACTTAGATGAAACGGTTGCAGGTATGAAAGTGGAAAAACTGCCTGAAACCTATGTCATTTTTATTACGGCGAATGATGTGTTTAATGGCTCTCTTCCGCTGTATCATATAGAGCGCACGATAAAAGAGCTTTCTAAAGATTTCGCGGACGGCTCGCATATCATATATGTGAATGGAAAATACAGGGGAGATAATCCGATAGGAAGCCTTATGCACGATTTTTCTTGCAAAAATGCTGATGATATGAAAAATGCTGTGCTGGCTGAAAAAGTAAAGCTGTTAAAAGAAGATGAACAAGGAGTGTCGCAAATGTGTAGCATTATGGAAGAGTTCGCAAGAGAAGAGAGAGAGCAAAGAAGCATTGAAGTGGCAAAAGAGATGTTGGAAGACGGCTCGCTGTCGCTTAAAAAAATTGCGCAGTTCTCAAAATTGCCGTTGGATACAGTAAAGAAGCTGGCGGAGAAGGTTGAAAATTAGGGTAAATGGGCGCATAATAAAAAAAAATAGGGGGCGCGTATGGCGGATAAGAGTGATGAGAATGTGAAAAAAAGGCTGAGAGTGCTGTTTTTAAGTGTGCTTTTGC
>CALDID010000050.1 GCA_937901865.1 uncultured Treponema sp.
GAGTGGTAACAGACTAACAAGAAACGCCGCCTAGATTTACTAGGCGGCAAGGAGAAAGAACTATGAAAAGAGCAAAAGAATGTGCGATTGTTATTTTCGGAGAGCCGATTGGAACTCTTGAAGTAAAGGGAGTGAAAATTTCCTTTACAAGTTATGGGGTCGAACGATGTTGTTCGCACTACTTAACGAAGGAGGAATCTCACATTGAGTTCACCAAGATGAAGAAGATTATCGGGCTTGAGTTGAAGAATGAAGAGTACCTCTGTACTCTTACAGTAGAGAAAGCATTGGATATTGTTGACTATACCTTTGGTTTATTCAACGATTTGAAAGCAATGTATGGAAACAGGGGGTAAGTGTTATGGTTATCATTGCTAAGAGTGTGAATCAGAGTTGTCGGTATGACCCGTCAACAGCGTGGAAAGTACCTGCTAGTAGTGCGTACTTTATCAGAAACATACTCAATCAAGACAACTGGGAAGTTGACGAGTGTAGCCGCCCTGTATTTTGGGAAGTGTACAACGTCTACGAAGGGCAAGAGGGGTATGCTTATGGGTCTACAAGACACATAAGACTTTACAAAGGCAGGCTAGTTTACAAGTATGACGGCTTTAAGGAAGTAAAATGCTGGCATAATAACTAGCAGTTGATATACTCACTGACACACTAGGATTTTCTAGTGTGTCGTATGAGTTTATTAACTCAAGGAGTTTTACTATGGATATTATAGTAAAGAAGATGTTGGACGGCACTTATAATGTAAGTGTCAAGTACGAGAAGAAGGTTCGTACTCTTAGTAAAGGATTATCAGAGTCTGATTTAGAAGACTACTGGTACGGTATCAACAAACGTACTAATGTAAATATCTACAAGGGCGAAAAGCAATGGATATTTGCACAGTACAAAGTCGTCGACGGTTTTATGAATACTGACGTTGTAGATGGAAAGCCTGTTATTATGGAGGAAGAAATGGACAAGGTTCAGAACATCAGAGAAAGAAAGTTGTTATCGGTTGCGCGACAGCGCAAGGGCTACACAGCAATCAAGAGAGGCATTGCGCAGCTCTTGGCTAGTGAAGGTTCTTGCTTTGAAGAGGTTCGCAAGGTAATCCTTGAGCAGAAAGGTTCACTCTCAAGCAGAGTTTGCGAAGACTGGGCGAGAGGCTTGGGCTGGGAAACGCTGGGGTTCAAGCAGTCAATGCTGTTTTCGACTAAAGAAATCTTTGACTTCTTGGTGCAGTCATTGGTCGGTAAGGTGGACGAAGTGAACGAAGACCGTATTTATGTATACGGGGAAGCGACTTACCGCTATGACCTTCACGAAGTAGATAAATACTACTGGAGATGTGTTGGAATGATTATGTGGAGTAGTGCTAGATAACTCTACAGCAAGGGGCATAAGCCCCTTGAAAATCTTTTGTATACAGGAGTACAACTATGGAAGGTACAATTAATTTGGTAGCAGGTGTTTGGGGCGTTAGTGAGTACGATGCTGACGAGCTGTTTGGTGAAATGGACGTTGACCTTATCCGAGAAGCGACTAGCAACATCAATGCTGTTGCTAGTATTGGCGAATTATGGGCTACTTGCATAGAGATTGCGGCTAGTAAAGTTGGGGTTGACGATACGGGAGCGTTGGATATACAGTTTAACTACGCTTGCAGCCACGTCTACCTAGCTAAAGAGTTTGTAGACAGTATTGAAGCGGAAGAGTTTGACCGTATGCACAAACTCTTCTATGCACTTACAGGCTATGAGTTCGAGATAACCGACTGTTAATGCACTCACTGGAACACTAGGAGTTTTACAATGACTATACTCAATTATCTTTCAAAGAATTATTCACTGGGAGAGTGGAACTCTCATTATTATTTCTTGCAGCTGCAGGAGAGATGTGAAGGCGGCGACGGCTATTATGCTTTAGTGTTCAAGGATTGTAATCCAGTCGATATGACTACGATTGACAGCGAAGAGATATCGACTGAAATGAAAGCGGACGATGTTCAGACAGTGAGAAAGCTAGCGGCAATCATACGCTTTGAACATCGAGAGATTGTTGAATGTACAGACAGCGAGTTGCAGCCTTTGCTTGTCAAAGTACGGGAGTGCTGCAAAGAATTTGGTTGGAGGGTAGAGAGATATGATTGACTTTACAAGAAGCGGGCGACGACGGAAGGGCGAAGCGACTAACGAGAAGTTTCAGACTCTTGATGATGAGAGTTTGAAGATGTGCAGGAACATCTGTACGGTGATAGCATCGGCGGTAATACAACAATGGGTTGCTGACGGCAAGCCTAAGATTGATGAGCCGATGATATTGATGTGGAAACAGGTGCTAAAGGAGGGGCTATACAACGGATGAACAAAGCGCAATCGACGGTAAACTTACTAAGCAAGTCGGAGATGTTATCCGTATTGCAAGAAGCAAAAGAGATTCTTGAAAGCGGATACGTCAATACGGCAGACGGTAAGGACGCGGGCGGAAAGGTTTTGAGTAGGCGCACTGCTCAAAACAAGCGGAGCATTTACAAGAATAAACTATGTATTCTGTACTTGCTGGAAGAGTTATTGCAGGCTGTTCCGAACAATTACAGGGTAAAGTTTATGAACTCTCAACTAGGTTTCAATCGTTTAACGGAGGTGTAACTATGGAAGGTGTGATTATTCTGACTTGGATTGGCATTATTGCGGCTATTATCTACTTCTTTGTTTACTGGATTAACGAAAGTTAGAGAAAGCATCAACACATCGTTGACGCTTGGGTGGAGCAGCATAAGTAGCACACTACTTTAATAGTAGCCTATTCTATTACCGTGATTATCATCCTACATCTACAATTTTTACACTCTAATTTTCTATAACTTCTAGCGGGAGAGATATATATTTTATATATTTTAATGCTAAAAGATAGGAAAAACAGGGTGAGAAAACGTGCCGATGTAGGATGATAATCACGGTAATAAGGGTAGGCTACTGGGAGAAGGCAATGCTTGAGAAAGAATTTTATCAAGAAGTCAAAAGCCGATTGCAAAAAGATGGCTTTGATTGCGTGCGCATTGAGTCGGGGAGTACGGAGAAAGGTATACCTGATTTATTTGTGCAAGGGAATGGCGGGGATTTTTGGGTCGAGATGAAAGCAGAGAATGCGAAAGTGCTTGATACCAAGAAGGAAAAGATAAAGGTGCATTATCGAAGCGGACAACTTGCGTGGGCGATGAGATATGCGCTCGCACATCACGGCAAAAAGCACACATACACGCTCATACATTGCACGGACAGCGTGATTATCATTGATATGACGCGAGAAAACATCGCCATAATAGAAGATAATTTCGTTCCGATAGAAAGATGCGAGATTATCTCTCTTGATTGCTGGACATCTTACCCGTTAGGGCAAAGATTATCACACAATTTCTAATTTTATTCCCGTGAATAAACAAATAAAATATTCACGGGAGTATATAAT
>CALDID010000051.1 GCA_937901865.1 uncultured Treponema sp.
AACAGCGAAGTTGATGTTGTGCAATCAGTTGGGCGCGTAATGAGAAAAGCTGAAGGCAAGAAATTCGGCTATATCATCATTCCTGTAGTTATTCCTGCAAATGCAGATGCGAGCGAAATACTCGACAAAAGCGATGATTTCAAGATTGTGTGGAGTGTGTTAAATGCACTCCGCGCGCACGACGACCGCTTTAATGCTACGATAAACAAGATTGAGCTGAATAAGAAAAAGCCGTCGATTATAAAAGTGGTTGGTGGCAAGGTAAGCGCAGAAAGTGCAATAAACGGAGAAAATGCACAAAATGTTACGCCTATAGACGATTTGCAGCAAAAGCTATTTGAAGAGTTTGAAAAGTTGCAAGCTGTTGTTTATGCCAAAATGGTAGAAAAATGTGGCGATAGGAGATATTGGGAAGACTGGGGAAAAGATGTTGGAGAGATTGCAAAGCGCAATATAGAGAGGATAAAGGCTCTTATAAAAGAAGACGGTGAGCATAAAAAAAAGTTTAGAGAGTATTTAGACGGGTTGAGAAAAAATATAAATCCAGCTGTTACAGAAACGGACGCTATTGAAATGCTTGCTCAGCACATTGTTACAAAGCCTGTTTTCGAGGCTCTTTTTGGAAGCAATCAGTTTACGAGCCAAAACCCAGTGTCTAAATCTCTTGACGGCATTGTACAGCTATTGGACGAAAAGACAGACAAAGACGATATAGAAAAACTTTCACGCTTTTATGAATCGGTGAAAAAGAGAGTGGAAAACATAGACAATGCAGAGGGAAAACAAAAGATAGTTGTAAAATTATATGACAGCTTTTTCCGCAATGCCTTTCCGCTCACGGTTGAAAAGCTAGGAATTGTATATACACCTGTGGAAGTGGTAGATTTTATAATTCATAGCGTTGAGTGGGTGCTAAATACACAGTTTAACCGCTCACTTACTGATAAAAATGTAAACGTCATTGACCCATTCACAGGAACAGGCACGTTTATCACACGCCTTTTGCAATCTGGAATTATCAAGGATGAAGACATAGAGCGCAAATACAAAAGCGAAATTTTTGCAAATGAAATCGTATTGCTTGCCTATTACATTGCGAGCGTGAACATTGAAAACGTGTATAACACAAACAGAGAAAAGTACGAAGCGTTTAAGGGCATTTGCTTGACCGATACATTTCAGCTCTATGAATACGAAAAGACGCTTGACGATAGCGTTTTTGCAGAGAACAGCGAAAGAGTGAACGAACAAAGAGCAAAGCCGATAACGGTTATCATGGGAAATCCGCCCTACTCCGTTGGACAAAAGAGCGCAAACGACAACGCACAAAACCAAAGCTATCCAAAGCTAGAAAGACGCATTGCAAGCACTTATGCAGCTTTATCTGAAGCCACAAACAAGAACTCTTTATACGACAGTTATATAAAAGCATTCCGTTGGGCTACAGAAAGATTGAACAGCGTGGAAAATGGCATTGTAGCATTTGTTTCAAACGGTTCTTGGCTAGACGGCAATGCACAAGACGGATTTAGAAAGACGATAGAAAAAGAGTTTTCTAAAATCTATGTGTTTAATCTAAGAGGAAATTGCAGAACAAGCGGAGAGCTGAGGAAAAAAGAAGCAGGAAATATATTCGGACTTGGAAGCAGAACGCCGATTTCTATTACTATACTGGTAAAGAGTAAGGAATGAAAGCGATGAGAGAAAACATAATCAGTTTTGACAAGTATTATTCAGATATTTCATCAACAATCGATAATTGCAAGAAGACTGTTCAAAAGGCTCTCAATAATGCAATGGTTATGCTATATTGGACAATCGGAGAATACCTTGTTTGCAATGTTCTTGACAATAGCAAAGCAGAATATGGGCAAAGAATAATAGAGGACTTGGCTCAAAAGTTGTCGCTGAATTACGGAAAGGGATTTGAGAAAAGTGCTTTATTCAGAATGATTAAATTTTATAGAGAATTTCCAAACTCTGAAAAAGTGGCGACACTGTCGCAACAATTAACATGGTCGCACTTTGTTGAATTATTACCTATCGAAGACGAACTAAAGCGCAATTTTTATGCTGTAATGTGCAGTAATGAAAATTGGAGTGTTCGCACCTTACGAGAGCGAAGAAAGTCGATGTTGTTTGAACGCACAGCTATTTCAAAAAAGGGGGAAGAAACGATAAAAAACGACCTTGCCCTTTTGCAAGAGCAAAATAAGATGTCAACTGATTTATTCTATCGCGACCCATATATTTTGGACTTTCTGGGCTTAAAAGATACTTATAGCGAGAAAGATTTAGAAAATGCTATTCTTTCAGAGCTAGAGCAATTTATTCTTGAAATGGGTTCTGACTTTGCATTTCTTGCACGTCAAAAGCATTTTATTCTTGACGGAAAAGATTACTACATAGATTTGCTTTTCTATCATCGAACGCTACATCGTCTTGTTGCTATTGAGTTAAAACTAGGTGAATTTGAGCCAGAATACAAAGGTCAAGTTGAATTGTATTTAAGATGGCTTTCAAAATATGAAAAAGCAGAAGGAGAAGAAGAGCCTATTGCGCTTATTCTTTGTGCCGAAAAATCGCAACAAACTGTAGAATTGCTAGAACTTGACAAAGGCAATATTCGCGTAGGTCAATACCTTACAAAAATGCCTCCTAAAGAGATTTTAGAGCAAAAACTACTTGCTGCAATAAAGCACGCAAAAGAAAATGCAGTTGGAGAACAAAGAAAATGAGTGCACAGATATTTTACTACGACATTGGGGATTATTTGAGCAGAGAGCAAAAGCTCAAAATCATCTCTGATTTCAAGAGTATGGCTAATTTGCCTTTTGTGAACATCACGCCAAACGAACACGGCGATTGGATAAGTCAGCGAAACGATAAATTCAGCACTTGGATTCCAATTGAAAGTGATGAAAAATTGAATCAACTCAATCAATCATGTTTTATTGCTTATTCAAATGGAATAGTATCAAGCAGAGACCAATGGGTTTATAATTCATCAACAAATGTTTTAATTGAAAATGTTACCAAAACTATTAATTTTTATAATTCACAAGTTTCAGATTTCTTGAAAGCAAAAGAAATGAAATCTGAGTTATCAGCAGATGAATTTAAAAATAATGATTCAACAAAGATTAGCTGGAGTAGTAGTCTTGTTCCAAAACTTCAAGCTGGCAAAAAATGTACTATTGAAGAAAAAGAAGTTTATACTTCAATATATAGACCTTTTTTTAAGCAACATTATTATTTTGGAGAGATGTTCACTCATAGACGTGCATTATGGGATATTTTTATTCCAAATAAAAATATCAAAAATAAATTTATCACTTTAACAGGAAAAAGTGCAAGAGGCTTTTCAGTATTAATGACAGATACCTTTGCAGATATGGGTGTTAATAACTTTATGAATGGAGGAACGCAATGCTTCCCGCTGTATTGGTACGAAGAGATAAAAGCAGACCAAGGCTCGCTTTTCGACAGTGCAGACGGAACGAAGTATATAAAGCACGAAGCAATCTCTGACTTTATCCTTGACCGAGCAAGAACCAAATACGGCAATAAAGTCTCAAAAGAAGATATTTTCTATTATGTTTACGGCATTTTGCACTCAAAGAGTTATCGTGAAACGTTTAGCGCAGACTTAAAGAAAATGCTGCCTCGTCTACCGCTTGTTAGCGATTATCAAAAGTTCTTTGCTTTTGCAGACGCAGGGCGAAAACTCGCAGAATTGCATTTGAACTATGAAGATATTGCTCCTTGCTCTGATGTTGTTGTTACAGGCGCAGACAAAAACGATTTTGTTGTAACACAGATGAAGTTTGTGAAAAAAGGCGAAAAACACACGATTATCTATAACGATAAAATCACGCTGTCGAATATTCCGCAAAAGGCGTATGATTACGTCGTGAACGGCAAAAGCGCAATAGAGTGGATTATGGAGCGATACGCAATCACGACCGACAAGAAGAGCGGCATTGTGAATAATCCGAACGATTGGGCAAAAGAACACGAAAAACCACGATATATTTTAGATTTGCTTTTGAGCATGATAAATGTATCTGTGCAGACAGTGGATATTGTGAACGCTTTGCCAGAAGTAGACTGGGATAAGGAATAAGATTGAAGAGCCTCCGATTAAGATATTGCATAAAATGTAATAAAATAAGATGAAAATGGAATTGTGCGATTTTATACTTTTAATATAACAAAACACAGATTTTACACCTTGACAATACTCGTATTTTTATACATAGTTAATACATAAATATGCGCAAAGAATAAGAGGTTGTTTATGAAGGAAAGACTCACACGTCTTAAAAGCATTCGCAAGCTGATAAAAAATTACAGAATAGAAAGTCAAGAAGCTCTTTTAGGCTATTTGTTAAAAGAGGGGTATGATGTAACGCAGGCGACACTCTCTCGCGACTTAAAGCTCCTTAAAGTCGGCAAGGTTTCTGACGGACATAACGGATATGTCTACACTCTTCCTGGCGAAGAAGAGAGAAGAGAAAGCGAGCAGATTTTTGTACAGGACTTTTTGCGCGGCTATGTTTCTATTGAATATTCGGGAAATATCGTCGTGATAAAAACATACAGCGGACACGCAAACACTGTGAGCAATGCGCTTGATTTGCTCGGTATGGAAGAGATTTTAGGCACGGTTGCAGGCGATAACTGCATTTTTGCTTGTCTAAGAGAAGGCGTTACAGGCGAGCAATTTATGAAATCTTTAAAAGCCAAAATCCCCGAACTCGAAGAATAGGCACAGCCTTTTTTGTAACTACCACGGGCAGATTTGTAAGCCACAGTCGGATTTGTGAAATAAAACAATTTTGTAAGATGTATACGAAAAGAGATAAATAATATTATTGAAAAAAATCGCTATGTCAGCTATACTATTATAGAAAGAAATGGTATGATATTCTAATCTCATATTATTAAGGAGAATTTCTATGGTCACATGGGAAAATCTGGACACACTTGATGCGTTCAAAAAACTCACAGCACTTAAAGACGCAGTTTCTGTAAAAGAAGAACTCTCTAGCGATGGTGCATCAGACAGAGTTTCTACTTATTCTGTTCCAATGGCAGAAGGTCTTGTGTATAATTATGCAGCAAAGCAGGTCAATGCAAAAGTGATTGCATTGCTTTCGGAGTTGTCCAGAGAGGCTCAGCTGACAGAAAAATACGCTGAAGTGTATAACGGCTCTGTAGTAAATACTGGTGAAAAGCGTCTTGTGCTTCATCACCTTACACGCGGTCAGATTGGCAAAGACGTAAACGCAGACGGCGTGAACAAGAGAGATTTCTACAAAGAGCAGACCGCAAAAATCAAGGCATTTGCAGACAAGGTTCACTCTGGCGAAATCGTGAATGCGGCTGGCGAAAAGTTTACAACAGTCGTACAGATTGGTATCGGCGGTTCAGATTTAGGTCCTCGCGCTATGTATTTGGCTTTGGAGCAGTGGGCAAAGGCTAACAATGCTTTCAATATGGAAGCACGCTTTATTTCTAACGTAGACCCAGACGATGCGGCGGCTGTTCTTGCTTCTACTGATGTGGCTCATACGATTTTTATCCTTGTTTCAAAGAGCGGAACAACGCTTGAAACGCTCACAAACGAGAGCTTTGTAAAAGATTATCTCAAGAACAAAGGTTTGAATCCTGCAAATCACATGATTGCGGTTACAAGCGAAACAAGTCCTTTGGCGCACAACAGCGATTATCTTGCAGCGTTCTATATGGACGATTACATTGGCGGTCGATACTCTTCTACGAGTGCGGTCGGCGGCGCAGTGTTGAGCTTGGCTTTCACTCCAGAAGTGTTCCAGAAGTTCCTTGACGGAGCGGCGGCAGAAGATAAGACAGCTCTTGAAGCAGACGTTACAAAGAACGCGGCTCTTCTCGATGCACTCATCGGCGTATACGAGCGCAATGTTTTAGGCTATCCATCAACAGCAGTATTGCCGTATTCTCAAGGATTAAGCCGCTTCCCTGCACATTTGCAGCAGCTTGATATGGAGTCTAACGGAAAGAGCGTTAACCGTTTCGGCAAAGAAATCAATTATGTAACAGGACCTGTCATTTTTGGCGAGCCTGGCACAAACGGTCAGCATTCATTCTATCAGCTTTTGCATCAGGGAACGAACATTATTCCGTTGCAGTTCATTGCATTCCAAGAGAATCAGACGGGAAAAGATGTTGTTATTGAGGGTTCAACAAGCCAAAAGAAACTGTGTGCAAATGTTGCGGCTCAAATCGTGGCTTTTGCGTGCGGAAAAGATGATTCTGACCCGAACAAAAACTTTGCAGGCGAGCGACCTTCTTCTATCATTTACGGCAAACAGCTTACTCCAGAAACACTCGGCGCGCTCCTTTCTCACTTCGAGAATAAGGTTATGTTTCAAGGTTTCTTGTGGAATGTAAACAGCTTTGACCAAGAGGGCGTACAGCTCGGCAAGAAGCTTGCAAAGAAGGTTCTTGCACACGACACAGACGGCGCACTCAAAGTGTACAGCGATTTGCTGAACATCTAAGGCACAGGCTTTGTTATAAAAGCATCGTGCATATATAACAATTATATGGAGCGGTATATTTTATGCTGCTCCATTATCTTATTTATAATTACTAAAAAAATTACTAAAAACAGTGCCTCGTTGCTACCGAGTAACAGGAAAAACACTTTTCTTTATCGTTAGGTCTTTGCAGATAAAGATTTTTATGGAGGTAAAGAAATGGAATGGGGAATGCTTGCATTAGCGGCGGCTTTAGAAGTAACGTGGGCTTGTTCTATGAAATATGCAGACGGATTTTCTAAAATAATTCCTACGCTCATCACTGTTATCGGTTATATTGCAAGTGCTGTTTTCTTATCGCTTGCGTTAAAAAAACTCCCGCTCGGAACAGCTTATGCAATTTGGACAGGGTGCGGAATAATCGGCACATCTGTTTTAGGTGTATTTTTGTTTCAAGAGAAAGTAACATTTCCGCAAGCTGTGTGTATTTTTCTCATTGTAATCGGCATAGTTGGGTTAAAGCTATGGTCAAAGAAATAACGCAAGCGGATGAAAAACAACGTATTGCACGAAAAGTATTAGAAGCGTTGCCCGCTTGGTTTGGAATAGAAGAAAGCAGAGAAGAATACATTAGCGAATGTGCAAATCTGACTTTTTTCGCTGCATACGATGATAAAAATCCTATTGGTTTTATTGCGCTCAAAGAAACGGGAAAAGACACGATAGAAGTATATGTAACAGGGATTCTCAAGGAATACCACAGAAAAGGCATAGGCAGGGAGCTTTTTGAAAAGACAAAAGCAGTCGCGAAAAAGCAGGGATACTCGTTTATTCAAGTTAAAACGGTGAAAATGGGGATTCATGACGAGTATGACAAAACAAATCTGTTTTATCGTGCGATGGGCTTTAAGGAATTTGAGGTATTCCCTACTTTATGGGACAAAGCAAATCCGTGCCAAGTCTATGTTATGGCTTTGAACTAAATCTATTCGAGTAAAATCTGTTATGTGTTATAGGCAGCCGTGTTATAATGACGTTTAGCAGATATAGAGTAAGATTGTTAACACTCTCACAAGTACAGGATATTTAGGATATTTATAGAGGAAAAATGGAAGTAATACAATTAGTAAATGATGATTACAAAGGATATGTAAATAAGATTCGGCATGCTTCAAGAGGAATACTACTAAACAGCGGAAATGTTTTATTATGTTATGAATCAAATGAAGATAAATACATAATTCCTGGCGGTGGACAAGAAGATAATGAATCTCTTGAGCAATGTTGCGAAAGAGAAATGCTAGAAGAAACAGGAATAATTGTAAAAGCAAATACTTATTATCTTGAAATTGAAGAGCTCTTTTTAGATTGGCAATATATCAATCATTATTTTATGTGCGATATGATTGAAAACACGGGAAAAGTTCACCTCACTGAAAATGAAAAGCAAGCGGGGTATGAAACAGTTTGGATTCCACTAGAAAAAGCTATAGAAATCTTTGGAAATTATGAGGCTTTTCATAAAACAAACATTGCAGATTACGGATTATACAGAAGAGAATTCCTCGCATTAACAAAAGCATATAGCCGTATAGCGCATAATAAAGAAATGGCTCTGTGAGGGAGTAGATTTATATTGTTGCTCTGCCGAAAAGATTATTATAGAAACAGCAACGGAGGTGCGTAATTGTTCGGAATTAAATTATTTTCGGCGTGCAAGAAACAAGACGGCTCAAAGCTAAAAGCATACAAAACAGAAGCAGAGGCAAATGAAGCTATTTTGTATATAAAAAAACGCTACAGAACAGAACAAGTAAAATACAAATGCACAAAATGCGGCTGTTGGCACTTATCGCCAAAAGACAGGCAGACCCCAAATCACAAAAGCAACTGCTTAGATTCTACAGGAAAACCAAAACAGGCATATCCTACCAAAGAATCCGCAGAAACAAGAGCTAAAATCATTTTGAAAGAACAGGGAAAAAAGCTCTACGTCTACAAATGCGATAAATGCGGAGAATATCACTTAACTCACAAGCACAGATGATTTAAGTGTGTGATTGCCCCTGCTAGCGCGTCGGCAGCGTGGTCGGGCTTTGGCTCTTTTTCAAGGTGGAGAAGTATTTTAACGTACTGCTCCACTAATTTTTTATCTGCGGCGGCTGTTCCCGTAACCGAAAGTTTTATAGTGTTCGGCGTGTACTCCGTGAGCTTTATTCCCTTTTGCGCAAACAACAGCGCAACCACACCCCTCGCCTCTGCCACAGAAAGCGCACTCGTTACATTGCGCGCAAAATAGAGCGTTTCCATACTCGCTTCCTGCGGTTTGAACTCGTCGATTATCGAAGAAAGATTTTCATAGATAAATAAGAGCCGTTTGCTTTTTTCCTCTTCAACCTTTGTTTCTATCACGCCATACGTTACGAGGTGCGGCACGCCGTTCACTACGTCGATTATGCCGATTCCCGTATTCGCAAGACCTGGGTCAATCCCGATGATTCTTATTGCTGACATTGCACTATTCTAGCAAAATCCAGCATACTTTTTCAATGGACACCGTAAACAACAAAAAAGCAGTGCTTTCTCAATACGCAACATCGGCGAACTTGAACACACGCATTTCAATCCACGAAAGATATTCCACAAACAAGCTCGGTTTTGTAAACTGGATTTTCTCTCATTACAAGCTAAGCGAAAGTGCAAAAGTGCTAGAATTAGGCTGTGGTACAGGCAATATGTGGCAAAATCGCGCTGAGATTATTGCAAATATGAGGCTTTATCACGTTCCTGATATTCACAAGGCGTTAAGCGAAGTCAGAAGAGTACTCAAAACAAACGGCTTTTTTATGCGGCGACTTACGGCGAGCATTTTACAAATGTAGAGCGACTTGATTATGACGATTCGCTTGAAATCACGAACATCGATGATTTAATTTCGTCTATGACGGAGCTTTCTGCGTATCCAAAAGACAAAATCAAAGCAGCTTTGAGCAAGAATCAGAAAAACGGCGTTTTGAGCATTCCCAAAGAATACGGGCTGTTTATGTGCAGAAAATATAAGTTCTAATTTTTTCTATCTCGAATATAATCAACGGTCTTGTAATTTAAAAAATCTCCTGGTATAATAATTTCTAGATTAGGCTATTTGGAGAAATTTATGCAAGATGAATTAATTACTAATGAAATAAAGTGGTATAACAATGAAATCTTAACTATAAAAGAAAAAATAGCGACTTGGCTAAAAGAGTTCGGTTATACAGTCAACTGTACACAGGAAGAAAAAACGAACATAGAGGAACTTTCAGGGAAATATAAAACTTTTCAGTTTGTTTTTAATATTAACAATACTATGCATATCACACTTGAGCCTTATGGGATTTGGATTATTGGTGCAAAAGGTCGTATAGATATAAAAGGCTCTTCTGGTTCTGAAAAATTAGTTTATTTTTGCAAAGGAGGTCCGGGGCTTAAGACTGAGATAAAAACAGATTCTGGAACTACTGTAGAAAAATCATCACATAGATATTTTGATAATGTCGATGAAGATGCATGGTATTGGTATGATGACAGTTCGTATAGAAAAGTTGTAAAACTTTCTAAAGAAACTTTGTTAGCTTTACTGGAGAGAATTCAATGAACGATATTGTTGTCAATAATGTTTTTTCTGTTTATGAAGTAATTAAAGACTCCTTAAAAGTTACAAAGCGTTCTATAAATAAAAGTTTGTATCAGCTTCACAACAGAACATTGTTTATTGGTGAGCAAAAAGAAAAAATGTTAAGTAAAATTGATGATGCTGAAAAAGAACTTGATGATATAATGATACTTTCTTTATTTGCATCTTTTGAAAGAGAATTAAGAATTTCAATTCAAACACTTATCAATAACAACACGAATAAAGTCAATAAGACTTTGGAAAATATTATATCACTAACAACAGATTCTATTGAAAGATGGACTGTTGTAGATATGATAGATTCTTTGAAAGATATAGTAAATAATGATTTGAGAGGAAAAACAAAACAGATATATGAATACAGAAACTGGGTTGCACATGGGAAAAATATAAATAAAATATTT
>CALDID010000052.1 GCA_937901865.1 uncultured Treponema sp.
CCGTGCCGCAATTCAACATTTCGGCGTTTCACGAGCACAGCGTTGGTTCTGGCTCAAACACCAGTGCGATGGCGTATGTGCAGATTACTACGAGCACAGGCGCGCAGTTCTGGGGCGTGGGAAAAAGTTCCAACATCGGCAGAGCGGGCGTTGAAGCGGTCGTGAGCGCGATAAACCAGATTCGCTAACAAAAAAAAGCGCACCGTCAATCGCAAAAAAAAGATTGTCGTGCGCTTTTTTTTGCTCTTAAAAAAATATATCGTGTGCAATGACGACATATTATGCGTCCTCAAAAGCATTGTTTATGACGGTAACAATGTTTTCGAGGAGTTTTGTTTTTATAGTCTCTAAATTGGGATAATCTAACGCCTGCTTATCGAATAAATCGAGAGAATCCACCTCCAGCGCGTCTGCGATTTGACCGAGCATTTGAAGCGAAGGAAAATATTTGCCGTTTTCTATCAATGCAATATAATTCGCGGACGCTCCTGCCTTTTCTGCCAATTTTTCCTGCGAAAGTTTTTGTATTTTTCGGTAATGCCGCATATTGTTTGCAAGGCAAGTCTGTACTGTTTCCATTTCTATAACTCACATTGTGGTATACTGTAATTTTCTATAAATGACACTTATTGACTATATAACATTACTTATGATAAATTCAAAATATATTGAGTATTGCTTATAACAGTATACTTTTTCTTTCAGAGGAAAAAAAAATGATTTTTTCTACGTTCGAGTTTATTTTTTTGTTTTTGCCGATTGTGTGGCTTTCGTATTTTGGATTGCACAAAGCGAAGTTTCACACGGCGGCAAAATGGTTCTTGGTCGCCTCGTCATTTGCGTTTTATGCAATCGGCTCGGCGGATTTCGTGTTGATATTTGCGGCGAGCGTTGCGCTGAATTTTTTGATTGGCACAAAAATAGCGCGTATGACAAACGGCAAAGCAAAAACGATATTGTTTTTAACGGGGATTTTGCTCAACGTCGCGCTGTTGGGCTATTACAAATACACGGATTTTTTCATTGCGAACTACAATTTTTTATTCGGCGAAAATGTTGCGCTCAAAAAAATCGTGCTTCCGATAGGCATTTCGTTTTTCACGTTCCAGCTTATCGCGTTTCAAGTCGATTCATTCCGCGGCTTAACATCAAGTTACAGCTTTTTGGATTATCTTTTGTTCATCACGTTTTTTCCACAGCTCATCGTTGGACCTATCGTTCATCACGGCGAAATGGTGCCGCAGTTCGAGGACGGCTCGCGTCAGTGCGTGAATTGGGACAACGTGGCGCGCGGGCTTTTTGTGTTCACGATAGGGGTAGCGAAAAAGATTTTGCTTGCCGACCCGCTCACCACTAACGCGCAGAGTTTTTTTGATGTTGTCGCTTCCCCTGTGGGCGCGGCGAGTGCGTGGTATTATGCGGCGGAGTACACGATTTCGTATTATTTTGACCTGTCGGCGTATGCGGATATGGCGATTGGAATCGGTTTGCTGTTCAATGTGATTATTCCCGAAAACTTTAATTCGCCGTACAAAGCGCGGAACTTTCAGGATTATTGGCAGCGGTGGCACATGACGCTTTCGCGCTTTTTGGGCTCGTACATTTTCCGCTCGGTGTATCGCAAAGGCTCGCGCTTTAGAACATATTATGTTGCCACGATGGTAACGTTTTTTGTGAGCGGATTTTGGCACGGCGCGGGCTGGACGTTTGTGGTGTGGGGCGTGGTGAACGGCGTTCTTGTCTGCATTGCGAGTGCGATGAAGAGACACAGCCTTTCTTTTCCCGCAATTCCAGCGCACATTTTAACGTTGCTGGGTGTGGTTTTGACGCGCATTTTGTTTGTGGCGAAAGATTTTCATCAAGCGGGTGTTGTGTTTCAAAGTCTGTTCAATTTTGGCGACACGGCTTTTTCTATCGGTTCTGGTGTTTCAAAGCTGATGATTGTGCGCATTGTGGCGGCGTGCGTTATCATTTTCTGTTGCCCGACGACAAAGATGCTTTCTGACCGATTTCGCCCGAGTTGGAGTCGCTTTGTTCCGCTTGCTCTTGCGGCGTGGCTTTCGGTGGCGTTTATGGGGCGCACCAGTTCGTTCCTGTATTTTCAGTTTTAGTGTGGGGATAGTGTGATGAAACAGATGAAAGCAAAGACTTTTGTGATTTTTATGATAATTGCATTTCTAAGTGCTTTTTGCATTTTATTCGGGACGATGAAAATTGCTAATTCAATAAATGATTATGGCAAAGTTGATTGGAAGAATGGGAAAATTCATTCGATTGAACCGTTGCTCAGAGAAGAAAAAGCGTTATATATCGGGCAAGCAGAAATTCCTTATAATTCATTTGTAATTGGCGGAAGCAAGGCTGGTTTCTTGAAAAAAGAAAAACTCGATTTTTATTCAGGTAATAACTTTTATAATTTTTTTGCAACGTCAGGCAGTTTTCGTGATTATGGATTGTACATAGAATATTTGATTCGTAAGCACGGCAAAAACATAAATGAAATTATACTACATCTTTCTACATACGAAGTAAGCGCATATTCCTATGGCGATTATATACCGATTCCAATGCAGACAACTATTTTTGGCAAGTGTATTTCAGCTCTAAAACTTTTTAAAGCAGAATATTTGAATATTGATTTGTTTTTCAGCTTCGTAAAAAAATGGTTAAGCGGCGGCAAAGAAGATTATGCAATCAGCAGTTATGGCGATTACATAATGAGCAAAAGCGTTGAAGATTTCCAGAGAGATTCGGATTCATACATACAAAAAAATGTTTTGAGAATTACAAAGGATAGCAAAGATTTGAAATATCTTTTTGAAAATTGTTCTGAAGTTTCGGCGGCAGTTTGTAAAAAGAATATTCAGACATTGAGAAAACTGAAAGAGCTTTGCGATAAAAACGAAATCAATCTGACGGTTGTAATCGGTGCGCATTATATAGGGCGATTGGCAAATATATGGGGAGATGATTTTGATTCGTATTTAAAAGATTTGATTTCGGTCAACAGCAACGTGTGGAACTTTTGCGGTATCAATAAGGTAAATATGAATCCATACAATTTTTTCAATGACGGTCATTATTGGGATTTCGTCGGCGACAAGATGATAGAAACCATGTATTCCCCCGAACCCAACACCGCCGATATGGATTCGTTCGGGATTTTGCTTACTTCAGATAATATCGGTGCATATATC
>CALDID010000053.1 GCA_937901865.1 uncultured Treponema sp.
TATGCCAACAAGCAGACGCAGCATGTCTCAGTCTTCGGGCTCGTAGATGCCGATAGAGACCCCGTATTCAAACTCGCCTTCGAGGATGAGCTGAATCTGCTCATGGGTGAGATGGATATTGTTCTCTTCGGCTTCTTTGCTGACAAACTTGAGCATTTCTTCTTCATCTATGGAGGCCTCTTCCACAGTCTCCTCATCATCGTCATAGTCATCGGAAATGAGACCTTCTGAGAAGTAATAGTCCTCAATAGCATCCAGTATAAATTGCACTTTCTCCTCAGTCAGATCGGCTTTGTCTTGCTCCGGAATAAAATCGAGAATGAAGCGAATGGCTTGTTTGTCATCGTATTCAAACTCTTCTTCTATAGAAGATTCTGCCGCATTTGTATTCTCATTCGTGCGGAAATCAACGTCGATTACATCACTATAGCCGAAACGCCGCAAAATACTCTTCGCCGTAACGTTTTCTCCGCTTGCCGCGCGCAAAAGCCACGCAATCGCTTCATCAAAATTATATTCAACGCCAAATCCTTGCAGAAAACACTGCGCTAATTCTTCCTGCGCAATCACATCTCCCAATCCCGCCGCCATTTGCAAAAGTTTCGCGGCTTGATTTGGGTCTGATGCACAGCTTTTGCCGTCTTGATAATAGTGCGATAGCTCTCGGAGGGCGGAGGCGTGATGAAAAACGCTTGCTTTTTTCAAAAGTTCAAAGCATTTCGCTTCCGTATCGAGCGTGTTATAAAATCCGTCGTAGAAATCGAAAAGCTCATAATACGCCGCCGCCGTTTTTTCGGTGTTTGCGTTTTTCACTAAGCGCGATTCTTCCTCTTTTTTAAGCTGGTTGAATTCCGCCCTCTTCGCTTGATACGTCGTTTCACTCATTATATTTTCTTGTGCAACGTCAACATAGCCCAGCTCCGCCGCTTTTTCTTCGTCCATATCGCAGCCGATACCGAATTTCAAGCAATATGCCGCCGCCGCGCGACAATCTTCGTTTTCCTCAGCCCGTGATAAAAGATAATTGAACGCTCTTTCGCTCGTTATGCCCTCGTAAGAATCCGAATATGACGGAGAATAAGTCGCCGCGCCCCATGAATCTTTTTCTTCGCTCAAAAAAGTAACGTAACTCCACACTTCTGCAGGCAACGACTCGATATATATCGCTCTCAAGCTCATTTCGGAAAGTATATCGTCCGCTGTGAGCGATGCTTCGTACAAATCGACCGCCTTTTTCTTATCACATTCCACGCCGTCGCCCATTTCGTATGCGTGAGCTAAGGCTCTCATCGCTTTTTTGCTGCCTCCCTCTGCCGCTTTTTTCAAATAATACACATGCAGCGCGCGATAAGAAGGATTAACCGCGTCAAGATAGTTCGTGCCGTACAATCCCGAAAGCTCAAACATCGAATTCACATCTCCGACGTCCGCTCTTTTCTTTATATATGGAAGCAAAATTGCGTTTTTCGCTCGTTCAAATTGTATTTCTTTGTAATGCTGGTCAGAATATCGCCGTGCCCAATATTTCGCGCGCTCTCCATTCGCGTTTTCGCCCTCGCTATAAAGTTTCATCAGCGCATACATCGCGTAACTCGACGAATATTCGTTCGCAGCGGTCGTGTAAAGCGAAATTCCCTTCTCTATAGACTCCGAATCGCCCTTTTCAATCAAAAAAGCCGCCCAATACACATACGCATCAGTGTAGCCCGCGCTGATTGCCTCTTCAAAGCGGTCTAAATTCGCAAACGCCTTGCCGTAGCCAGCCGCCGCAGATTTCTCAAACAGCGTTTTCGCCTTTTTCTCGTCTGTCCCGAAAAGCCGAGCGTGATACGAATCGGGAGAATAGAACGTGCCGAGCGCATTAAGAGCAGGCGCATAGTTTTTTTCAGCCGCGCGGCTCCACCAATCAAACGCTTTCTCTAAATCGGGGTTGTCGATAACTCCATAATCGTAACATTCCGCAACCGCGCACATCGCTTGCACATCACCACGCTCTGCCTGCGCTTTGTACGCCTCGAATGCTTCTTTTTTTCCGATGAGAGCGTAAGAAGACGGCTCAATATACTCTTCATATTCCTCGCCGTCGAACTCTCTGAGCCATTTCATATAGCTCTCAATGCCCAAAACCGCGTCTAAGGCTCTGTTATCAACATCTGAAAGGGCGAAAATGCTTGAAGAGAGCAGACAACAAAACAAAAATACCGCAAGAAATTTTTTCCCCATACTTCCTCCGCTCAAAAACTCACTTTACATAGCCGATTAACAGCTTTATCGTATTTTCAACGCCGAATCTGTGGCTTCGCTCATAGCCGTGAGAAGCATAAACGCCCGCGCCGATTAAACCATGTCGCACATCACTTCCCGCAGACAGCGTCGCCTCCACGTCCGAGCCGTAATGCGGATACACATCGACTGCATAATCCGCGCCGACTCTCTTTGCCGCTTCTATTAAGCCCTTTACCACCTCATACGAGTACGGTCCGCGGCTATCTTTTGCGCAAATCGACACTTGCTTCTCTGTGCAAGAAAGTCCATCGCCCACGCAGCCCATATCCACGCTGATTGCTTCTTCTATTTTCTCAGGAACTGAAGCCGCGCCGCCGTGTCCCACTTCTTCATACACCGTGATATGCGCATAAACGGGGCGTGTGAGTTTCACTTTTTCTTCTTTTAAGTAGCTCGCATAGCCTAAAAGAATTCCCACGCTCAATTTATCGTCTAAAAAGCGGCTTTTGATATATCCACTCTTCGTAATGCGAGAACGCGGCTCGAAACAAACAATGTCGCCGACACAAATACCGAGTTTTTTCACGTCTTCAGCATTCTTCACGTCCTCATCAAGCACGATTTCCACCGTTTCCCAATCGCGTTTTATCTCGTCATACTTGCCGTTGACGTGAATAGAAGCGTTGACGAGCTGGCACGTTCCCTCAAAGATGCCTGAAAACTTCGTAACGATGCGCACATTTTCTCCTTCGGCATTATTTGCATTCATACCGCCGAGCGCGCTCACTTTCAGCCGTCCATTCGATTTCACTTCGCACACCATCGCCCCCAAAGTGTCCGTGTGAGCCTCTAGCAACAGACCGCCAGCGGCATTCTCACCGTTTAAAGTTACTAAAACTCCTCCTTTTTTGGTTAATTCAGCTTTATAACCAAGTTTCTCGAACTCATTTTTCACAAAATCGGCGGCTTGTGAAGTATAACCCGTCGGAGAATCAATAGAAGAGAGCGCAAAAAATTTCTCAAGCGCAAAATCAGTGTAAGTTGATATATCCATAGAAACAAAACCTCATAAAAAAAGACCAAAATCAGCATTATATATGCTCACTTTGGTCTTTTGGAGATGGGGGGAATCGAACCCCCGTCCAAATACGTGAATCAAGCACCTCTACAGGTTTATTGGTGCGAGGTAATTGTCGGGAAACGGTAGCAGCACCGCAAGCGTCGTCTCCGTATTCCAGAAAAAGTCCCACAAATGCACTGGACTACACTTGTAGCAAGTCCCTATTGGCGATGGAACAGAGAACCGTTAGGAACAGCACAGCTCAAGTTCCAGCAATCACTGCTTAAGCAGCGAGAGCATACTGAGAATCATCTTCGTCAGTTATTGTTTTTGGTTTATCAAAGCAAAACCACGCTTACCTGCAGCACAGGACGCAATCGTACCTGTCGAAACCTGTACACCCCCGAATAATTCAGAATGCACAGCGCATATATTTCAAATTATATCGCACTGTGCAAATATGTCAATAGCAAAAGAACTTTTTTTCGCAATAAATTTTAATTCAATGCCGCCTTGAGAACGTCCAAATTCTCATTCATCGCGTTTAGATACGTCTGCCCTTTTTTGATGTCGCGGCTTGTCGTGGACTGCAAAGAATCAAGCGTGAGTATTTTCACTCCGTTCGCTTTTGCGGTCTGTATAATCGTCTTCGAAATCTTGCCGTCAGAACTTTCGATTTGGCAGACCGCGCCTAATTTCAACTCATTGAGCTTCTTTGATAAGAAGGCAATCGTTTCAAAGCTGGCTTCCGTTTCCGCACTACAGCCGACAAAAGCCGCGTAATACGAAAGCGCGTAGTCATCTGTGAGGTAACGGAACGGAAATCGGTCGCCAAACAACACATATTTCGTTTTCGCCGCCTTTGTCGCCTCGCTATACTTTTTGTCCAGAGCGTCGAGCTTCGCATTATACGCATTTGCGTTTGCGCGATAATAAGATGAGTTCGCGCTATCGGCGTTTGAAAGTGCCGACGCAATTTCGCTCACCAAAATCTGCGCATTTTTGAGCGACAACCAGACGTGTTCGTCCGCTTCCGCCTCTTCTTCGTCTTCACTTTCGCCGTCTTCGTGATGTTCGTCGTGGTCGTGGTCTTCATCTGCCTGCATTCCTTCCACAATCTCTTCTTCACGAACTCTATCGCCCAAAACTTCAAGCAAATTCACCACTTGCATATTCTTATTTCTCGCATTCTTGAGCGCGTCCGCCACCCATTTGTCGCTTTCGCCGCCCACATAGATGAAAACGTCGCAATCTGCAATCTTCGCGATGTCTTTCACGCTCGGCTGATAGCTGTGCAAATCCACACCGTTATCTAAAAGCAGCGTCAGCGATGTTTGAGAAATCTTGTCGCCCAAAATTTCCCGCGTCCAGTCGTATTCTGGAAAAATCGTCGCCACAACCGACAGCGTCGGCTTTGTCAAAGATTTCTTTGAGCGTGCGGATAGAGTTGCAACACACAAAAATAAACCTATAAAAACAGCAATCGCTATAAAAAATATCTTCTTATTCATAAAAATCTCCCACGCACCGCGCGTCTTTCAAATTTTTTTTCCTCACATCGTCCTTTTTCGCTCCAAAAAAGTCCGTCGCATTTCAAGAAGAAAGTTTGACTTTATCAGTTACCAGCGTTCTAAAGCGTAAAAAACTGCTTTTCCTTTTTTGTGTAGATATATATAGAAGAAAATGCGCACAAATCGCGTGAAAACTCGCCGTAAGCAACAGCGTTTTCCCCGCCGTCCGCGCGTTTTGTATCATTGCGCAAATCGCACAGCCATCGCCAGAGCAATCGTGGTCGATGTGCAGAACTGCAACGCTCAACAGAGAGAAAAAAGCGATGAGTGCGATGAGTGCAACGAGGGACTTTTTCATATATTTTCCCCTTGCGCACCCGTCAACACCGCTTCGCAGTCCGCGCACGTCCCGTAAAACACCGTGCGAAACGGATTTAACTTTATGCCGTGCTTTTCTGCCAAATGATTTTGCAAGTGTTCAAGCTCGCCGCAGTCAAGATGAATCAATTTTCCGCACTTTTCGCACTTGATGTGAAAATGTTTTTTCTCGCTTTCGGCGCACTCGCACTCCCCCGCCACATATTGAAAACACGCCGCGCTCTTGTCGTCGATAAAATACTTGACCACAGAACCGTCAGCGATGAATTTTTCAAGTTGTCGGTAAATTGTCGCCACCCCAAGCGTGCAATCTTTCTCCAAAAAGTGTTTTTTCACATCATCAACCGTGAAATGCACGCCGTTCGTGGTTTTCAAAAAACTCAAAACGAGGTCTTGCTGTTTTGTTTTGTACGTTGTCTTCATAAAAACGCCTGTTTTCCGCTGAAAATTGATAACGGTTTTCAATTTTACCGATTTTTCGATTAAAGTCAAGCCCTTTAGAAAAAAAAATTGCCGCATTTTTCTTACGGCAATCTTTTTCTCAAAAGGAATTAGAGAAAATATACCTGTTCGATAATATAGCTTTGACAAGGGGCTTAAGCCCATTGCTACATAAAAAAACTATAGTTTCCGAACAGGTCTAATATACAGAATTATCAGCAGTTTTGTTATTTTCGAGTTTGACACAAAAAACTTTTCATGCTTCAGGAGTTTGCGAAGCAGGTGCTTCTTCTTTTGCAGGAGCGTCTTTTGCTTTCTTATCGCGCGCTTTCACATGGGCATTCGTCTTAGTGATAATATCTTCGACCTTGCGCGCAAACGCAGAATACGTTTTGTTGTTGTACACGCTCGTCAAAAACGGTACAAGCTGATTATTGAAAATGCTAATAATCTCGGATTTAAGTTCCGTCGCGCTTGCACCTTTATTAAGTTTCGCGTCGCGATAAATCGAGGTCGCTTTGTCAAAATCATCCTGCGCGCTTTTCAATTCTGAGAGCAAATCGGCAAGCCCATCAAACGTTTCAATCGCGTCTTTCGCCTCTGCGCTTTCAAAATCGGAGAGCATATTGCGGATTGCGGCAGTTTCGGCCTGTTGATTAAGCGAAATAGCCTTTCGACCGTATTTTTCGTAAATCGTTTTGAGCACTTGCGCCTTTTTTTTCTTCGTTTCATCTCTGACAACGGCGCAGCCAGCGATAAACGTGCCAATATCGCGATAAATACCGTCCCTCTGCGCATCGCTAGGCCCTGATAAGCTCATCACTTTGCCGTTATTGAGCGATTTTCCGAGAATTGTATTTTTCTCATCGATACTCGAAATGATTTCGGGGAGAATCGGAGCTTGACTAAGAGCCTCATCAGCATAAAACTCGGCACTCACACTCATACAAAGGCTGTTAATTTCCGCCGCGCGCGAACTCGAATTACATCTTTTCACCTTAACACCTCTTTTCGCATTATTATAATTTTATTATAGCTCATTTTTCGCAAAAGTCAATTTTTTTTCTCCGAAAAACGCAAGAATTTTTTTTCTCTAGCCATTTTTGAAACCGCGGTCAGTTTTATTTTAAAGAAATCGGGATTCCTGCAACTATTTCTGTTACTTTTTCCGCCGTTTGCGCAAAAATATTCATCACAGAAGCCAGAGTCTGCATAAAAATATGCGTTTCCGCCGTGTAATCTGTCGCCGCTTCGTCAAAAATGCTGTTTCCAACCAATATGATATGCGCCGCCTGAGCAGAAATCGCGTCGATTGAGTCCGCAATTTGCCGCGCCATGCTGTCGGCGTACACATTTACGCTTGCAGAAAGGCTTGCCGCACTCAATGCGCCGCTTCTAATCTTTGTTGAAACCGCATAATTCGTGTTTACGTCGTGTCGGTCAACCGAAACAGGCGCAGTTTTGCTCGTAAACAGCTCATTGCAGACCAAATTTCCCACGTCTTCAAGCAAAATTACGCCATTTTCACTCTCAAACGAGAGCTTTTCGAGCGATTTCGGCTGTTCAAGAGTGATAAAACCTTTGCCCTCGCGCATTTTTTTGTGTTTTTCGATTCGGCTAAGCGTGTCGCCGCCTGCATTTTTGTCCATTGTCGCAACATAATACAGCGGCAAGCCCTCTTTTTGCGCCATTTTCACCGCAATATCTTCCGCATACGCACTTTTTCCGCTCGCTTCGCCGCCATAAATCAAGATTTTCATCGTTTATACGCCTCCACACTAATTTCATCGAACGTCGCCATCTCACAATACACCTTTTTCGCCATCTCAATCATCGGAAATGCACACACCGCGCCCGTTCCCTCTCCCAAATGCAGCCCCGCGTGAATAAATCCGCTCATTTTCAGCTCATCTAACACCACCGCAGAGCCTTTTTCGCTGCTTTCGTGCGTCGCAATGAGGTAATCGCGCACATTTTCCGCCAATTTCACCGCGCACAACGCCGCCGTTTGCGAAATAAAGCCGTCTAGCAATACGCATTTCTTCCTTTTCGCCATTCCAAGATAAAATCCGCACATTCCAGCGATGTCAAAACCGCCGAACGCCGACAAAATCGAAATCACATCGCCCTTTTTCCACGCCCGCTCGGTCAATGCACGGTTTATCACGTCGATTTTTCGCGCCAATCCTGCGTCCGACAAGCCTGCCCCTCGCCCTGCCACGTCTTCCGCTCTTTTTCCCAACATCGCACACACCACCGCCGCGCTCGTCGTCGTGTTTCCAATCCCCATTTCGCCCGTCGCCGTGAGATTATAGCCTTTTTCGCACAACTCACGCGCCACTTTTTCGCCGTTTTCAATCGCGCGCAACACCTCATCGCCCGTCATCGCGTTTTCTTTGGCAAAATTGGAACTTCCGCGCCGCACGCTCATATCAATCATCGCCGTGTGAAAAACTTTCCTCTTCATTCCCATATCAATAGGGATAACGTCTGCACCTGCGACAGCCGCCATGCAGCAGACGCTCGTCTTTTTCGTGCACATATTCTCGGCGACAATCGCGGTTACGTCGGCTGA
This sequence comes from uncultured Treponema sp., assembly GCA_937901865.1. GTDB lineage: Bacteria > Spirochaetota > Spirochaetia > Treponematales > Treponemataceae > Treponema_D. The sequence continues at coordinate 8,192 of CALDID010000053.1, forward strand.
AGTTTGCGTAACGCCCTCTTCGACGATTCCGTTATCCGCGCAGAAAACGGCAACCGCTTTTTTTTCGGTTTCGGGCAGGATTTTGCGCTCACAACTCGCAATTTTCGCGATAATTTCCTCCAAAACGCCCAGCGAAGAGAGCGGATGCGCGATAGAATCCCATTTTTTGCGCGCTTCACAGGCGATTTTCTCGTCGGCGCGCTCAATTTCTTCTATTAAATTGCTCAATATCATCACTTTTTCTCCATTGCTCTTCGCTTTTTGGGGCAAACAGAGCATTTTGTGCGGATTTTTACTTTCTCTTCGCCGTATTTTCGCGCCGCCTCGACAAATCGGAGCGCGATATTTTCGTTCGACGGGAAAAATAGGTGCGGAAATCCTGCAAAAACGTTCAGCGTTTGCGTAAACGGCGGCAAACTTGGCGTTAAATCGAGCGGCTTCGAGGTGATACAGCTCCATTTCGCGCCCGAAATCTTCTCCGCCGTGCAATCATCTCCGTTTTTCGTCGTATCAAAGTAGTGAAACTCGTGTGCTTTGACCGTTTCGCCTTCAGAAAGCAGCAAATTATCGTGATTTGCCTTCACGGTGATATATCCAAAGCGGCAAAGACGGTGAGTATTGAAAAATGTGCCGTCTAAAACGCCGAGCGCGAGCAAATACAGAAATCCGCCGCATTCCGCAATCGTCGGAAGCCCAGAACGCACGCGATTACGAATCATCATCATCATTTTTGTGTTAGAAAAGAGCTTTTCGGAAAACTCTTCGGGGTAACCGCCGCCCAAATACAGCGCATCGCATTCGGGAAAATCGGAATCGTGCAGCGGCGAGAAAAAAATAATATTCGCACCAGCGTTTTTCAAGCTGTCGAGGTTTTCGCGGTAATAAAAACAAAACGCCTCATCTCTCGCGACCCCCACCGTCACGGACGGTTTTGTCAATTTTTTTCTTTCAAAGGCAATTTGAATTTCTTGATTTGCGATATTCGGGAAAAAAGGGACATTTTGAGTTTCTAAATCGGGGGCGGATTGAGCGATTTTGATAATTTCATCTATATCAATGCACATTTCGGCGCGGTCGGCGAGTTTTTCAAGTTTCTCATCGAGGTTATCGAGTTCGTCGGGCGTTTTTAAGCCGAGATGACGGCTCTCGAACGCGCAATCATCGCCCTTTTCGATGTAGCCAACTACCTTGACGGCGCAGTTTTCTTCTATTATATTCCGCATTTTCTCGGCGACAGCTTTTGAAACGCGGTTCAAGATAATGCCTTTGATAAGATTTTCACAGTCGCTCGCCAAAAAACCTTTCACAATCGCCAAAACACTCCGCGCCATGCCCTCCGCGTTTATCACAAGCACGACGGGACACGACAAAACGCGCGCAATATCCGCAGAACTGCCCTTTTCCGCCTCAAAACTCACGCCGTCAAAATATCCCATTGCGCCCTCGATGAGCGAAACGGCGTTTTCGTTTGCGTAATGCGCAAAAAGGCTCTTCGTCTTCTCGTCAGAGAGAAAAAACGTATCGAGATTGCCCGAAGGAACGCCGAGCGCGCGCGTATGAAACATCGGGTCAATAAAATCTGGACCGCATTTGAACGCACACACGCCAGAAATCTCTTTTTTCGCTTCTTTTCGCTTCAATAATCTAAGTAAAGCGCACATCGCGACCGTTTTTCCGCTTCCACTCGCCGCGCTTACAATCATAACCCTCGCTCTTTTCTTCTTCATATCCATAAATTACTATTTTTCCCAATCTCCAAGATACACAACGCGCGCTTCCAATACTTGCCGCAGCCGTTTATCATTCGTAAAAAACTCATCGCACTCGCAGGCAATGCTTGCGCTTAATTGCAATGCGTCCGCCAGCTTTAGCCCCGTGTATTTTGCGCGAAGTTTTGCCGCATTTTCTGCAATTTCCTCATTTATAAAGCATTTCAAGAAGTTCATTTGCTTCAAACAGCTCTTAAACAATTCAATTTTCTCAAAATCATTGGTCAAATACGGTTTCAAGAGAAATTCTGCGTCCGTAATCGTTGATGTATAGAACTCTGCTTTTTCTAAAATGCCTTTCGTGATATACGAAACGACTTTTTCGTAATACGGCTCTTGCTTTCCCACAAGATAAATGAGCGGATTTGTGTCAATAAATATCTTTTTAGCCAATTTCCCGCTCCTCGCGCACTTTATTTTGATATTCAAGCGCATCTTCTCCCTTCCATATATCTTTCATCGAGCCAGAAAGTTTATATAAAGCCGAAAGTTTCTCTTGCACTTGAGCTTCTTCATGCTGTTTTTGCTGTTCTGCAATTTGCCGTTGATACAGGAAAAGCATAAAATCATACACTTCTTTTTGCGCACTCACCGAAAGCGTCTGATAAATCTCGTTTACTGCTTCACTCATCGAAAAACCTCCATTTTTTCGCACATTTACAAATAGTATAACACCAAAAAGAGCGATTGTCGAGGAGAAATAAAATTACTTTCTTGCACTTTTTCTCAAAAATGGCTATACTTTTTTTTCTATGAAAACCTTTTTCGCGAATTTTTCACTCATTATAGTTTTTGCATTCACACTTTTTTCGTGTGCGACCTCTTCTTCAAAATTTTATTCGTCCGAATTTTCGTCGAATACCGCTTTAGAAGAAAATTTATTTGCTCAAAATGACGAAATCAACGGCATTTTTCCTGATAAAATCGTTATAAAAACGCTTTCTCAGACTTTTACAAAAGATTTTTACTTCACTTTGCACGACGGAAAGATTTTTTATAAATCTCTAAAGGACAAAAATTGGCTACTTTTCACGTCTACAGGTTTACCGCACCCAAAAAATCTCTCGCTTTCCTCTTTTCCAGTTCCCAAAAAGATTGTCGAAATCTCTGCGGACGACGATGTACTGTGCGCATTCGACGACGAAGGCAAGATGTACGAGTGTTATTTGCGCAAAACTGCCTTTGAAAAGCCGTTTTTGTGGAAAAATACGTTCGGATTTCCCAAAGGAAACGTGCTGCAGCAGAATGTGAGAGTTGACTCGAAGCGAGGCTGGGCTTTGGCGGCGCGTCGTACAAATGTTTTATGGTACACCGACATTTTCGGCAACGACCATCATTACGGCACGATGGGGCTTGAAACGGTTTACTTCCTTTGTGAAAACGGGCAAGACATCATTTTTACTGATTCTGGGCTTCCGCCAGACTGGAGCAAGGAGATTTTAGGACCTGAACACGGCAGTTTTATTGCAGAAAACATCAGCGCATCGGCTTCAACGCTGTTTTTGATTAACAAACAGGGCGAAATGTACACGCGGCTCATCGATTTTGACACAATGGGCAGCGACCCGATGTGGTTTAAGTACACTTACAAACCATATTCGCAGAAATACACGGGAAAAAACTATCTTTCTAATTACACACCGTGGGGTTTGCCGAACGAAGACTGGAAAAAGCAAACAGAAATCGCGCTTTTTGGCTCGGCACGGCTCACGAAATATATTACAATCGCGCAAAACGGGCACGGAAACGACGCGCGAGAACTGAGAGTGGCGGGATTGGACGAAAATGGGCGCACGGGATATTATCATAAGCAGCTGAAAGAGGAAAAATGGGCGTTTGAGGCGTGCGAATTGCACTTGAATGAGCAAGATTTCCTCGATTGCCCATCAGAATCGGCGGAAAGAGTGCGCGGAGAGAAAAAAGAGTATTCATATTCGGGCTTCATCACGAAAAACGGCATAAAAGACAATGCGATACAGGTGAAAATCGGCAATTTACCGCTGACGAGCGAGGGAGATTGCATTATTTCGCTCTCGGACGGGGAAAATAAGGTTGATATTTTGCTGTATTTGGTCGAAATGTGGACATATACAAAGCGATTTGCGCCGACAAAGGACGGAACGCCGCGATATTACTTTGTAACTCCGCACTTCAAGGCGAATTTGCTCGAAAAAGAGGGCGAGTTTTACGAAAAAATGCGTGATTTGTTCAAAGATACGGACTTAGAAATCTTTTCTTTCATCGCGGAAGCGACAGATGCGTACTTTGAAATGGGAATCGACAGCAAAAACAGCAAAAATAAGTACAAAATCTTCTTGACAAAGGACGGAAATTGCGAAATTCACCCCACACTTTACAAACTTTCGCTTCTTTACCAGCAAGATGTGATTGAATCTTACTACAGCGACGTTATGCGGCTGGAAAATGACAAAATATATACGCACGATGACGTGGATTTTGTGCGTTCAATAATCGAAAACAACGAATATTACAAAAAAATCCTGCAAGGCGAGCTTGAATCTTACAATATGATGAAGCATAGCACGTCGCGCACGCGCTGGGGTTACCAATTTGCAGACCTTGTTACGACGATTACGCTGTTAAATCAGGTGAATTTCCCGAAAATCAAGACGCTCACGTCCTATGGCAGCACGATTATGACCAAAAACGCCGAAAAATACAAAGCGCAAGCCGATTATCGCCTCCAGGTTTACCCTCCTGTCATTGCATTAACGAAAGCGCGCATTGATGTGTACAAAAATATTTTGTCAATCATCGAAAAACAGGGTGGAACGGCTGTTGTTACGGGCAGTTTGTGCGAAACTTACGAAGATTACTTCAAAAATATTTCTTTACCGCTCAGTTTTTCTGGAAAAATCGCTTATGAAGATTTGAATATTGACGCGATTGTGAAAATTTCGGACGAAACGCCGCTATTTCCTGGCTTTTTTTGCCGCGCGGCGACCGATACAGACAGCGGATTAATCGAAATCGTCGTAACTGACCCGCCAGAGAAAATTGCATCGATGAAAAAAGGCGAAATTGAGCTGAACGTGCAGTATATCATCTACGACGAAAACGATTTGAGCGCACGCATAGAAGGATTTAGCCGATTTTCAAAGCTAAAAGGCTCGTTAAAGTTTGATGGAGAGCAATTATCGTTATATATCAGTGAAGTTGATGTCGAAAATAAAGTAAACAAGACAAAACTTCTTTTCTCAGGAAAAGCAGGGATTGACGACATAGAGGATAACGAGTAAAGTAGAGATTATGTTTGACGTTAAAGAAACAGATTTATTCGAACTTGAAGATGAAGATTTTGATACAGTGATGGAGTCGGACATTAAATTTTCTGGCTCTATCAAATTTACAAAGCCGTTTCTGATTCGCGGGTCGGTAAACGGCTCGATTAGCGCGACGAGCGACCTTGTGATTGACACAATGGCGAAAGTGAAAGCGGATATCGAGACTAATAGAGTGCTCGTCAAGGGAATTGTTACGGGGAACATCATTGGCAAAAAGATAGTGTACGTTACTTCGACTGGTTCGGTGGAAGGAGATATTACAGCGGCACAAGTTGTCTTGGAGCCAGGCTCTTCGTTTACGGGAAAATGCACTACGGTGCGTTCTTAGCATTTCATACGTTTCAAAAGGACTGTTAAAATGAAAAAGATTGTGCTTTTATCTTCTATAATGGTGATTTTTTCTTCGATTTTTGTGCTTCCGATTTTTGCACAGAACAAGGTTGACGCGCTCAAGCTCTATCGCGAAAAAAAATATTCTGAAGCGATTGCGGCGTGTGAGGCTGAGATTTCTCAAAATCCGAATAATATGGATTCCTATGCCGTTTTGTGTTGGAGCTTGGTCAGAAATAAGCAGTACGCGGAGGCTGAGCAAAGAGCAATCGAGGCAAATAAGAAAAGTCCGTATGATGTGCGAATCTTGGAAATCTTAGGCGAAGCAAAGTTCTATCAAGGCAAAAACACAGGCGCGATGCAATACTTTCAGGAGTACGTTGCGAATGCTGCGAAAGGGAGCGACATCGGCACGGCGTACTATTTTATGGGCGAAATCTACATAAAGCAGAAGAAATATCAGCATGCGGATATTGCATTGTCGATGGCTGTTCGCACCGAGCCGCTTTTGGATTATTGGTGGATGCGATTGGGCTACGCGAGAGAGAATGCGGGAAGCTACGAGAGCGCATTGACCGCGTATAACAAGGCTCTTGAATTGAATCCGTCGCAATCGGACGCAACAAGAGGCAAAGCGAGATGTACACAGGCTCTGCGATAGATGTTCACCGTACATTTTGAAACACTCGGCTGCAAATTAAATCAAATCGAATCCGAAGCTCTCGCGCGAACGTTCACCGACGAGGGATTTTCGGTCGATTTGGAGGCGATGACGGCGGCTAAAAGCGCACAAAGCGACACTATTCTTTCTATAATTAACACCTGCACCGTTACTTCAAAGGCTGAACAAAAAGCAAGGCGGCTTATGCGGCTGCTTTTAGCGAAATTTCCGACTGTAGCGGTCGTTGCAACGGGCTGCTACGCCGAGTTAGACGCTGCGCAAATCGAAAATATCGACGAGAGAATTGCGGTAATCCGAGGAAGCCGCAAAGACATCTTAGCAGAGCTTCCGAAAAAACTAAAATCATATCTTTCAGACAAAAATCCGAGCGCAAAAGAAGTTGCAGACTTTGTCAAATCGCTATCTCTAAACAAGCAAGAGATTCAAAAAACTGAAATCAATGAGAAGAATGCTATTGCGCCGCAGTTTTTGCTCTATACAGACACATTTCAAACACATTCGCGTTCTTCAATAAAGATACAAGACGGCTGCGCAAACGCTTGCACTTATTGCCGCATACATTTAGCACGCGGAAAGAGCGTTTCGCTCGACGTAAAGACCGTTTTAGAGCGTGTTAGGCAACTTGAAACAGCAGGACAGAAAGAAGTCGTCTTCACAGGCGTAAACTTGAGCCAATATCGCGGCGAATGGGAAGGACATCGCGAAGATTTCGCAGGATTATTGCGCATACTCTTGGAAAACACACGCGATATTGCTTTTAGAATTTCGAGTTTTTATCCAGAACACATCACGGAAAAACTGTGCTACGTCTTAAAAAGCCCACGAGTGCGCCCGTCATTTCATCTTTCGATACAAAGCGGCAGCGATACTATTTTGAAAGCAATGAAACGGCAATACAAAGCCGAAGATGTGTACAATGCAGTACGACTTTTGCGCGAAACAAAGGAAAATCCGTTCATTGCGTGCGACATTATCGCAGGATTTCCAGGAGAAACAGACGAAGATTTTTCTCAAACGCAGAAAATGTGCAGCGATTTGCATTTTGCGTGGATACATGCGTTTCCGTTCTCGCCGCGTCCTGACACTCCTGCATACACAATGACTCCGAAGATTCCAGAGCGAATAAAAGGAGAGCGTGTTTTATGGCTCACACAGGCTGCACAGCAAGAAAAAATTGCATATATCAATTCACTTAAAGGAAAAACAGTTACGGCGATTGTTGAAAACAGCCGTGCAGACCGACTTTTACTCAAGAAAGTTCCGATTATACACGCTGTAACAGAAAACTTCTTGCATGCACAAATAAATCTCCCAGATTTACCCGAAGCAAAGCAGATAAAAGCAGGAGATTTAATCAAAATCGTGATAAAAGAGCCGTTAATTGACAAAATTCTGCACAACAATGACTCAGATGTGCAAGCCGAGCTTATTCTTTAGCCCTGCGTTGCATATTTTTAGACGGTGAACTGAACAATTTGCTCTCCAATGTCGCTAATTGCATTGTTCATACGGATAGACATACCCTTTAAGTCAACACCGCTTTCGCTGACTCGTTGCGCACCTAATGACATTTCTTTCATATTCTCGCTCATAATATAGCTTGAATCCTGCAATGTCGTGATGTTGTCGAGAATTGTCTTGTTTTCCTCACTCATCTCTTTTGCAGCTGACGTTACAACCTTTGAACTGTCCGTCATCTGCTTAAGAGTGCTAATGACGCGCTTTGAACCAGAGTTCTGTTCTTCCATAGAGTCTTTTATAGAGCGAACAATCTGATTAGTACGGACAATCTCATCAGAAACAGAAGTAAATGCACGGCTTGATTCTTGAGACGCAGACACAACATCTATAATAGAGGCTTGAATCTCTTTTAGCTGCACGCCAATAGTTTTCGATTGCTTTGAAGATGTTTCTGAGAGTTTTCTAATCTCCTCAGAAACAACCGCAAATCCTCTTCCTGCATCTCCTGCGTGCGCCGCTTCAATAGCCGCATTCATCGCAAGCATATTTGTTTGGCTTGCAATATTTGCGATTGTGGTGTTCGCTTCTTGAAGCATTTTCGATTTCTCTTCAATCTGCAAAATCTTTTCACTTACAGCTTTTTCCTTGCTCTGCCCCGCTTCAGCCTGCTCCTCAAGGTCTGTAAACACCGCAGCCATATTGTCAACCGACGTATTCACTGACCTAATATTATCAAGCATTTCTTCTACCGCGTTCGAAGCAGAATTTACTCCGCTTGCTTGCTCGGTAATCAGATTTTCAAGCGAAGAAATATTCGCCGCAATCTGATTAACAGAATCCGCAGTGTCTTGAACACTCATATTCTGATTATCAATAGACGAATGAACCTTCTTTATATTCACGATAATCTGCGAAATTGCGTCTATTGTATTTTCTGTCGAAGATGACATATCTGAACCAACAGAATTGAGCATTTTTTCGCTCTCTTTCACCTTAGAGATTATCAACTGAAACTTCTCAAGAAACCTGTTTTCTTCGTCTACCAACTCATTGAAGACTTTGAACATCTTGTGTTTCTTCATCAAAACACGCTTTGTCAAATCTGCATTTCCACTCGAAAGCTCAGCAACCGCATTCTTTAGCTTTTTAAGCTGACTTATAAGACCATAAATCGTAATGCTTAGCTCCACGATAACTAGCACAATCATCGCCGCAACAATTAGCCAAAACCAGAAATGCTGATAAAAATACGCTTGCTGAATAAACAAAATCTCTGCATTATCATCGCTCAAGACTTTGTCGCCATTCGACGCAATCAAATGAAATCGGTATTTTCCAGGTTTCAAGTTTGTGTATGAAGCTGTTCGGCTGCCAAGCCAATTACAAAAAGCGGAATCAAATCCCTCTAGTTTATACTGAAATTGCATAAGCTCTGATGAAACAAAACTTAATCCTGCATACTTTATTCTAATGCGCTTTGTTCCCGCAGGAAGCACAATCGGCTCTTTGCTAGGATAAACTAGAGTATCATCAATCGTGATGTATTCGATGTTCGTACTAGGCTTTATGCTATTCAGCTGCAGTTTGTTCGGGTCGCACACCGCAAATCCATCAATAAGCGTAAACCACAGCTGCCCTCGTGAATCTATCATACTCAAAGCAGTTGATGTCGCCCCGATTGTCTTTAAGCCGTCAAATCGAGTGTAAAATTTCGGCACAATGTGAGTGCTTTTTCCGCTCACCATATCAATCATATCTTGCTTTTTTACGCTCGATACTCCTGCATTGCTCACAAACCACGCATTTTTCGCCCTGTCTTCAATCATCTGGAAAACGCTATCCGTTCCCATTCCGCTCGATTTCGTGAAGTTATCAAACTTTCCATTATACAGTCGGCTCACACCTGTACCTGTACAAATCCAAAATGCGCCGTCAGCGTCCTTTGAAATCTTAAAGACAATGTTTCCTGCAAGCCCGTTTTCTGTGGTGTAATGCTCTGTAAATCGCTCGCCTTCCATCACAACCACGCCGCCGCCATCTGTTCCAAGCCAGATTTTTCCCGTCGTCGCGTCTTCATAAATCGCCATAATATAGTTATGAGCCAAACCGTTTGATGTGGTAAATGATTTCACCTCTCCTGAGTCCGCTTTTACGATGTTTAAGCCCGATGTCGTTCCGATATAAATATCGTGCGTTCTTGCGCTTTCAATACCAACGCGAACCTTTTCGCCTGTCAAGCCATCCGCTTTTTTCCACTGCCCCACAAGCTCCCCGTCTGGCGAAAATCGCATCTGTCCTAGATTTGCATAAGAGCTAACTAAAATATCTCCGTTAGACGCAATAGAAACATCTCGAATTCTCGCACTCTTGCAAAATGCAGTTATCGCATTGTATTCAGGAATAAGCGAATTATTTTTATCCACTTTATAGCAAACAAGCCCTTTATCACAACCGAACCACACTCTGCCGTCTTTCCCCTCTGCAATCGCGTTTACCGAAGAAAGAAGCGGATACATCTTAAAGATACCGTGATTCATCTTTTGCGCGCCAGCCCTATCTGTTGCAATCCAAATGTTTCCCTCGCGGTCTTCTAAGATTTTATTCAGACTGTTGTCTATCAATCCGCTCGATTCTGAAAACTGACTAATAGAGCCATTGCGATAAATTGAGATACCTGCATCTGTTGCAAACCAAATCACCCCGTTTTTATCTTGTTCAATAGAAGTAACCGTTGTACCGCTTTTGTCTGCAATCGCTAAATCAAACGTTTCAGCACTGCTACCCTCGCCCCGCACTGCAAAATGAGGCGAAACACCAAACCACAATGCCCCCGAATTATCTTCGCTTACCAAAGTAACAATATTGCTTTGCAGGGAAACATCAGAAAACGTGTATTGAGAAAACGTATTATTCTTAAAATAATAAAGTCCCTTTTCTTTTGCCGTTGTTACCCAAACACGCCCCGTTTTATCACAATACACCGAAGAACAGATTTCGTGTAAATCGCTATGAGAGCTTTGAAAAGACGGGTCTGGCGATACGACTTCATAATCCTTTGTGATATAGACAACGCCGCCCGATGTTGCAACCCATATATTGCCGCTATCGTCTTCTGCGATGTCGCGAATTGAATTATTCGGCAATCCATTTGCTTTAGAAAACTCTTTTATCTCTTCTGCGCTGTCCATAACAATGCGAAAAATGCCTTCGTCATTGCTTCCCACCCAAATAGCTCCGTCTTTTGCTTGAAAAATTGAGCGCGCAGACACAAAATTATATCGCGGGTCTAAACCTTTGTTAAAGACAGTGAAATCCACACCATCAAATCTCACTAAGCCTTCGTAAGTGCCAATATAAATATAGCCTTTGTCATCTTGAATTATGTCTGTTACCGTATTACTAGGAAGCCCCTCATCTTTTGTATACCCACGGCTTACATATTCAGATAAAAAATCGTCAAACTCTTCTGCAAAAGAAAAAAGCTGAACGAATAGAAAAAAAATGAAAAAACAAAAAATAGATTTTTTCATAAAAGAGCAACCTCTAATCAATTATTCTCAATTATGTATTATAATACATCTTTTTGCTTATTCAGATTTTTTCTCTCATTCTGTAAAATTTTTATTACGCTATCTTTGTTTAGCTTTTTTGGAAATGTTACGGAAAGTATGCTGAAGTATCTGTTTATGTCATTCCCGAGTGTACCTTTATGTCATTCTCGTGTTTGACACGGAAATCTATCGTTGAAACA
>CALDID010000054.1 GCA_937901865.1 uncultured Treponema sp.
AGCAGGAGGTTATATATGCTTTGTCAAGTTCAGTTGCAACCAGCGACGATTTTTGTGCCAGAACAGATGAAACCGTTTCTTAATTCTCACAAAAATGGAATAGATTTTCAGCAGCGCGCGCTTTTGCTCTATCCTTTTATTCAAAACGGCACGATTAGCCACGGAAAAGCCGCGGAGATTTTGGGAATAAGCAAATGGAATCTCATTTCGCTGTATGGTTCGTTCGGAATTCCGTATATCGATATGGACGAAGATGAATTATCGCGCGATATTTCCGCCGCTCTTGCCGCCGCCGAATAAAATGATAGTAATTGCAGACACAACACCGATAATAACGTTGCTTAAAATCGGACATTTCGACATTTTGCGCGATTTATACAAAAATGTGCATATTCCGCGCGCTGTTTTTAGGGAGTTGACAGAAAATTCTGATTATGTTGACGAAGCTTTGGCAGTGCGCCGCGCTGATTTTTTGATAATTCGCGATGATATTTCGGCGGAGAAAGTGGATTTATTGCGAAGAGCGACGGGCTTAGACCAAGGCGAAAGCGAGGCGATAATTCTTGCCGACACAAACGAAACGAAAGCCTTGATTATCGATGAATCGCACGGAATAGCCGTCGCAGAGCAGATGAATATCAAGATAACGGGCGTAATCGGCGTTCTTATTGCAGCGTACAAAAAGAATTTGCTTAGTGATACGCAAATAAAAGAAAGTGTTGATGTGATGAGGCAGTCTAATCGCTTTATCTCTGAAACGTTGTACAAACTTCTGTTGTCGATAATAGAAAAGTGAGGGATACGGAGCGAAAAAGCATATCCAAATGAAAAAATGGGGAATTTCGGTTGGTATTTCTCGATTTTCTCGTTAGGACGTGCCGTTTCGCTGTGAAAATAGGCTGTCCAAGCGAGAAGATGTGCCGTTTCGGTTGGTATTTCTTGATTTTTTCGCAAAGATGTAAAATTTCGCTTGCAAACTCGCCGCTTTGGTGGTAGAATTAAAATATATCAATCGAAACGGGAGTATGAGAATGATAAGTGCAATAAATCTTTTGTCAGTGGCAGAGTTCGCGACGTTGACGCAGCTTTTGTGCAAAATTCACAACGGACACAAGGTAAAGCTTGAAAATCCTGAGCTAGATTCTCGCTTTGCGCAAGCGGATTCTCTCGCTACGGAGCTCATCATCGCGATTAAGCGCGTGGCGGAGTCGGCTGGGCTCGATAAGGCAAACGAAAAGCGAAATATCACCATTCGCAATATGTTTACGATGCTTGAGGGCGCGTGTGTGTCGCTTTTTGCGGAGGAATCGGACGCGGCGAAGAAAATCCTTGAGATTGCGAACCGATATGGGCGCAAAATGACGACGGAAAAGCAGCTTGAGGAGTCGGCTCACATTGATAGCTTGTTGCAAGACCTCGATAAGAGCGAAATTAAGGCGATTGTGGCGAAAATCCATTGCGGCGCGGAGTATGTTGCGGAACTTTCGGCAAATGAGGCGGAGTTTAAGGCGGCACAAGTCGCGGCGAACCGCATAAAGCTGGAATCAAAGAGCGAAAAAAGTGCGACGGCGATTAAAAAAGAGCTGAGAGAGTTCTTAAACGGCACGCTTTTCCCGTATATCACCGCGCTTTACACGCTTGAAAAGGAAAAATACGCGAGTTTCTATCGTGAAATCGAAAAAGAAGTGAAAAACGCGAACGATAGCGCACGAAAAGCCTCGAAAAATACAAAAGATACAAAGACGGAAACAACGCCAAGCACAGAAACAACAGCAGAATAATAAAATCCCCCGAAGAATGTTGAAACTTCGGGGGATTTTTTTGTAGAAAAGAGCCTTTGCTCTATTTGCGTTTGAGGTATTTGATTGAATCAAGCGCAACTGCGGCGATGATTATCAAGCCTTTGAACACGAATTGCAAGTTTGTGTCGATGTGCAAGAAGGTCAAGCAGTAAGTCAAGCCTGTGAAGATGATAACGCCGATTGCCGCGCCGCCGATTTTGCCGATACCGCCGTTAAACGATATGCCGCCGACAACGCACGCCGCGATTGCGTCCATTTCGTAGCCCTGTCCCGTGCCTGCGCTCGCATTCGCGCGGAATGCTTCAAGGAATGCGCCGCAACCGTAGAAAATGCCTGCCATAATGAACACGCCGAGCGTCGTCCAGAACACGCTGATACCCGAAACGCTCGCAGCCTCCGCGTTGCCACCCACAGCATACATATTTTTGCCGAAAGTCGTCTTGTTCCAAATAAACCACGCAACGATAATCGCGATAACCGCAGGAATGATGAGCTTCGGGAACGTAACTAGCTCGCCGTTGACCACGCCCAATACCCATCGGCCGCCGATTAGGTCTTTTACGCCTGAATCGATTGAACCTACAGGAGTACCCGTCGTGCCGAAGAACAAAAGACCGTAAATGATGAGCTGAGTTGACAAAGTCGAAATGAATGGGTGGATTTTTAGCTTTGCAGTAAAGAAACCCGCAAAACAGCAGAACGCGGTACAAAGGAAAATCGACAGGAACAACGCCATAAACAAGCGGCAACCCATCGGAAGCGATGTGAAATCCCACGGACCCATACCGAAAAACTTGACGATGTTCACGCCTGGGTGCAAAATCAAGCCCGTTACAACCGAACCGAGCGCGACCATTCGCCCGACGCTCAAATCCGTGCCTGCAAGAAGGATTAAGCCCGCGACACCGAGCGCGTAGAACATACGCGTTGAAGATTGCTCCAAAATCGTGAAGATGTTGGGCAGAGTCAGCAGGTTTCCAGCGTCGATTGCGGGAGCTACGATGATACAGATGATGAAGAAGAGCAAAATCGCTAGATACAAACCGTTATCGAGGAAAAACTTCGATGCTTTGAAATTGTAGATGTAGTTTTTGCACGACAGCGAGATGTCTTCGCATAAATCGCTCTTGCCGTTGCGAAGTGTGCGGTTTGTTTGAACGTGGTCGGTGAACGCTTGCTTTTTCGTGTCGTTGCAACGGTCGATTTCGCTTTGAATCTTGTTTTTAGCGTCGAAAAGCGCGCTTTTTAGCTCGTATTTCGCGGTTTCGCGGTCGTGTTCCGTGCTTGCAGCGGCGATTCTTCCCTGTGCCTCGCTTTTTATCGCGCTGCATTTTGCCGCGAGTTCGCTCTTTAGCTGTGCGATTTTGGCGTTCTGCTCGGCGTTGACGTTCTCGATGTAGGTTTTCGAAATCTTGTTCGCGTAATTTACCGCCTCTTTGGTCAACTGTATGTCTGCTTCTGCGTTTTGGCTTGCGACCTGCCGCGCCTTCTCCATTTCGGCAGTGCATTTGGCGATTGCGGCGGATTTTTCGGCTTCTCCTAGCATTTTATTGCGCTTGATGTTGCCGATTTCGTTCTTCATCTCTGCGATACGGTTCACGCCAGCTTCGCGGAGTGTTTCGAGTTTGTCGATATAGTCTTTGAGTTTCTTGTCGTCGGTAAATGACATAGATTTCTCCTTATATTACAGATATTTTGCGCTAAGTCGCAAAAGGGCTTCTTGGTCGGTAGATTTTGTGTCCACGATTCCTGCAAGGCGATGATTGGACATCACGGCGATGCGGTTTGTTATGCCTAAAATCTCAGGCATTTCGCTTGAAACGACGATAATCGTTTTACCTTCTTTCGCCATTTGGATAATGAGCTGATATATCTCGTATTTCGCGCCGACATCGATTCCTCGTGTTGGTTCATCAAGCAAAAACACGTCGGGTTCTCTCTCCATCCACTTGCCGATGATGACTTTTTGCTGATTTCCGCCAGAAAGAGCCGTGATTAGCTCGTCTGCGCTCACGCATTTTGTGTGCATACGCTTTATCTCGCGATTTGCAGCGTCCCTCATCTTTCGGTTAGACAAAATGCC
Organism: uncultured Treponema sp.; assembly: GCA_937901865.1. Taxonomy (GTDB): domain Bacteria; phylum Spirochaetota; class Spirochaetia; order Treponematales; family Treponemataceae; genus Treponema_D. Next base: position 3,886 of record CALDID010000054.1, read on the forward strand.
CATCGTTTTGTACTGCTCAAGGTTCGTGATGACCGTGTTAAACTCGATTGTGTCCTTGCCGAACATTCCGTTGAGCTTTCGCTCCTCAGTAACAAGCGCGAAATTGTATTCCATCGCGTCTTTGCTCGACTTGAAGCGCAATTTGTGTCCGTCGAGAATAATTTCTCCCGTCGCAATCGTGCGAATTCCGAAAATCGACTCCAAAAGCTCGCTGCGGCCTGCGCCGACAAGCCCGTAAAGACCGAAAATCTCGCCCTTTTTGACGGTGAAAGAAATGTCTTCGAGGTGCGGTTCGTACTTTGTGGACAGATTTTTGATTTCGAGGTAGTTTTCGCCAGGCGTATTGTCAACATCGGGGAAGCGCTTGTCGAGTGAACGCCCAACCATTGCGGAAATGAGCTTGTTCATATCGGTTTCGCTTGCTTTTGTCGATAAAACCATTGCGCCGTCGCGAAGAACGGAAATATCGTCGCAAATCTGGAAAATCTCGTCCATTTTGTGCGAAATATACACGAACGACACGCCTTTCGCCTTCAAGTCGCGCACAATCGAGAAAAGCTTGTTGACTTCAGGCTCGGTCAGAGATGAAGTCGGCTCGTCCAAAACGATAATCTTCGCATTGTAGCTCACGGCTTTTGCGATTTCGACCATTTGCCGCTGAGATACGCTCATAGTGCGCATTATCGTGTTCGGATTGACGCTCATATTCAGCGAAGCGAAGAGCTTTGAGCTTTCCTTAAACATTTTCTGCTCGTCAATCACGCCCATTTTTTTCGGATAGCGGCCGAGAAAGAGATTATCGGTTACAGTGCGGTCAAGACACTGGTTTAACTCTTGATGAACCATTGCCACGCCGTTTTCGAGGGCTTCTTTCGGGTTTTTGAAGTCTATCGGCTTGCCGTCAAGGAAGATTTGCCCCTCGTCTTTGGCGTAAATCCCGAAAAGACACTTCATCATCGTTGATTTTCCCGCGCCGTTTTCGCCCATAAGCCCCATTACGCTGCCTTTTCGGACGGTGAGATTTATGCCGTTCAAAACTTTGTTCTTAGCAAAAGACTTGGAGAGATTTTTTAGTTCAAGAACAACATCGTTCATTAGTTTTCTCCATTGAAAAAAAGTTTTCTCTAACAAAAAAGCCTGTAAAAACTCATTTTTAGTTCTACAGGCTTTTGTAAAAACGCGATTTTACGCTATTTAGTACTTGAGCTTGTCAGTATAGTCGCGACCTGAGTTTGTCTTGACCATATTCACCGCGTAAGCGTCGAAGCTGTTGAGGTTTGTGAACTTATCCAAGCAAGAAGCCTCGTTCTGTCCGTCGCCCTGAACCACCTGCAAGTCGAGATTGAGGAGCGGAGCGTAGTATTGCAACGCCGGGAGATAAGATGATGAGAGAAAGTTGTCTGCCGCGTTATAAATCGTGAGCATTACCTTCTTTTTCGCTGCATTTGTCTGTTTAATGCCGTTATCGCGGTTGCCTGCCTTGTAATTTTCCCAGTTAGAAGCGTTTACGCCTGCGTTCTTAGCAAGAACAGCTCTTTGCGCTGGTATGTATTCAACTTCGGCAGAAATCTTGTTGCCATACTGGTCAACTTCTGAAATTCCCTTTTTGACAGCGGCTTCTCCTGTAACTCCGTCCAAAAGATTGCGAATAACCTGCAATGTCGCTGTAGCCTGCGCGTCTACGTTCTGAGAAACTGTGCCTGTGAGCTTTCCAGCTCCAATTGCCTCGATTGCGTCCGCATTAGCGTCGTATCCGAAGATTGGTACGCCAGCGGGATAGTTTGATGCCTGTAAACAGCCCATCGCCATACCGTCGTTGTTTGATACAACCATATCAATGGCAGCTCCGTATTTTGTCGCCCAGCCACCCATTGCATCAGTTGCCGCATTTGCGTTCCAAGTTGAACCATCGGTGCCAGTCATCGCTTTTCCCTCAAGCTCGACGACTTTGAACTCTTTTCCGCCGATTGTAACAGAACCTTCCTTTACATTCGTTGGTTCTGTGCTGCCGTTCCACGTTCCGAGGGCTTTTCGGATTCCTTCTGTGCGAGCATTTGAGTCGTTGTGTCCGACATCGCCGATACAAAGCACATAACCGATTGTGCCGTCGCCGTTACGGTCGATAGACACGTCTTGACTAGAAAGCCAATCCGTAATGAGCTTGCCTTGCACAGCTCCGCCGCCGGCAGAGTCAAATCCGACGTAATATGTCTGATTATTCCAGTTCATTGACTCGTTGTCGATAACACCTGTAGTTGGGTCAGACGGTTGTCGGTTAAAAAAGACGAGAGGCTTGTCTTTATTGAGCGTGATAGCCTTTTTTGACTCTGTGGCTTTGCCGCTGTCCGCTGTAGATGCGTTGTTACCACTCTTACCGCAACTCATAAATCCCGCGGCGACCAATGCCATTGCAGAAACTGCAAGTAAAGTCTTCTTCATAATTCCTCCTATTGAAAAACGAAGTATTACAGATTAGAAACGTTTCATTGCTGTTTTAGAATAATTGTTTCTAAAATGTTCATAATCAAAACTATACCGCTACTTTTGCAATCTGTCAAATAAAAAAGTAAAAATCTATTAAAATGTTTCAAAATCAATCAAAATATTTCAAAATTAATCATATTTTTGGAGATTATATAAGCGATTGTACAAAGTTTTGTAATTACGATATAATGACGCGCGTTATGGAAAAGAAATACAAGATTATTGCGTGTGATTTGGACGAAACGCTGTTGAATAGCGAGCGAAAGGTGTCGGCGGAAAACGTCGAGGCGATACAAGAGGCGAGAAATGCAGGAGTGCGCTTTGTTCTTTGCACGGGTCGCGGCTACAAAAGCGCGGAAGGAACGCTCAAAGAGATTGGCTTGTTCAAAGAAGCGGGGGAGTATGTGATTTCGTTCAACGGCGGCGCGATTACGGAGAATTCTGGAGAGCGGCTGCTGCATTTCGATGCGCTCGATTTCGATGTGGCGCGGGCGTTGGTCGAAAAGGCGAAAAATTATGATGTTTGTATGCACGCATACACGAAAGACACGGTGTATGTGTATAATTTTGTGGAAAATGAGCGCGCATACGTTGCAGGCAGAATGAACGTCGTCGAAATCGATGAGATGAGCATTGATTTTCTGCGCGGACAGGACATTGTGAAGGTGCTTTTTATGAACGAGAGCGAAGAGTACCGAAAACAAATGAAAATCGACTTTGCAGACATCGCTAAAAGCTGCGAAGTGAGTTTTTCGTCGAACCGATATATCGAATTTAATAAAAAAGGCGTTGACAAGGGGCGCGGATTGGCTATTCTTGCCGAAAAACTGGGCGTTGACATCGCGGATACGATTGCTATCGGCGACAACTTCAACGACCTTTCGATGATTAAGGCGGCGGGGCTTGGGGTCGGCGTGGCGAACAGCGCGGACGGCATAAAACCGTATTGCGACTATATCACCACGCGCACACACGACGAAAGCGCAATCGCCGAAGTGATAAACAAGTTCATTCTTGGGCTGTAGTGCGCTTTTTCGCCGAAAATCTGTTTTAATTACTGCAAATCATACGATGCGATTGACCAGTATTTGCCAGAAGCGTTTTTCACGTTGAGAGAAACTTTCTCTGCGTCAAAAGGAATTGTCGCTTCTGCGCTGAAAGTTCCCGTTCCGTCGTTTTTGAGGTATGTCCATTGGCTGTTTATCACCAGTGCGACATCGTTGTAACGCGATTGCACGGTAAAGGTGTATGATTTTCCGCGGACGAGGGGAGCTTCAATCGGAGCGATGACAACGCCGTCGTTTTCTATGCCGTAATTTGTGAATGTCTGCGGAAATCGCACAGAACTTGTGGCGGTTGCGTTCAAATAGAACTCGCCGCAGTATCTGCTTTCGTCCATATCTGCGTTTTTTTGGAAAAGTTTGATGTTGTATTGCGTTGCTTTGGGCAAACTGAAGAGCATTTGTGAAGTTTCTCCGTTTCGCTTTGCGAAATCGGCGTTTTTAACGAACTCACTGCCGCCGTCTTCTTTGATTGTGCAGGAAAGAGCTTGACCGCTGCGCTCCGTGAAGGAAAGTGAGAATGTTCCGTTGCAGCGATTGATGACTTTGAAGTCTGAAACGCTTGCAACGGCATCGAAAAAGTTCGGTCGCAAAGACGGAAGCTGCAAAAATGCGGAGTAGGAGAGGGGGCGAGAGAGAAGCTGGTCTGCTGCGAAGTCGGGAAAGTGCGTATAAATGAAACATTCGGGCTGCGCGAAGAGCCACACGGTGCTATAATCTTTGACCGAGCCGCGTCCCTGCAAAAATCCTTCGTCCCAAGTGCAATCGATTTGATATTGTCTGCCTTTTATCGTGATAATGTTCCAAGCGTGGTTGGATTTGTAGGAAGAGCTTTCGTTTCCTGCTTTTGTGCCGACACCGCGCGCGTAACCGTGAACCACGCGGCAGGGAATGCCTAAAACGTCGCAAAAATGCTTGAATGTGTTGGAAAATCCCTCGCAAACCGCCGTACCTCGCGCCAAAACAGACGCATAATCTTGCGCTGGGATTGTGCCGCGCCAGAAATTCTCTGCGTCATAGCTGATTGTGAGCGCGATAATGTCGTGTGCCATCTTTGCCCGCTCAAAATCGCTTCGAGCCGTGCTGTTTATTTTCCGCACGACTTCGGAAACGTAGCGGTCTACAGAGGAATAGCGCAGAGAGTCGATGTTGCTGTTTTTAATCTGTATCATCGTCGCGTCCTCTTTGTTTCGTCGCCACGAATACGCCTCTTGATATGCGCCGTCGTTGTGAGGAAACGGCAGAGATGACGAACTTTTTTGATGAGATGTTTTTTCTGTTGTCCGCTGTGTGTCAACGACGTTTTTTGTCGTGCCGCAAGAGAACAGAACCAAAGCTAAAACTGAACTGAATAGAACAATTTTCTTCATAAAAATAATCTCCTTCGCTTATTTGTAAGCGTTTAGTTTAATAGATTTAAGCCAATGCCGATTCCATAGGTCAAGCCGCAAAGATTATTCCACGAAACGTCAAATTTCAAATCAGCTTCTGTCGCGATTGGAATCATAATGCCGCCGTTCACCTTATAAGCGAATCCGTTTGACTTGTTTTCTTCTGTTACATACATACCTTTTTCTGAATCGAATTGCGTTTGTGAGGTTTCGTTCCAATACCAGCCAATGCCGCCGCCTCCGTAAAGTGCAAACCAGCTTGTTAGGCGTAGACCGTAGCAAAGACCGAAAAGAATTGCGTTTGTTTTGTCTGTTAGCTCGTCTGAGTTTGCTTCTTCGTCAAAAATCCAATCAAATACAATGCAGCAACAATCACGATTTCCAAAAGCATCAATGCCAAAACCTAAATCGAATTGAGTTAAGGGCTCGGAATTTGCGTCATCAGCTATATCATTGATATTGTCATCATCAGCAGAATTATATTTTTTGTAATACTGCTTGAAACAAGTCGCAGATGGGCT
>CALDID010000055.1 GCA_937901865.1 uncultured Treponema sp.
GCAAAGGAGGGAGAGGTCACGGCGCTGGTCGGCACGTCCGGCGGCGGAAAAACGACAACTGCCGAGCTTATTGCACGTTTTTTCGATGTTTCCGAGGGGTGCATAAAGATCGGCGGCGTTGATATTCGGCTTTCCGTTTGCGGAATCTGCAAATATGCACTGGTACGGAGCGAATGTGGATTCTACCCGCGTGGGCAGGGCAGACGCTTTCCGTGTGTTTGGTCCAGGAATAGAAACGAGGGACGGCGGCGAGATTGGCGATATTGACCTTTCGCGCACGGTGCATTTGGCTCTTGATGTGCACTCTGACGGCGCATTTTCTTACCGATTCGGCAACTCTGGCTCTTCTTTGCGCGAGATAACGGGACGGCTTCCTGAATGGCACAGCGGCGGATATGTCGGTATTTTAACGTGGAATTCGGCGGCGAAGTTCTCGCATATTGCCTTTGAGGAACGCGACGAAGCGATTTCGTTCGGCTCTGTTGCTGGCGAGGGAACGTTTGCAGGAAATAAGACACAGGGCGGCAGCTGGACGGCGACAAATGACACATTGCACAGCGTTGCAAAAAAGGCAGAAAACGAAGAAGCGTTTGTGTATTTTCAGGACACAGGAAACGACTTTGTATATGAAGCTGATGTGCAGTTTTTGAGCGAAAACGCTAGTGCTGCGTTGCTGTTTAGGAATGCAGATAAAGCAGGACACAGCGAAAGTTATGCCGCTTCTTTCTCTCAAGAAAACAATGTGTGCAAACTTATGCGATACGAGGACGGCAGAAAACAGCAGCTTTTTGGCGAGATAAAGCTGAAAGCCCCAAAAGAACAGGATTGGCATCATCTTTGTGTAGTGTGCGCAGGGGATTGGATTTCGTTTGCAGTAGACGGCGAGCTTGTGGGCAGCACGGGCGATTATTATGCAAGCGGTACGGCTGATGTAGGGCAGAACACTTGCATAAAAAGCGGAACATTCGGTCTGATGAATTGCGGCGGCGAAATGGAGTTTAGGAACATTCGGCACACGCCGCTTTCAAAGACATTTACACCGCTGTTGACGAAAATCGAAGTGTCTTCTGATAAAAGCAAAACGGAGGCTGTTGGTGCATTTAATCCGAGAGAACCGATTTCGATTCAGTATGTCGGCTATGAAGCAGAAACGGTAGATATTGCCGCCGTTGCCGAAAGCGCCGAAACAAAGGTGAGCGTATTTGGAGCGGACGGAAAGGAATATAGTAACGGGAAGAATGTGCCGCTTGCAGTTGGTGCAAATTATATTTCGGTGGTCTGCACAGCGAAAGAGGCAAACGGAGCGACTGCGGTGGTGGCGTATAGAGTGAATGTGCATCGTCGCCGAGCAGCGAATGAATATTATACAGAGAAATACCGCTGTCAATATCATTATTCGGTGAAAGACGGTTGGGGCAACGACCCGAATGGACTGGTGTATTACAAAGGAAAGTATCACCTCTTCTATCAATTCTACGACGGAATTGCGTGGGGACCAATGCACTGGGGACACGCCGTCAGCAGTGATTTGCTGCATTGGCAAGAGCGACCTGTGGCGTTCTATCCCGATGCAAACGGCGCAATGTTCTCTAGGTGCATTGTTGCAGACGAAGAGAATACATCGGGCTTCTTTGAGAAAAACGGGGGCGGGCTTGTCGCATTGATTACGATGAACGGCGGCGGTCAGAGAATAAAGCTCGCGTATAGCAGAGATGATGGCGAAACGTGGACAAAGGCGGACGGCATTGCATTGGATTGGACGGTAGACGAAATTGCAAGCCCTGATTTCCGCGACCCAAAAGTTTTCCGTTATGACAATAAGTGGTTTATGGTGATTGCAGGCGGACAGCTTCGCATTTATTCTTCTGATAATTTGCGTGATTGGCAGTGTGAATCGGTGTATCGCGGCTTTCATACAGAATGTCCCGATATGTATCCCGTAAGGGCAGACGACGGAAAAGTGAAATGGGTGCTTTCTCGAGGCGGACGGTTGTATAAGATTGGCGACTTTAAGAGAGTAAAGGAAAAGTGGCAGTTTGTTCCTGATGAAGAATATAAGGAAGAAAGTGCAAACGCGGTTATGAATTTTGGGCACGATTCGTATGCGGCTATGACGTATTATGTGCGCGATTTTGGTACAGAGGCAAAACCGAATGTGCAAGAGCTGATAGAGCTGAACTGGCTGAACTCTTGGGACGATTATTGCAATAAAGTTGCAGAGAAAAACGGAGAGAGTTTCAACGGCACATATACAATGTTTTTATCGCTAGGGTTAAAAGCAGAGAACGGAAAATATGTGCTTACCCAAAAGCCGATACGCGCATATAACGCATTGCGTGGCGAGAAAGTTGCAGGGGAAGCGGCAAAAAGCTATAGAGGCGATTGCTATGAGATGATAGCGGAACTTCGCAAAAATGGGGAGGAAGTTTCAAGCATAGATGTGAGAAGTAGCGAGAGCGAATACACTCGAATCAGCTATGACTGGAATAAAAAACGGTTGAACGTGGACAGAAGCAAATCTGGCATCATTTTAAGCGATAAGTTTGCTTGTGTTGAAAGCGTCGAACTCGCGAGCGTTGAAGACAGCGTAAAGCTGCATATCTTTGTGGATAGGGCAAGTCTTGAGGTGTTTAGCGATGATTACACAGCGTGCGGTGCGTGGCAGATTTTCCCAAGTGAGAACAGCACAGGAGTGTCTTGGAGCGATAGCGTAGATTTGACGATATATCCAATGAAAAGCATTTGGTAAGTTGCTGTAAGGTATTGCAAAGGGCTATGTAGACGCATAAAAAAAACGGTGTCTATGTAGCCTTTTGTATTGAAAGGGCGGGGTAAAAAAGGTGTGTGCAGAAAAAAAGAAAAAAATGTGAAAAAAAGAGTTGTAGGTGTTGACATTTTTTTTGATAAAGTATAATATACTAATCGTTCAACACGAACGAAACAAATGCCGCTATAGCTCAGCTGGTAGAGCACGTGATTTGTAATCTCGGGGTCGTGGGTCCGAATCCTACTGGCGGCTAGTTTGTTGGGGAGTTTCCCGAGTGGTCAAAGGGGACAGACTGTAAATCTGCTGGCTACGCCTTCGTAGGTCCGAATCCTACACTCCCCACATCGAAAGAACTGATTAACTTCAGTTCTTTTTTTTATTTCTTCACTCATTCTTCCATTCTTCAATAACCTATTTCAACACATTTCCTTTCGTTAGCATATACATACAATACATCAGAGTCTATGTCTTTAAGCAAAACTCTTACGCACTTACCTTATACCTACTGTAAACAGACTGATTACGGTTTGAAATTAGACTGTTTACATACTGAAATCAGTGTGAATACGACTTGGAATTAAACTGTTTACAACTGCCCAAGGGAAATTTTAGCGTTGTTTATACAAATCCTCAAAATTGCGATATTGCTTTGTGATGTATAGGATTAGAAGAACTGAATGTGCAGACAAAAAAAGAACCTACTCGATATGAGTAGGCTTCTAGCGGTTCCTACGGGAGTCGAACCCGTCTCTCCGCCTTGAGAGGGCGATGAACTAAACCGA
>CALDID010000056.1 GCA_937901865.1 uncultured Treponema sp.
AGCCATTTGACTATGTAGTAAGGATGAATTAAGTTTGGAGGTTAATCGGTGCAGCCGCAAAAGCAAGTAATTGAGCTTAAAAACATTCCTGCTCTACTGGCCCAACTTAAAGCCGCTGTGGCCGCAGGAAATGAAGTAGTAGAGAAAATACGATGTGCCTTTACCTTAACTGAAGACCCATGCATTTACTTATATACCGTATTTGACCTATTGGATGCGAACATTCCAATTTCGCATTTTACCCGCTTCCTCATCTATCGACTATTTGATGAAAAATCAAATAGTTGATTTTTTTTATAATTTCTGCTATAATATGTATAGAAAGTGAGAGGAGATTAGAAAATGCCCGTAGCTAAAACTTACCAATCATTTGAGCAGGTGGGTGAACCTTTTAGTGAGAATGGGCGTTTTTACGTCTTGGTTAAGGCGCCTAAAGGTGAGAAGAAAGTACGTTGGTATTCTGATGCTGAGTACCGTCGTATGTATCCTGACGCAGTAAAGGAAAACGACTTGATGGACTTTGATGCTCGGCACGCGTTTGGTTTCCGCGAAGGCGGCTATATTACGATATAGCGTGCCGACGAAATAGAATTGGAAGGTTTCGTGGAATCCCATCGAGAATCATTTTGGCGTAATCTGACCTTTGGCTACTATACTCCCGCACATATCACTGTTCCTGAGCTTCCCGTTAACATCATTCCCATTAAGTTAAATTGGGCTGATGTAATGGCACATGATACTAGGATGCGGCCGCACGAAGAAGTTGCTAAGATTGTTGCCGAAAAACTTGGTACGACCAGTGACAGCCAGTATCAGGGACAGATTAACAGTTGGCTTCAGAAGGAAGTCACAGTTAAAGGTAAGAAAACCAACGAAACGCACTTCGGTGATAAGCATATCTATACATTAGTAGATACCGAAGGCAATGCCTATGTTTGGGGAACTGGCGCGAAAGACTATGCTATCAATCAAACTGTCTCTTTAAAGATGAAGGTTAAAGAATATAAGGAAATGAATGGAGTAAACACCACGGTGGTGTGGTATTGTAAAGAGGTATGAAATTACTTAATCCAAGATATATGGGCCTTATTGCACGATGCAATCAGGGATGTGGAGCGTTAATCGGCTATGAGCCTAATGATGTAAGTAAAAATCAATGTATTAAATGCCCCGCCTGCGGTATGGTTCTTTGGGTCCCGTTTAATCCTACCTACGATGGCGTGATTAGAGAGGAGAAAAAAGATGGCGAAAAAGCAGAGTAAAAGAAACGTGGCAGAGCTTGAAGAGAAAATCGAAAGAGCGAAAGACCGCCTTATTCAGCTTCGTATGAATAAGAAAATGGCACAACAGATGAAGGCAATGGCAGGTGTTCCAATCGGCAAGGAAAGCCGTGGCAAAGAGGCAGACCGTGCAAAGTTTTACGGGGCTATGCAAAAGGCTTTGACCGAAAAACGCGCCGTAACGTTGAGCGGAACGGGCAGCGTGAACGTGTTGAGCGAGCTTTCTTATGCGCTTGAAGATAAGACCGACCTTTTGAGCCGCTTTTCTTTGCAATCGGGGGCAAGCTCCAGCACGGTCATTCCCGTATGGAATACAAGCGTCGGAGAGTTTGCGACGGTTGACGAGAATGGAGAGTTCAGCGAAACCGACGGCAAAATGACAAGCATTACCGTGCAGCCGAGAGCCTTTGCGAAATCGCTCAAAGTTTCAGACGAAACCTTGAAGCTGTCTGCCGTGGATTTTGAGGGCGAAGTGCAGAAAATCCTTGCCGAAAGCGTGCGCAGAACATTGCTCAAAGCGATTTTTGAGGGCGTTGAGGGCAGATTTGACGCTATCGACAAGGGCGCGACTGAAATCACTGCCGACAAGCTCGACCCTGTTGCAGTGCAGAAATTGGCGTTGACGCTTCTTTCAAAGACCGACAAGGGCGTTATTCTCATCAACCCGATGACATACGCCGAAATCACCGACGCAGGCACAAAGAAAGACGAAATCTTGCTCAAGCAGATTGTGGAAAACAAAACGTGCGAGGGCGTGGAGATTATTCTTTCTCCGTATGTGCCAAAAGGCAAGGTTATCGCAGGCGACCTCGGCAATTACGGCATCGGCATTGCCAACGAAATGGAAATCACGCCAAAGAATACGGTCGGAAGCCTTGCGCACAATTTCGACGCTTCAATCTATGCGGCAGGAAAGCCAATCGTTGAAGCAGATTTTTTCGTCTTGAAAGTCGCATAACCGACACAGTCGTCATTGACACAGATACAGCCCTTATCACGAACGATAATCAGGCGGTCTGTGTCAACGACGGCAAAGACGATAAGGCGTTATTAAAGATACAAGTCTAAGCAAAAGCAAGAGGCGTTTTATAGGCGTTTCTTGCTTTATTTTGTGAAATCGGAGAAAAGAATGGATAACATTGTTACGGTGGCAGAGCTTGCAAAATATTCGGGCGTGTATGCAGACGAAAACGCAGAGGAGCAAGAGCTTTATATTTCGGCGGCGTTTGATATTCTTTGCTCATATCTCGGCTACGACCCACGCAGGCAAGAATACACCCGATTTTATCGCGGCAAAAACAGCAGTGAAATTCGTGTCGGCACCAAGCCGATAGCAGAGCTCAAAGAAATCAAAATCGACGGCGTGCCGTTTCATTTAGAGCAGTTCGCTTTTAATGATGACAGCGTTTTTTTTACGTCAATGGGCGAGTTTTCAAGCAAAAACGTTATTCAGCTTACGTTTACAGCAGGCTGGGAGAGAGAAGAGATACCCGCGATTATGAAAATGACTGTGTTACGCATTGCCACTCTGTTACAACTCGAAAGCGATAGCAACATCGGCGTTAATTCCCGTTCTTTCGGCGACAGCACACGCACATTCTTGAATACAACAAATTACGACAAGTATTTAATTCAGTGCAGCCGATACAAGCTCTTATTTTAGGCTTTTTGCGCGTATGGCGAATTTCATAGATTTTAACATCGACATCGACAGTATCGAAAAGGCGTTAGAGAATACGACGCTCAAAATGGATAGCATTATCATAAAAATGCAGAAATCCGTTAATAAAGAGGTGATTAAGAGCGCAAAAAAGCGATTTAGAAGCCTATTTGACACAAAAAATCATAATTATTACACTTTGACAAATGCAAATGCAGAAAATGCGTCAAAAAAGAACGCAAAACCGATACTCAACAACTTCAAAACCACTAAGGCAAAGGAAAAACGCTCAACATGGATACTAAATAATTCATATTATGCAGGATTTCTGGAAAAAGGAGCGCATATTGAAGCAAAAAAGGCGAAATACCTTGTGTTTAAGATAAATGGCGAATGGAAACGAGTGAAAAGCTCTACTATTCCTTCGCGCCCGTTTATCGCTCCAGCCGTCGCGGAATGGTGGGAAAGCTCTAAGAGCGTGGAAAAGCAAGAAGCGGTATTGCAAAAAGAGCTTGAAAAGTTTTGGAATAAATAACGAGAGGAAGCGAAAAAATGCTTGATTTTTATGAAATAGAAAAGAACATCACAGAGAAAACGAGGCTTGATTTTTGCGCATATCTTACAGAAAAAGGCATTGAAGAGCCGTCGTATTGCACAGATGAGCCGTTAGACCTCGACAAATACAAGGCTGATTTTGCCGTCTTTTTGGACTTTGCAAGTTTCTCTTTCGACGAACTCTCCAGCGACAGCCAAAAGACAAAGCTCACGCTTGATGTGTATTTTGTGAGGCGAAACGGCGAAAGCGCAAAGCTCAAAAGCTCCCTGCTTGCCATAACATCGGCGTTTTATGCGTGGTTTTACGGCAAAGAAGAGCCGTGCATTAACCGAGATTTTCACGGCGTGGTGGACTTTGCGACGATAAGCGAGGTCAACTTTTACGACGCGGTTTCAGGCTCCACAAACATCAAAATTGCACAAATCACAATAGAAGCAGAGGTTGAAAGTTGAATACACTTAATCAAAGACAGCTTGTCCCGAAAATCGAATACAAAAAGCACAATGAACGCTTTGAGGCGGCGCAGAGAGAGTATCTTTCACAGCCTTTTGGCAAAAGGGATAAAAACTCTTACAGAAAGATGTATCTTGTCGCATTTGATTATTTTCATAATGCGCTTGTCCGCTATTCTGTCGTTCACTATATTTTTTGGAATGATAGCCGATTGAATGAGCTGGCGTGTGATTGCACGAATTGGATTTTAGAGATGTATCTGCGTCGCCCGAAATTCGCAATTCAGAAGCTCTCTTCTTACGGGCACTTTTCGCTTTTGAAAAACATCGCACGGGACAAAAACTGGGAGCGATTGGTTGACCTCAAAAGCGAACTGTGAAACGGGAAAAACGGGAGAAACGGGAGAAGAAAAATGATAACAAGAAAATGCTTGTGCCCGACGTGCCACGCGACCGCCGAAAAGGGCTCGTATTGTGCCGTTCACGCAAAAGAGAGAATGACAGCCGCCACAAGAAAGCCGTTTTACAGTGCGAAAAGGTCAAGCGAGGGCTTTTATAATACATCGCGCTGGAGAACATTAAGGCGAAAACAGCTTGAAAAGCAACCGTATTGCGCACTTTGTGGCAGTGAAATAGATTTATCTGTAGACCATATTCAAAACGCAGACGGCAATGAAGAGCTTTTTTTTGACGAAAACAATTTGCAGACCCTGTGTCGTACTTGCCACAGCCAAAAGACCCGCGCCGAAATTTTTTCCCGGAGGCACATAGGATAGGGCTAGGGAATGAGGTGGACGCTATTCACGTTCACACATAATTGGCTCTTCTTTTCGCCTGTGTTTGTTTCCCAGCGTTTTTGAACGAGTTGCCCTTGTATAGCGATGAGCTTGCCGCTTCCTGAATGTTGCTTGACGGTTTCGGCTTGCTTGCCCCATATTTCGACGTTGATATAATTCGCTTCGTTTTCCCATTTGCCATTTTGCAAAATACTGCGATTAACCGCGATTGTGGCTATCGTGTGCGCACAGTTATTCTTTGTGTACTTCAATTCAACATCTCGCACCAACCGACCCACCAAACTCACGCTATTCAAATCACTCATATTTTCGCTCCTTACAACGTCGGGAATACTTTTTTTATTTCACCAACATCGACAAGCGCGCCCGTCGTATATCGGTGCAAAACACTACTTACAAGTGTTTGATACTGTAAACCCTGTTCATTTGCTATTTGCTTTATTTTAGAAACATCTTCAACATCGAGGCGGATTGTAATACTTTTCTTTTTAGGCTTTTCGTGAATAATCGGCTTTTTCTTCGCAGCTTCTCTTAAACTTTCTCCCACCCACCTATCAGCCTCTACAAAGTCATCTAAATGCTCTTCTATCCATTTCTCTTCATCATCTAATACATCGCTCATAATACATAGCTATAATTTAACACGCTGTATGTACTTTGTCAATTTTACACCACACGATAAAGGCGGTGCGTGGACTATTTAGAGTATGATGGACTTAAATAATCAGGATAATATCCTAGAGATTACTAAGGAAAAGAAAGAGAAAAGACCGAGTAAACTTAAATCAGCGAAATTGTGGGTTACTATTTGGGCGGTTGTTATGGTGTCTTTTATCGTGTTCGCCAATCGCACGGATTTTGTGATAATTGCGCAATGGCTGTGCGGTGTGCCTCTCGCTTACATCGGAGCGAACGTGTGGCAGAAAAGCATTTATAGCAAAAAAGACGAAAAAGAAGATTAGACCTGTAAGGGAGCGAAAAAAGATATGGACGTGAAAAGAGTACGGTTTTATTTTGATGGCGGATATGCAGAAAGCGAAATTGTGAAAAAAGGCTTTTCGCTCTCTGAAATCTATTACAACAAGCTACAGGCGGCTGACGGCTCGGTAAAGCTCTCTATTCCGTTCAATATCGAAATCGCAAACCTGTTGAAAGCCGAAATCAACCAGAGAGTGAAAGCGGAGCTTTTCGACAGCGCAAAAAAAGTGATTTACACGGGCTATCTCAAGCAAGATGTTGCTTTTCAAAAGGGGCAACGCAATGAGCCTATAACGCTTACTGTTGTTTCGCCGTCGTTCTATCTGGACAAGGAACTGCCCCGAAATATCGCTATCGTAAATCAGAGTGTGAACACGATTATTCAAAAAGTGTTGACTGAAATCGGCTTTGAGGAAGGCATAAAGAACACAGGGCTTAATGAGTTTTTGCCGTTCTTCAGCGCGGAAAAAGGAGAAAGCGCAAAGTCGATTTTAGCAGAATTATGCTATGAGTTCGGCTATGTGTATTATTTCGACAATCTCGGACGTTTTAGCGTTAGAGAGCTTTTCGACGATATGCCGCGCGATATAAAGAGTATTAAGGCTGTAATGGACGGCAAAGTATTACTCGATAAGCTCAAAATACAGGCGAAAGAACACGAGGCGGATTTTGTGAGAGCGACGTGGCAACAAGTAGAGGCTTTTCAGAATACGCTTGTTTTTTCCGATACGCAGGGCGCGGAAGGCAATGACAAATGCCGTATCAAAATAAATAGCGGTTGGTCGATGTTCGCCACAGAGGAAGACGGGAAAGGCTTCTTGAAAATCAATTACTGCGATTTCGACAGCACGAAAGGCGATGTGCTTTATGTTGACGGCATAAACGCAGATGTTGTATTTGACAGCGGCATTGATTGGAATGTAACCGACATCGACACGGACGGAAGCAAACTTTGTGCAAAAGCGATTGTTACCGCATTAAACAAAAGTTCGAAAGCGTTGTATTGCCGAAAGCTCGATATTTACGCAAAACAGGCATATATTGCGACAAGTACAAATGAATGTGTATCGACAACAGGACATACAGCAAAAGAAGTAGAACTCAAATATTTGTACAAGAAAACGCAGGCGGAAAAGTTTACACAGCGGCTGGCGAATTATTACCGATATTGCAATTTCACGATTACAGCGAAAAGCGTCAAAGAATATGAGCTAGGCTCTTTTGTGAAAGTTGAGGAATACGGCACGGGTACTTTTTACGGGCGCATTATCCAAAAGCAATACAGCCTTGAAAAAAACGCGATTGAATACAAGATAGAAACGATAACCGACTTTACGCCTGCAACAGTGGACACGACAGGACACAGTAATTCTGTAAATGCTGCCTCGGCTCTCCGGGGCGAAAAAGGCGACGCTGGACGGAGCGGACAGGACGGAGCAACGCCATATTGCTATTTAGAGAAGGCAAGCGTTACGTTCTCGGTTGACGATGTGGGCAAGGTTGAGGGGATAAAATACCGTATTCCTATTCATTGTATGGTCGATAATGTTGAATTGCCGTTTACGATTGGAGAGATTGAAAAGAAAGACGGCATAAAGATAACGCCGTATGAAATCAAAGACGAGTATAACCACATTGTCGAAAAGGGAATTGACGTTGAAACAGTCAAAGACTTTTTGCTTACAGCAGGGAGCGTTACGATACCGCTTACTTTTACAGAGGTTGAGCACTCGTATGCGTACGGCGACCCTGAAGAGAGAATAGTTATCGGCGTTTTAGAAGAGCTGTTAGCTTATGGAGAGGTGGCGTTAGAGAGCGCGGACAGCATTGTAGATTACAAGCTCCCGTTTACGTGGGCGGTGCAAAGGCTTGCGATTTATCGAGGCGCGAAAACGAGTATTGACGGCTTCCTTTCTCCAGATACGAAGGTCAATTTGCATAGAGGCGATTGGTTTACGTGGGCAGGAGCGAACCACACGAAAGCGGTGTATAACGGCGTTACAGTGGATTTCTGCACGGGCGGCGTGTATAAGTGGAACGGGGAATATTGGGAAAAAGACGAGAGCGAAGAGCATTTGGGCGCGGCATTAACCGACGTGTTGAGCGTGAACGACGCTATGCTAAAGGCGAATAATGACAAAATGGAATTGCTTTTGAAAGAGGTTGCCTCTAGTAAGATTTTTGTGCAGGAACTTATTGCAACAACGATAAACGCAGACACGGCGACAATGGCGAGCGCATTTATCGGAGCACTGACGGCGAACGAAGCGATGATGAAAAGCATTGCAACCGATAAAGAGTTTGCAAAGTATTTTATGAGCAATAAGCTCGTTATGAAAGCAGACCCAACCGACACAGAGCTTGACGGCTCTATGAGAAGCCAAACTTTCGACGATACCGACCATACAGCAGGCTGGGAAATCAAACAGAACGGCGACGCTACTTTCTATAATATGAATGCGGTCGGCGGAAAGTTTAAGGATATTATCGCGACAGGGGGAGAATTCAATAATATTACGGTAGATAAGTCATCGATACTCTACGGCTCTATAAAAGTAGGAGGGACTTTGGAGGTTGACGGTGTATTTAACGTTGATTTTAATCACAAACTCACAGGTAAGTCTTTTACACTCACAGGCGAGCAAGCCAAAAATACAAAATGGACAGGTCTTGACCCCGCAGGGTCGCACTATAAAGGTATACACTTTACAGCACTTTACTTGAGCCAAAGCGAAAATACTGAACGTAGTGCAGGCAATTCTACGGGGTGGCATACAGAGTGGTGGATAACGGTGAAATGCGACAAAGCAGTACAGGATTCAAACGAAAAATGGGTCAGCGCAGGCGTTCATTATTTTCTTGATGATAAACATTTTGGTTGGACAACAGGCAAGCATGGCGACGGGTGGGAGGTTGACGGTACGGTATATATGAAATATGCCGACCTCGAAATACCTTGTTTTTTGCAATGGCAGCTTCCTAATATGGAAAGCTCTGAGTCTCAAACAGAAGTGAATTCTATGAGGTACAAAGAGCATTTTGCATATATATCAAATGGAACTTTAAAGTTTTCCTAATACGCAGAAATAGGGCTGTGAAAGGCTCTATTTTTTTTGTGTTTTTATAGAAAAAAAGCGCATTTAATAAGTATCATAGATATAAAAGTATTGACAGAAATAAATAAATATGATAGTATATATACATCAAGAGTGCAGGAGGTTAAACAATGACTTTTGATGAAGAAATGAGGGCTTACGAGGCAAAAACTCGAAGAATAGAAGCCCACCGACGATTTATCAAAGACTTGCTTTCAGGGCTGTCTAAAGTGATAATCGCCGTAACTGGTTTAGTTATCGCTCTAAAGTAAAAGCGAGCGGGCGGGAAAGGTTAGAGCTTCCCGCCTTGCATAATACTTTATTGTATGAGGCGTGTCAAATGGACAATAATGAATTTCGAGATGAAATTATTGATTTTTTATGGATAGGGCTTGCGATAGCCTTTATCGTGCTTTTGAAAACGGGGGTGCTGTGATGGGCGAGCAATATTTGAAGAGCGGGCGCGGTGGCGTGCGAGAGGGTGCAGGTAGACCCAAAGGAGCGAAAAACAAGGTTGAGGCACAAGGCACTAAACGGCTTCAGATACAGCTTTCGACTTCTAAAGAAGAACTCGAAGAGATTGACGCGCTTTGTGAGAAAACAGGGCTAAATCGCTCTCGATTTATTCGTGAGTGCGTGCGATTTTGGAAAGAAAAACACGATTAAAAATGCTTATAGCTTACCGTCGGTAAGGTGTATTAAATACAGGCGGTAAGATGTACACAATACAGGCGGTAAGATTTTTTATACAACGCTTGCTCGCTCGTGCGTGTCTGCGAGAAAAAAGCGGTTGATTGTTTCAATTCACGCTCCCGTGAAGGAGCGACGTGTTTCTGCTCTATATCTTTTCTGTAAAAACATGTTTCAATTCACGCTCCCGTGAAGGAGCGACACGAAGAAGAAACTCAGAGCCAAGAGCGCAGGCGTTTCAATTCACGCTCCCGTGAAGGAGCGACCCACATTTTGCGGCGAATTTTGTGGATAATGTGGAGTTTCAATTCACGCTCCCGTGAAGGAGCGACTCAAAAAAGCCTTATTGCCGATGAGTGCGTCTAAGTTTCAATTCACGCTCCCGTGAAGGAGCGACTTGACGGCAATACGCTGTTGTTTAGGTCGTCTAAGTTTCAATTCACGCTCCCGTGAAGGAGCGACATAGCTTGTATTGGCTTAACAGATTATCAATTTAGTTTCAATTCACGCTCCCGTGAAGGAGCGACTGATAAAGCATCTTGACAATTCATCAAATTATGATGTTTCAATTCACGCTCCCGTGAAGGAGCGACCACAGGCAGAAATTACAATTTTGCTTGACTATATGTTTCAATTCACGCTCCCGTGAAGGAGCGACGATATTAACAACGTGATTGTTATCGGGCGTTTAACGTTTCAATTCACGCTCCCGTGAAGGAGCGACCCTCAATCTTGACTGTCATACTTCACTCCTTAAAGAAGTTTCAATTCACGCTCCCGTGAAGGAGCGACACTATCGTGAACTAAATCATCAAGTTTTGTTTCTGTTTCAATTCACGCTCCCGTGAAGGAGCGACGCTCGGTCAAGATATTTAAGAACTTAATCCCTTGACGTTTCAATTCACGCTCCCGTGAAGAGATCGGAAGAGCGTCGTGTAGGGAAAGAGTGTAGATCTCGGTGGTCGC
>CALDID010000057.1 GCA_937901865.1 uncultured Treponema sp.
AGCTATGTACCTGCTGAAGAAGCGCATATCGGTATTATCGACCGCATTTTCTGCCGCGTGGGAGCAAGCGATAATTTGGCGCGGGGAGAATCTACGTTCTTGGTAGAAATGAGCGAAACTGCAAATATATTGCGTTCGGCGACTTCGCGTTCTTTTGTCATTATGGACGAAGTGGGGCGCGGCACATCTACAGAAGACGGGCTTTCGATTGCATGGGCTGTGTCAGAGTATCTTTTGAACACGGTGAAGTGTAAAACTCTTTTTGCTACGCATTACCACGAAATGACACGAATGGAGCACCCAAAAGCAAAAAAGCTCTGTATGGCTGTTGATGAGGGAAATGGGGGCGTTGTATTTTTGCGAAAGGTCATAGAAGGAGAAGCAAAAAACTCTTACGGTATCCACGTTGCGCGCCTTGCAGGTATTCCCGACAGCGTGATAAATCGTGCGCAAGATATATTAGCCACTCTTCAAGGCAAAAATGAGAAGCAATCGGAGAAAATCCATACTGAAACAAAGGCAGTCGATACGCCAAAAGCCGAAAATAAATACAATGTGATAGGGCTTTTTAGCGATGAAGAGATGATACTTGACGAGATTCTTTCCCTCGATACCGACAATATGACACCGCTTCAAGCTCTAAAACTCATAAACACATGGCAAAAATCGTTGAGCGGACGCTAAGAAGCAGAAAAGAGGGAAATGCAATACACTGTTTTTACGCCGCTGTCTTTTAACAGTTTTGCACACGCTCTTGTCGTTGCGCCTGTAGTGATAATGTCGTCAATAAGAATTGCGCTATTACTGTTAAGGCGTTTTTTTAGCACATAGCCTTTTTGCGTATTTTCAATGCGTTCTTTCAAAGAAAGCGTTTTCTGTTCTGTTTGCGATATACGCTTTAGCACTTTGCATATCTTAAAGCGATAAGTGAAATGCAGTGCATTTGCAAGCGAGTCGATTTGGTCATAGCCTACTGTATAGAACTTGAAAGGACGGGGCGGAACGGGAACAATCGGAATATTCTCCCAGCCTTTTGCTTGTATCACTTTTGCAATGCAATCTGCAAAAAGGGAGGTGAGAATTAAATCCCCCTGTATTTTCCACTTTGAAAGGAGATTCTTTTTCCAATTTGCATATAAAAAGAGGGGAAAGCAGCTGTCGATATAAGTTTCTTCTGTGTTTTCTCTACATTCACGGCATATTTTTATTTCGCTCAATAACTTTCTTCCGCACTTACAACATCTTGCCTCCGAAAAATCAATCGCCAACAGCTTTTCACGACATTTCTTGCAAAGTGGTAAGTGCGACGGTGTGCCACACGCGAGGCAGAGCGATTTATCCCCTAGCGATTCCATCAGATAACGTAAAATTACTTTTGGTCGTATACGCATACCATAAGTATAGCATACGCTTTGCTAAAGATACAAGCAACCGTATAATTTAATACTCATAATCGCAATAGTAATATATTCCGTCTACTTAATATTAACAGTGCGTCATATCGGCTGATTTCTCATTTTTATTAGAAAAAAGCATAATTAAATTGAAAAAAGAAATATTAGCCTTATAATACAAATAAAGCCTATCTTGAAAAGGGGAGTGTGATGATTAAAAAGATAAAAATGTTAAATCTTGTATTTGTGATACTCTCTGTATGCTGTATTACAGTGGGCATTATATTGCTTTGCTGTGAAATTGCAAAAACATCTCACAATTCAAAGCAAGCTACTGTTTCAAGAGTGGTGAGCAAAAGAATTCTGTATATATCTTCTTACGGAGCGTCATATTATCCAAACAAATCGATGCGGCAGGCGCGGGACGAAGTATTTTTCGATTCCGACAAAATCCTCACTGATACCGAATATATGGACACTCGAAAATATGATACGAATGTAAGTACTGATTTATTCTATAAACAATTAAAATACAAACTCGCACATCACGAACCATATAAAGCGGTGCTGTTAGGCGGCGACAATGCGCTTCGTTTTGCTTTAGAGCATCAAGCAGAGCTGTTTGAAAATATACCGCTTGTCTTTTTTGCGATACACGATAAAAAACTTGCAATGCGAGCTAATAACACTCCGTTTGTAACTGGCAACTACGAAAACTTTTCAATAGCAGATACTCTTAATATTGCGATAAAGCTCTATCCAAAGGCGAAAAATATCGTTGCAATGCACGATAACACCATCGCAGGAAGAGGCGATATGAAGCAATTTTTAGATTTGCGCCTATCATATCCAGCTTTTACTTTTAAAGCTATAAACACATCATTGCTTTCGTCGTTTGAAGTGGCGGAAGAGTTAAAAAAACTGACCGCTGATGATATTTTGCTTGTCTTGAGCGTAAACGAGGGTATGAACAATAAGTATTATTCGAGCAAATATATTACAGAGTTTATTGCGAATAATACAAAAGTCCCTGCTTTCTGTATGCAAGAAGAGGGGGTGAAAAATGGATTTCTTGGCGGAGTTCTTTTTGATTATGAGGGTGCTAGCAGAACAGCTGCATTGACAGTAAAAAATATCATCGATGGCACAACTTCTGTTTTTGCTCCTGTCGACTTCGATTTAAAAGGAAAGCTGTGCTTTAATTACAATGAATTGAAACGCCTTCAAATCAATACGAAAGACTTGCCAGAGGATACAGTCATATTTAATAAGCCTGTGTCTTATTGGGAGCTGTATGGAGCTTCGTTAGGTCCGATTATCTTGATATTAGTATCGCTTGCAAGCATTTTAGCGATTGCGGGCTTTGAGTATAAGCAAAAGCGTATTTATGCATACGAATTGCAAAAATCAAGAACAAAACTATTGCATACCGCTCGGCACGATTTTTTGACAGGGCTGCCTAATAGGCACTATGCACATTACACGCTTGAAAATGCGTTGCAGAATAAAGAAAGATTTTCATTGTTGTTGATTGATATAGACAACTTTAAGAGCATAAACGATTTCTTTTCACACTCTTGTGGCGATGCGGTGTTAAAAGAAGTTGCAAGGCGATTGAAAGAAATTGCAAGGGGCAGAGAGTGCTTTGTTGCGCGCTTTGGCGGAGATGAGTTTGTCGCAATATACAAAAATATGCTGTTGACTGCGGATAACACGGAGATAGAGCGTTTTAAGAGCATGCTTGATGGCGATTTTGAAACAGATAACAAGCACATTGTTATTCATTCAAGCATTGGAGTGGCGACAACAGAGGATATTTCAGAGGAAGATAATAATATTGTAGCGTTTGCGGATTTTGCGCTATACAGTGCAAAAAAAAGCGGGCGCAATGCTGTTTCATTCTTCGATTCTAAGATGAATGATGAGATAAAGAAAGAAAAAAAGCTCGTTGAAATAGTGGAGCGTGCGTGCCAAAACGACGGCTTTACGGTTTTGTATCAGCCGCAGATGAATGCGCAGACAGGGCAAATTCACGGCTATGAAGCTCTTGTGCGCTTAAAAGATTCGTATGTTTCGCCAGCAGATTTTATTCCTATCGCAGAAAAGAATGGATTTATTGGCAAGATTGGGCGCATTGTAACAAAGAAAGTCGTTCAGCAAATAGTGCAGTGGAGAAATGACGGATTGCCGCTGTATACGGTATCTATCAACTATTCAAGCGGACAAATGGGAGATGTGGAGTATGTGCAGTATCTGCATAATTTGCTTGTTGAAAACAAGATAAATCCGCAGCTCATCAAAATAGAGATAACAGAAAGCCTCTGTATGAAGAATACTCGCCAAGCTATGCACTTGTTTGACAGCTTCTCTCAAATTGGCGTTAAACTCGCTCTTGACGACTTTGGCACAGGCTTTTCTTCTTTGAGCTACTTAACGTATTTGCCTGTGGACACCGTGAAGATAGACAAGACGATGACAGACACTTATCTTATCGACGGCAAGGACGACTTTATTGAAAACATCATCTCGCTTGTTCATTCTCTGGGAATGAAGCTCACGGCGGAAGGCGTGGAACAGCAATGGCAGTATGATAAGCTCAAAGAGTTTCAGTGCGACAGCATACAAGGCTACTATTTCAGCCGCCCAATCACTGGTGAAGTGGTGTGCGAATCGCTGCATGACGGGAGATTTTAGCAAATGGCAATAAAAAAAATGTTCCACAGATTACCTGTAATTATCTCGATTTTGGGGATATTCGTTTCTCTTTTGTATATGTTTTCGGGGTACTTGGCTCTGAACGTGCGCAATATGCACTCTTTTGTCAAAGATTCAGGCTCGACAAAGCATGTGCTGTTTATCAGCTCTTACAATGATACGTTCGAGTCAACAGCAGACCAAATACAAGGAATAAACGAAGTCTTCGGAGAAAGAAACATCTCTCTTAACGAAGATTTTATGGATACAAAGACGTATAATTCTCGTGAACATATCTTGAACTTCTATAACTTTTTGCGCTTCAAGGTCAAAAATCATACAAAATATGACGGAATACTCATCGGAGATGATGCGGCATTGCAGTTTTTTGAGGAGTTCGGCTCTGAGCTTTTCCCTGAAACACCGACGATTTTTTTCGGCATAGACGACCCAACGCTTGCGAACCGCCTTGCAGAAAATCCATATATCACAGGCTCTGTTGAATTGGTCTACCTATACGACACGCTCAAAGAAGCTCTGCGCCTTTTCCCAAAGACAACGAAAATCGTTTCTGTGTATGACAATACGCCCACAGGTATCGGCAATCAAAAACAGCTTGCTGACGTGATAGACGAGTTTCCGCAATGCACGTTTGAAAACATAAATGCTTCGCTTCTTTCAAAAGACGAGCTGCAAGCGGCGATAGAGAATGTGGACGGGAATAGCATATTCTTGTTTCTTGGGTTCTTTGAGGACGGAAGCGGAAACAAATATACGTTGTCTTCGTGCGCTGAAATGATAGGCAATTTCGCCAAAGTCCCTATTTTCACAAAGCAGATTATGTCTGTCGGAAACGGGCCTTTCGCTGGTAAAATCATCGATTATGTCGAGATAGGTCGGGTGGCGGCGAAGCAAATGTGCGATGTGCTTGACGGCAAAATCAATATCAGCGAAATCCCAGTATATAAGCCTCTCAAGGCGGATTTCTACTTTGATTATCTGCAACTGAGCCGCTTTGGTCTTCATCGCTGGCAACTGCCGCGCGGAGCAATTTTTGTGAACAAAGAACCGACATATTGGGACAGCTATGGAAAACTTATTACTCCAGCGGCGATGATTTTCGTGTTTTTGGCGATTTTGCTTGCAGAGGTGTATTCAAGCTATCGCGAGGCACGCTTTACGGCGAAGACGCTCGAACGCTCACAGCGCGAACTCGTCTATAGCGCAGGACACGACTATCTGACGGGATTGCCGAACCGTATGCTTGCAAAAAGCGAAATTGAGAGCTTGATTGCACAGCATACGCCGTTTGCGCTGATGATGCTCGATGTCGATGACTTCAAAAGCATTAACGACTTTTTCGGACACCTTTGCGGCGATGAGGTGCTTCGAGAGATTGGACGCAGACTGAGCGCATTGCAAGCCGACGGCGACTTTTTTGCGTGCAGGAGCGGCGGCGACGAGTTTTTGCTCGTGTACAAAGATGGCGAAATCGAAGAGGGCGACACGAAAATGTACTATATTCGGGAAATCCTCAATACGCCATTGCTCCACGACGGCAAGCGCGTTTTTATTCGTGTGTGCATAGGGCTTATAAACTACGACGGCAGGGATAAAACCACGCCGACAGAGCTTGCAAGCAAGGCCGATGTCGCGCTGTATAAAGCAAAAGAAAGCGGCAAAAACAAGTTTGTTCTGTTCAATGACGAAATGCGCGATACTATTTTGCGAGAAAAGAAAATTGCTTTGCAGTTGGAAGAAGCGTGCAAAAACGACGGTTTCTCGGTGGTGTATCAGCCGCAAATCGACGCGACGACGGGCGAAGTGCAGGGCTATGAAGCGTTAGTTCGCTTGATGAAGACGCAGTTGCCGCCGCAGGTGTTTATCCCGATTGCCGAAGCAAAAGGCTTGATGGTGCAAATCGGGCGGATTGTTACAAAGAAAGTGATTGAGCAGATGGCACAGTGGAAAAAAGAGGGCAAAACGCTGCACAAAGTTGCAATCAACTATTCAAGCGGACAAATCTCCGACACGAGCTATGTCAACTACCTCAAGGAGCTTCTTGACACCTACGCTATAAGCACTTCGCTCATAAATATCGAGGTTACCGAAAGCCTGTTTATGAGCAATTTGCACTATGCCAAAGAGTTCTTTAAGCAGCTTGCCGACATCGGAGTGAGCCTGACGCTCGACGATTTCGGCACGGGCTATTCGTCTTTGAGCTATCTCGCGCACCTCCCGATAGACACGGTGAAGATAGATAAGAGCTGGATTGACAGCTATTTGCAAGAAGGCAAAGACACTTTTATCAAAAACATCGTGCGCCTTGTCCACAGCCTCAATATGAAATTGACGGTGGAGGGGGTAGAAGAGAAGTGGCAGTATGACAAGCTCAAAGAGTTCGAGTGCGACAGCGTGCAAGGCTACTATTTCTCAAAACCGCTTATCGCTTCTGGTATCTAACACGCAATACTTCTCTCACCATAAGCAAGGGTGAGACTCTCCCCCTAATGCTAGCGCGAAATCGCCGAAAGGCGCAAGACAAAACCGCGCAATGCTGTGGACAACCTTTCTGCGCCTTTCGGAGATTTGCCGTAAGGCGCAGGAGAAACCGCCGTAACGTTATCGAAACATCGCCGAGGGGCGCAGGAAAAATCGCCGTAAGCCGTGCGCAAAGTCGCCGAAAGGCACAGGATTAAAAGCGGTTATAGCCTGAATACCAAAGGTCGCACGCTTTTTTCCAGCCGTTGAAGGCTTCGAGGTCTTCATCCTTTGGGTCGTCGTTGTATGCAGTGCGCACTTGGTGAATTGTTTTGCCCCGCACTTCGATACACAGATTGATTGCGCCGTTTTTCATTGCATAAACGATAATACAGTAGTGGGCAAGGATTTTGTGCAAGTATGTGCCGACGCAATTATGCAGGATTTGCCCAATCATAAACAGCTTCATCGGCGATTCGACAAGGCGGAACGAGTAGCCGTTTATTGCGCACTCAAGCCGTTTTTCCGCCCTCGTGTATTCTATCGGCTTATTCGCGCCGCCGTTCATTTCGAGCCACTGTCTATATTTGTAGACAAGCTCGACGTTTACTAAAAGCTGGTGATTGTATTTCGTCAGTCCTTCGTCAAGGATTTTCTTTTCTATCACAGTATCGATGTTGTTTCTCACTCTGAAAAAGATTTCTGCCGCGTCGTATATGTCGGAGATATGCTCTTTCGGGTAGCTTCGCACATTGCGCTTGATGACGCTCCACACAGCTCGTTCACTGCGCTTTTCAAGCAACTGCGCATAAAAGTTGTAGAGCGGGGTTCTGTCATATCTGCCGAAAAACGCTGATTTCTCCGCTTCGGCAATGTCGGAGGGGGCGGGCAGGGCTAATACATTTTCTTCATTCGGAACTATATCGTCAAGAGTGGAAAAGTCATCGGCAAAGTCGATTGCGTTCGGGTCGCACTCGGCTTTTAATTTGACGGGGAAAACGTGCATTGCGTCGTCTAAAAGCATTTCGTTAATGATGTTCTTGTCTTTGAAACCGAGTAGGCAAGCGGCGATATAGGTGTAAAACGCTTTGTAAGATTTGTTAAACGCCTTTCGGAAGGTGCGCCACGGCTTAAAAGCGATTTTCTTGCACAGTTCATTAAAGCAGTTAGGGCATTTTAGGTTGACAGCGCGTATTTCTGGAATTAGCTCTCGCAGAAAATAGAGCGCAGGTTCGTAAGGAGAGGCAAAAATTGCCGTGATGTAGTTTTGATTTTCGCTGAAGTCTTTGTATGTGATGTCTATACCGTATTTCTTTTTAATATAATTAGTAAGAATCTGCATTACAACGGTGTAGACGCTTGGTGGCAGTGTTTTGTTTTTCTCAGTTATGCACTTGCAGTCAGAAAGAATATCGCCATTCTTCAACGAAATAATGCGCGTATCGGTTTGCACGCTCAAGGCTTTAGGGTGCAGATAAATATATTCGATTGTTACAAGCGCGTCGGCGGAAGACTTCACGCAAAGACGAAACGCAAAAACATTCGGTAGCACGCCATTTTTTTTCTCTTCGATATTCACATAGTATCCATAAGGCTTCAAGCCGCAGCTAGTGCGGTGTAGGGGAGTTGCAGGGGATTGCGAGGGATTGGGTTGCTCAACCTTGAGTTCCTCCCAGTCTGCGTGAATTGTGCAGAAAAGTAGACTACCTTTGAACGCTACGAGGGGTAAATATTTAGGATTCAGATTACAGCGCACAAAATCGCTTGTAACGTAATCTTTGATAAAGTAAATGCCGTCGTCAATAATTTCGGGGGATTGCAAAGGCGTGCCGTCAATATGTGCGTTAAGGGTGATGATGTCGATAGCCTTTCCTGTCTTTCGGTCGTAGAACTGAAGTCTATCGTTTTTCGACGCTGTCTTTTGCTCAGAAGCCTCTCGCTCTGCTTCAGTGCCTGTTTTGTGCAGAAAAATAGTGCCGTTTTCGGTTGTGCGCAAAACCGAAAAGCCATGCTCGAAAAATGTGTTAATGTTGATGTTTGCCATATAATATAATATCGGTAGACTTGTCTAAAATGCGCTAAAGCAGTAGAATATGAGTGCAAAATTGAACGCTCAAGGAGGAACTCATGAGCAATAGTTTTGGGACGGTGGCTTTTGTCCACAAGAATTATGATGCCCAATTCAAGTATATAATAGCCGACGAATTGAATAAGCCGCTATTTATTTATTTGTGTGAAGTGTACGAGAGTGCGCCTGAGAATTTCCATGAATACGGAAGTTTCGCATTTATGGATACGCTCAAAAAGAATTTGGACGGGGAAGAGCTGTACGCTTTTTTTATCCCGAATAGAAATGCGTCAATGCAAAAGTGGTTTTTGAAAGAGTTCAAAACGGAAGAGCAGATTGAAAAATTATGCAAACCAGTAACGACGACAAAAGAAAGTGAAGAGGCTCATTCCGCTGCGCCAATCCTTGACAGAAGTAGACCTATGGTGCCGATAACACCGCAAACGAAGAACGTTACGACTACGACGATTATCGAGAGCGGAGAGAGAATTGAAGTTGACCCGATAATGAGGGATATTCTTGACAAATACA
This sequence comes from uncultured Treponema sp., assembly GCA_937901865.1. Lineage (GTDB taxonomy): Bacteria > Spirochaetota > Spirochaetia > Treponematales > Treponemataceae > Treponema_D. The sequence goes on from CALDID010000057.1 coordinate 9,169, forward strand.
GAGCAGAGCATAACCCAAGCGAAAAGCGAGACGGCTATGTATTTGGCAGATTAGTCAATCAGTTAGTGTTGGAATCGGACAATCCGCAATGTATCAGCGGTAACGAAGAGCTTTTGGATATGGTAAACGTCGATGATTACAATGATTTAGGCATTGACGGTATTTGTATTCAGGTAAATGATAAAATCGTGCGTTCTGTGGAGCATTTGAAAACAATTATCGAAGAAGACAGAGCGATAAATAAAGTTGAAATATTCCTTATACAGTCGAAGTTCAAAAAAGAGTTCAAGTTAGCTGAAGCCGATTCATTCTTTTCTGGTATCCGCCAATTTTTCACTACAGAGCCTACGCGAAATATAAACGAGAAAGTAAGAAACTGGCTCGACATCAAAAATTATCTGTGTTCTGACGAGATTTATTCTAACAGTATGCTTTCTTGGAATGGGGCATATCATATAAATGTGCGTGTCTTCTTTGCTGCGTATGCTGATTGGTATAATTCAAGCGAGATTATGGGCGACTTCGAGATGTTGCAGCGCGACCTTGAAAGCAGGGACAACGGACTGTTCAAAGTAGATAAGTTCGTAGCGTTGCCGAAAGATGTCATCATTCGTATGTCGAAAAACAATAATCGCTTTGTGGCAGAACCGATTGCAATAGATTCACGCTTGCCGCTCGCAGAAACCGATAAGTTCAGCGGTATGGCAGTGAAATTGCACGCCTTACAGCTCTTAAAGATACTCGTTGATACATCTACAGGACTGCTGCAAAAGGGCTTGTTTGACGAAAATGTTCGCGATTACCAAGGAGAAACAAAGGTTAATAGCGCAATTCGCAACACACTTGAAAAAGACCCAGAGAGTTTCGTTCTTCGCAATAACGGTATAACAATTCTTGTCAGCGCGATTGAGTCAAACGGTATGAGCAAAATCAAGCTCATCAATCCGCAAATTGTGAACGGTTGCCAAACGTGTAATGTCATTTACCTTGCATACAAAGATGGTGTAGACCTGAGTAAAGTAGAGGTATTTGCGCGCATTATTCAGACGACTGACCAGGAAACAATTACGAATATTGTAAGTTCTAACAACAATCAGAATACTGTTTACGATATGATTTATGAGATTTCTCGCCCGTATCACAAGAAGCTCGAAGAGTACTTTAGGGCGTTCCGTGCGTCTTCTCCGCAGGCGGCTATTTTCTACGAAAGACGTTCTAAGTCTTTGGCGGGAATGGAGTTGCTTACTTATCAAAAAGTTACGTTCAGAAACTTGATTCAAGCCGCCGTGTCTATTTGGTTCGGAAAGCCAAACGAATACAGCGTAAATGAGTCGGCTCTTATCGATAGATACAGAAACCGCATTTTCTGCGACAACCACGACCCGATTATCTATTATGCGTCTGCGGCGATGTTTGCTTCTTACGATAGACTTGTTCTTTCGGAGAAAATCGGCAAAGAGTTCCGCCGCGCAAAGCCTCTCGTCTGCTATGTTATCCGCACAAAGATACACGCGCAGACGCTTGACCTTAACACGAACCCTCGTACGACAACAGAGATAGCAAAGAGTATGCTTGAGTTGATTAGCGACATCGTGAAGTTTGAGCGACAAGTGAATATTGTGCTAGAGGCATTCCAGCGGGCTAGGGAAGAGTGGCTGCACGACAAGGGCGAAGAACACGCAGGCGGTGTGTATGATGATTCTAAGTTCTTAACATATTTGATGAAAGCAAGTATGAATAAGTCGCAGGTGGCAAATACTCCACAGACTGAAGAAAACAACGTACCGACGTATAGCGGCATTGTGTTGAACATAAGAATCGATAAAAATGGACTGTTCTATTGCCATATTTCTCGCGGCGATAAAACGATTTATGCACATTCCGCAATGAGTCGTGGCACAGGAATAAACTTCTCTCAGCTTGAGGTTGGGCAGATGGTTATTTATGAAATCGGTCAGAATAAAGTTATCGGTGGTGAATGGGCGGTAAACGTCAGATTGCCTGAATAGCGTGGACTGGACAGCAGGTTTGAAGAGAAAGTCCTAAAATCTGCTGTCTGTTTGGATTTTAGCGGGGCAGTGCGCAGTCAATCCATTTAGAGCGGTCTGCCATTTCTGCTGCCATCATACCGAGCGATAAGCCTTTTGAGGTTGTTTCTGCTGTTAAATACCAAGCGCGGTCGCTTCCCTGTATTTTTAATCCCGCGTCCTTGAGGTTTATACCTGCCATCATGTGCGAGTATTCCCGAGATACAAACACTGTTGTAGGAATTGCGCACTGATTTAAAATTGCAGCAAGTGTGATAGAGCGGCTGTCGCAGTCGTTTTTATGATACTGAATAGCAGTTGTCGTCGGTGTAAAATCCGCGTCATCGGAATTGCTTCTTTCATACGAGAAGTATTGCAGCCACTGCAGAATTGTTCGTGCAAATTGCGTGTCGTTTTCATACAGCACTGTCGCTACATCGAAAGACACTCTCTGTAAATAATAGTATGATACTCGATATAGTTGCTGATAATAGCGAATCCATGCTTCTTTCCACTTTGGGCTATTTATATAGAGCTTCATTATCTCAAATTCCCTGTCGATGACGGATTTTTCCGCTTTTTCTGCATTGCCATCAATACTTGTTGAAATCGATTTATTGGCGATTGTGAGCGAAATATCCTTTCTGGCAGGTGAAGGGCGCCACAAGGCGGCCTTCGCCTTAATCATCCATCTCTTTTTCCATTTCCTCCTGTGTTCTTTCTGCTCCTTTTGAACCCCCACAGGCCGTCCGAATACGCTTATTTCAACGTTTTAAAAACTCTGAGTTCGCGTCGGCCTGGATCGAGGCAAGCTCTGAAAAAGCCGACTGCGAGAGTAAGCACCGCCGCATGACTAATCAGAGAAGAACACAGCCAGAAGCGGTACACATCAGCACGGCGCACTACCCGGGTTTTGCTTCGGTTCCCATCTGAACAGGCTCCGCTCGCGATAACATCGCTTGCTCACTCCGCCTGTCAGGGAACTCGCAAAACCCGGTCGTTTGCCTATCGCTGATTGTGTTCCGATGCATCATTGCGTTCCGGGATGCGCGGCGCGGAAGAAGAGCTTGCGCCGGCTTAGATTGCGGCAAGCCCTGAAAAAGCCGACGAC
>CALDID010000058.1 GCA_937901865.1 uncultured Treponema sp.
GAATGAATGTGTCGATTGAGCCGATTTTTGCGTATTGCGCTAGTACAGAAATCGGAGTTGTAGAAACACAAACAACAGAGCCTGTGAGTTTTGAAGCGGCTAGCAGTGAGAATGACCGCATTGATATTGTGCAGGTGCGGGGCGTTGAAACAGAATACGACGAACAAAAAAGAATGTTCAAAGAACCGTCAACAAGCGTTAAAACAAGCAAAACAATAGCAACAAAAAAGAAAATTGCGCTCGAAGTTTCTGTAAAGCGTGGTTCGGACGGTTCTCAGAGTGCGCCAGTTGCAGACGCGGGATTCGTAAAAATTGCAGAAGTTCATATTCCCGCAGGAACGTTGAATATCACTGACGATATGATAAAAAATATCGACGCACATAAATATAATGCTGAAAATACACAATGGACGGCAAACAAAACTGCAACTTTTCAAGCGTGGAATATTGCAGAGATTATTGAAAAAATGCTTGCTTCATTAAATGAAGACGGAACTCTGAAAACTGGGGCGGTGAAAGTCGGAAATATTGATTTTGGAGTGGGAAGCGGTCAAGTCAAAGGCTCTAATATCCCGACTGGGCAGAGTATGAGCGTTCACGGAGTGGATTTTACTTCAAGCGAAAGTGTAACGGCTTTGATTGCGACTTTTGCAGAACACATAAGTAATTTGTATCAATACTCAAATGAGTTTTTTAATCGCTATGAATATCTTAATATTATACCAGCCGCAGCTTCTACCGCAAATGTGGACGTGGAAGAGGGAGGAGAGATTGAGATTGACGGCATTGCGTGTTCTATCGGTCAAATGGTCTTCTTGAAAAATCAAGATAACGCAGTTGAAAATGGATTTTGGGAAGTTCAATCAGGCGCGTGGAACAGATACATAGGATATAGAGATACAAATCCGAAAGCCTTTAAGAATAAACTCGTTTTCGTCAATTCTGGTACAGTAAATAAAGGTAAAGTGTTTTTCCTTTCTGATGACAGTGTTTCAATCGGGGAGAGTGAACTCAATTTCAAGGAAGCGAATTTTACGGCGGAGGCATTGGCGCGAAAGTTTGTTATCCGTGATGAAAACGCTAGAGCAAAAGTTGAAGCTCCAGCAGAAGCAAAAGACATTGCAAATAAGGGTTACGTTGATACATTGGTAGAAGCCGAAAAAGAAAGAGCGATGCAAAAAAGTGCGCAGACGGACGCTTTGATTGCGCAATGTTCGTTTGATACAACGGCGTTGTTTGACGAAAGCAGGGCGGTGAATTTGCTTGATTTGCTGGGTATTCGCGAAACACATTCCGACGAGCCTGCAACAGCGGAAGAAGCATTGCTGGTTGTGCCGAAATTGCGTGAATGGTATCAGGCAAACCATTTTGACGGGCTAAAGTTGTGCGCGTATGTGGATTTGTCGGAGCTTACGGTAGACGGCACAACATATACGTGGAATGCGGAATACAAGAACCTGCGACTGATGATTATGGGCTTTAATACACTTTTGCATTGCGGAGAAACAGAGCTTGCTGTTCCTCATCTGATTATGCAGTTTAGAAATTGCGTGCTTGAAAAGCGAATGAATGCAACAGACACCAATACAGGCGGGTATCCTGCGACGGAGCTTAGAGGGTGGCTTAACGATAAGTTTGCGGCGGGATTACGGGCTGTGCTTGGTGATGTACTTTTGGAAGTGCCGAGGCTGTATTCAACGAAGGGAAACTGGGGTTGGTACAAAGACACGGTGTTTTTGCCGATGGAAGCGGAAGTGTGGGGGTGCACTGTTTGGGGTGAGAAAACTTGGAACGGATTTCAAGCACAATGGGCGGCATATCGTGATAGCACAGTATATAAGGTGAAATTGCTTAATGGTTCAAGAAAAGGGTGGTGGAAAGCTACTCCGAGTGGGGAAAATACGTCGTGCTTTTGCTATAGCGGCGGCAATGGATTTGCCAACCACAGCCTTGCTGCTGGGTGGTTAGGTGGCATTTCGCCCGCTATCTGTGTCGGTTTAACGACATAAAATCTACACATCTCGCACCCTTGTGGTGCGAGTTATCTTCTGGGAAAGGCAATGTTTTATCCGCCGTAGGCGGTTTTTATTTGTGCCAGTTCTGGATAAAAAGTTCATCAAAAAGTTTGTCTAATTTCTTTATTCGGTAATAATCATCGAATCGTTTTTTATAGTTGCCTTTCCACGATTGGTATGATGTGCGTATGTCGTCGGCTGTCATTTTGCCTTGCTCTAAAAGCCGCTTGAAGCGTTTGAGCTTTCGCCTCATTCTCACAATACTGTTGCTTGCCGAATATTTTATGATTTTTCCTGTAGATGTCAGCACATACCGCCCTTTCAAAAAAGGCACGCCGTTAGACAATTTCACAATGCGGGTCTTTTTCTCGTTTAGTGTGATTTTCAGCGTGGCGGCAAGGGCTTTTATTTCTGCAAGACATTTTTGCAAATATGCTTTGTCAGCGTGGATTAAATACGAATCGTCCATATATCGCCCGTAGTATTTGATGTGCAACTGCTCTTTTATGAAATGGTCGATTTTGTTCGGGAAAAACACTGCGCAAATCTGCGAAACTTCGCTTCCAAGTCCTAAGCCCTTTTCGCCAAAAGCCGCGATAAAGTTCCACAAAAGGCTACGAAGACGCTTGTCGTGCAAATGCGGCGAAATCTGCAATGCAAGTGCGCGGTGGTCGATGTTGTCAAAATAGCCTTTGAAGTCGATGATAAGCGCATAGCCAGCATTACCGTTTTCTCTGTAAAATCTGCGCAAATGTGCAATAAGCCGATTTACCGAAAAGTTTAAGCCTTTGCCTTTGATAGAAGCACCGTTATCGTGAATGAGAGGGCGTGTCAAAATCGGGGTTAAAACTTCATTGCATAAGCATTTCTGAACAACCCGCTCCGAAATATGCACAGATTTTATGTGTCGCACTTTTCCGCGTTCGTTCACGTCGAATTCAACAAAACCGCGCCTTGTGTCTTCGCCATTTAAGAGCTTTTGCTTTGTTTCCAAAATGTTGGTCAAAAGATTTGCTTCATAACGCTGTATGCTTTCTTTCCACGATACGCCTTTTTTCGCATTTTTGAATGCTGAAACAAGATTGTCTGCATTTGCTACGTTGCCAAAATTGTCGCAATTCCCGATTTTCTCTTTGCGTTTGGCTTCTCTTTTGGCTTTTCGCCGCTGGTATCTTGCTTCGTGTCTTTTGTCGCTCATTATTTTGCTCTGGTTCTTGAAAAATAAAAAAAAGCCCTGCACGGCGTAACAAGTGAAAACTTGTTTTTGCAAAATACGCCGCATAAAGTTACCGTGCATAAAACATTCTATTGCAATCAAATGCTATGCAAGCCCTTTTTTTCGGGTCGCGTCCGCACGAACTTGTCAGAGCCGCTTTTTGTGAAGTTTTTTCGGAATTAACCAAACTTCAACAGGATATTTTCTCCTTCTGTGTCGCACAGCACTGTTTTTTTACAAAACACCCTGTGGGTGCAAAACAGCCTGTAGCTGTGTCACGGAATCGGGCGAAATGCCACCTAACCACCCAGCCGCATTGTTGTTGTTGGCATTTCCATTGTTGTTGCAATTGCAAAAGCACGACGTACAGAAAATACCCTTTTATAAATCAGCTGATAGCTGCATTTTTATTTTATTATCGCTTTTGCGCCAGCCTTTGAGAAGCGTAATTTCAAAGCCGATTTCTGCAACATACGGCAGGAGCTTTTCGGCATTTATCGGCAAAGAGTCTTCTGCAAACTGTAGCTCTTGGATAAGTTGTTGACAATTTATGATTGCTTCGGTCTGATAATGCCGCCTTGTTTGAAACTCGCTTTCGTTTTTTGCGTAAATCGTATTTGCGGCGGTGATGTTCCATAAAAGATTTCGGAGCAGGAGTCGCAAATTGTCCGCAATGATTTTTATATCTTCGTCGTACCAATCAGCAGGGAGCGTTTGGTCAATACGGCTTGCGTTGCTTCTCGAATGAACGCCGAATTCCCGCCTGATGAACTCGGTCATTTCTCTTCTGAGTTTTCGCGTATTGTGGTAGAATTCCATTTTTGACAATCCGCGTTTGCTTTTTATCACACTCATAGAGCAACTTTACTGCATTATACTCATTTTATGCAATAGATTATAAATACAAATCGTGATAGAATAAAAGAAAGCGTCTGTTGCTGGGAGGCGAAAATACAGGAGGCAAGCAATGGTATATCTTGCAAGAAAGAACGGAGTTGTGGTTCATCACACCAATAGAGACGCGATGAGAGAGATGGACGGGATTGAAGCGGCGGAGATGGAGGTGTCTGACGAGGAATTTGAAACGGCGGGAAGCCTTGCGCGGATAATCGACGGGGAAATTTTCTTGGGTAAAACGGAGGCGGAAAAAAAACGCGAGGAGGCGGAGAGTGAAATTCGTGTGTTAAAGGCTAAACTTTTGGACACAGATTATATTGCCGCAAAAATTGCCGAGGGAAGCGCGACAGCAGAGGATTATGCGGAGAAAATCGCGGAGCGTCAAGAGTGGAGGGCGAAAATTAACGAGCTTGAAGAGCTTTTGACGGCATAAGCAAAACGCCCCGAAATACTAACGCAAGTGTTTCGGGGGTATATTTCTGCACAAGTAATAGGCTTACTCCTACACAAGTATGACAGACGGTTAAGCATACCTTCTGAAACACTTCCCAAACATTTTAATAATCGACATCATCGTCATAAACAAGAATATCGTTTTTCACGATGTCAAAAATATAATCGTGATTATCATCGAGGCTTTTTTGCATAAGGTTTAACAGCTCGCTTTTTGTCTTATGAGATGGAAAACAGTATGTATTCTCGGATTCATTAGGCTCATATCCGATTCCCGCAGGCATAAGATAAAAAACTTTTCCGAATTTCTCGCCAAAGGCTTTATAAGTATCAGTCAAAAACATTTACAACAAGCTCCTTATCAAATCCTTGAATTGAGAATATGCTGTAGGAAAATATTTTTCCATAGTCGCATCTCTCTCTCCACCTGAAGCAATGGCTTCAAACATTTCTGCAACAGCTTCTTTTTCTATCTGTTGAGGTCTTGTCCAATAACCTTTTGTCTTATGAACATAACCGTCATAAATCTTATGATTTGTCAAACCATCAAACAAATCAGAAATGCTACTATTTTTATCAGCATTTCTTGAAATATTGTTTGCAAACTTTCTAAAAAGTTCTTTTTCTTTTGATGAATTATGAGAAAATGATTTTATTCTTTCATTCGTTTCGAGTCCAAAGAAGTTGTTAATATATTCTAGCCCGTCCTTTTTCAAGTTGTCAAGGAAATTAGGCAGTCTATCTCTAAAAGTTTCATTCGTTGTCTTCAAAGCATTATGGTCAAGCCAATGCCCATACTCGTGAAAAAAAGTTGTCATATTGAGTTTGAAGCCTGCTACAGTTGATTCATCTCTGGAATCATTTATTCCAAAGTGCAACTTATTATCCAAATGACTGTAATATCCTTTTCCTTTTTGATAGCAATCCATTCGCATATCTTTACCATACTTTGCGATAATATCTTTAGCTGTTTCACTAGCTTTTTGATATTCTGCTAAAAATGCTTTTTTATCATTATCGTGAATATCATCTTTGAAAAACGAGGTTTCTTTTATGAAGTCAGCTTCATTTTCTGTCTGTTTAGCTTTTTCCGTATTGCTTGATATGCCACCCGTTACGCCCTCCGCTTCGTCGATTAGCTCGTCGAAGTAGGCAAGGGCACAGCAACGGCACTGGTAAGCTGTTTCTCAAATCTATTAGGCAACAAACTCAAGATAATGATTCTTTGGTAATTTGAAAAGAAAGCCTATTTTTTCGATTTTTTGAGGTTCTTTATTATCTGCAAGTTCTTGTAATATTCTTATATATTCGGTGTAGTTTTCTGCTAAATCACTTGGAATAGACAATCTTTGCAATGCGTCATAAACAGAAATAGGTTGTTTATCATTCTCTCCCATATCATTAGACAAAAAGTGAACCTCAGGCACGCTTTTTAGAGCTTCTTTTTTCAATGCAAAGAATTTCATTGATTTATCATTATACTCAGAAAGCAAGAGATTTTTATCATTTGGGAGGTCGAATAAAGCAGAGAGATTTTTGATTTTTTGAGGTTCTTTTCCGTCAATAAGCTCATTCAAAACGCTTATATATTTATCGTAATTCTCCAATAAATCGGCAGGCATAGGCACATCATCAAGAGCGTCAAACAGAGAAATATTTGTGCTGTCATTCGGATAATGAAATTCAATCACACTTTCTTTTGCTTTATCTGTCAGCATAAGAAAATCAAAGATTTTTTCGCTTTCGCTTTTCATTTTGCCATTGCCTCCATCATCTTTAATTTGTTCTAAAGTCATTTCAGCACCTCCTCAATACAAACACCCTGTTTTGTATGTAAATTTGTTATCTTTGCATAAATCAAAAATGTAGTTATAATTATCGTCTAGGCTTTTTTGCATAAGCGATTCTATTTCACTATCTGAAAAATTATCAGGAAGATAAAAAAGGTCTCCATCAGCATTTTCAAAATGAAGTCCTCCGTCTGGTAGCAAATATGCAACACGTCCAAATTTCTCAAAGAAATCGTAATTAGGATTCATAGCAAACCTCGTACAAAGTTTTCAAAATACTGATACGCATTAGGGAAGTATTTTTTCAAAATATCCAGTTTTTCTGAACTGCTTCCTCTTGCTTCAAAAAAGTGTGCGATAGCTTCAGCTTCCAAAGCCTCACCTTTCCAATAGGATTTAACCACATTCTTCAAGGGAGTTTCGGGAGTTTATTCGATTTTTTCTCAATAAAAAATACGCCCTGCAATAAAGCAGAGCGTGTTTTGTTTATGCGGTAACTTCTTCTACTGGTGGCATTAGGGGATAAGATTCAACTATGTAAGGTTTGTGGTTATACACAATTTCATACGAGAAAGCAAGGGCAGATTCTAAAGGCAAATATGGTTCTCCGTTTTGTTTTGCAAGTTTTTCTTGTTGTTTTGACTCTTCAATGCAAAGAAGTAAATCTTCTTTATTGTGTCCATTGAGAAGCCCTTTCGTTAAAAACTCATTCTCTGTCATAGTCTTGTTTTCCATAGCTTATACACCTCCTCTGCTCTCGTTCCTACTGTTTTCGCAGTTATACGAGGATTTGGATTATTGCAGTACTCTGCCCACGCTTCTGCAATAAACTCTCCAATGCTTTTATTGGCATAATTTGAGAGTTCTTCTGTCATTCTTGCTTTATCTTTAGCAAGTCCTTTCCATAGATTAAGTATAACAGAATCATTCTGTAAGTCAAGGAGTGAATCTATTTGATGTCCCATTTCGTGGTCTAAAGTGGCTTTTAATGTACCGCAACCAACAGGGTGATATTTTGACTTAACGCTTGCTTGCTTTTTTAATTCAAATACTTCCAAAGATTTTGCATTATCTTTGTTTACAGTTATTCCTGAAAACTCTTTTGCCCAACCTCTAGGAGACCAGCTTTGTGCATTATCAAACTTACTAACAGATAATCCACAACTTCTTGAAAATCTTCTCCATTCTATAGAAAGCTGTTTTTCAACTTTCTGATTAAGGACTTCGTCTGAGAGATTTGGATTTTTTTCTTTAAACCAGTTAAAAACTTCTTCTCTGTATGTTTCAAAAAATTTCTTTTTAGTTTCCGTATTTCTAGCGTGGCACTCACCAACAAAACCGAAACGTTCTTTAAGCTCTGG
>CALDID010000059.1 GCA_937901865.1 uncultured Treponema sp.
AGCAAAGAATCCTCTTTTGCTCCCGCTTTTTTATCTGTTTTTTCCGGGAATTCTTCAAAACTTAACTGTTCGTTCTCATCATTCATTTTCAAAAGCTCCTACCAAAATATAGGAATTCCTATAATTGTAGAGGCACAAAAATGGTAAACATTATTTTTGTAACAGTTGGTATTATTGTGTTTCTTTTAGGCGTGAGTTGCTTGTTAGGCTTTATGTGGCGGTCGGCAGAACGGGATTTTAAGGACGCGAAAAAAGAATGTCAGCGCAAAGAAACGTACATCAATCATCTTGAAAAAACGAACTTAAAACTTCGCAAAGAGATTGAAATCAGAATCGAAAAGGAGAAAGAAGCAAATGAAAAACTTTCTGCTTTACATACTGGCGGCATTAACGCTGCTCTTAATGTCTTGCAAAACCGTTGAAGTGGTCAACACAGAAACAGTTATTGTGCCTGAAATTGTTTTCCCAGTGTTTCCCGATTTGGAAAATGCAACGGTAAACGAGAACGGTACAATTACAGTTCCGCAAGATTGGGTTATGCAGCTTGCAGACTACAAAATCCGTATGCAACAGGCTGTAGAAACATATAATAACGTAAAAGCCTTGTATGATGATACAAGAGGAGATAAAAGCAAAATGAATGAATTGTAACTAATTTGTAGGTAGTTTTCTTATACAAGTATTTTTTATAAATTAAAAAGGGCAGTTTGTGATTGTAAATCATCAATCAAACAGCCCTTTGTTTTTTTACTGCAAGTCAAAATCGGGTATTTTCAAGAAGTGTTCAGCGTCTTCTTTCTTGCACTTTGCGACACCGTCTTTATCAAAAGTTACAATATCGCCTGTAGTACCGATTACCGACTTACCCGCCCTTTTCTTTGACACAACACACACAAGCCCGTCAGAATCTGTTTTGATTTCTTGAGGCTTGTTTTCCGTCTGCTCTGCCGAAGCACTCACGTCTGTTTTTTCAGTTTCAGCCGTGAGTGTTGCCTCGGCGGTTACTTCTTTTTTCGCCGCCCTAGGCATTAGTAAAGCCCTCCCGTGTATGCAATATTCTTAACCAAGCCTACACGCTCCGGAGCTTTGACAGCAAGTGCAATGTATGCCAAAATCAAGAACGGAGTTTCTGCCTTGTCTGTTGGATAAAGCGGATATGTACAAACTGGCAAAAGCTGCGCTAAATCATAAGCTGGAGCAAGACTTGCTTTTGGCAAGAAAAGCATAGACGCAGTGCCCGGCAATTCTTCGTTCAAGTCAACGTATGAAGTAGTTGCGGAGGTTGTATCAATGCCGATACTATCCATTTCCATTACTTCAGAGCCGTTTTTTGCACTTCGGCAAATGATAAAGCCCGTAGCCGCCGCGCCCGTTGAAGCTGGTGTAATTGTCAATGTTACGCCGTCGCCTGCTGCAACGCTAACCGCCGCGGTAACATCAACGCCCGCCGAAATGCCCGAAGCATTAACAGCGTGTACAGTGTACTTGTAATCTCCTGCGTCTGTTGCCGCAAACTTTGATTTTGCGTTTGCCGCCGCGCTTGCCGTTACACTTGCGGGTGGCTGTGGACGAGCCATAACATCGCCCTCCGCCTGTACTTTACCTTTTACGTCGTAGAACATATCACCGCCCGCACCCTCGCCGTCAAGTGCAATATTTGCACCGACAGCTGTTCCATAAGGCGGCAAAGACGGATAAGAGTTTCAATTCACGCTCCCATAAAGAGAGCGACTTTGGGAAATTCACTGCTTGGGGTGGCAAACATTGTGTTTCAATTCACGCTCCCGTAAAGAGAGCGACCGCCTTTTTCACGCACCTTAAAAGCGATGTCGTCGTTTCAATTCACGCTCCCGTAAAGAGAGCGACAGTGTATAATCTTATTGCTTATATTAAAAGAAGGTTCAAAAGTATTTCCGCGAACCTAAGTTTTCTATACTGCAATTCAATTATACATTTTTTATTATAGTGCAATTTCTAGTGTTTTTACAATAGTTTTTTTATGGTTGCTATATATTCGCGGTGAAGCTAATATCTTTATATATAACTAGCTAATACCCTATACTATGGCAAGCCTATACATCACAATATAGAGTATTAGCTACATAAAAAAGAACGCAAAAGCTAAAAAAAGCAACTGCGTTCTTTTGGATTAAGAGCGAAATATCACTACTTCACTGTAAGTTTTACAGGAGCTACTCCTGTTGTGTAGCAATTCTTTCTAGGCTTAGTTACGACACTAACAGTGTATTCTCCTGCTTCCATCTCTTCTGGAACAAAAAAGTCAATAAGCTCTCTTCCACGATGATAATAATCTGTGATTCGAACTTTTGAGCTTTCTGTTTCCAAAAATACGCCTTGAGTTTCGTCGTTTAAGTCAAAACTCATATAGCGACCACGAAGACGAATTGGGCGACCTGCCTTTACTTCTGCCTTGTCCGCTTTTCCGCCGTCGCTCGAAGATACGATGAGTTCAGAAATCTTCACATCGCTTACAGGGTCAGAAGCTACGATTTTATACTTAGCTTCTTTTCTGATTTCTGCCAAAGTGTCCATATTGATTTCAAATACAACTGAAATCTTGTTGTTGCCAACTCCTGCCTTAAAGACATCATCTGCATTTTCGCAAGTACCGTTTGCAACAGTGCGGAATGTACCAAAGGGTAATACAACTCTATCGCCCCGTGCAACGTGCTTTTTGAACAATGTGCCAAACATAGTCATTGATGCTCTTGCGTCAACTTCGGTAAGAGTTGAGTTATAGTTAACCATCTCTTTTACAAAGTCGTCTTCGGTGAGAACAACAGGATTTGTGCTTCTAAAGCAGTATCCTGTGTCAGCCAATCCAATCTTCTGTGTAGCTACTTCTAACATAAGCTACCTCCTTGCAAATATTTGGTTCAAGAGAAGTTATATTCTCTTTTTCCCTCTCTACACATATAGGAAATGGCATTTTTTGTCGCACATTCCCTATATTGCGCTTATGGCTTTAACGGCGCGCCGTTATTCCAAACTCTCTCCACTGCTCTGGAGCGATACCGACTTTGACACGGCGGCGCATTTCGTTAAGCAGTTTTTCCTGAGCAGTCAATTCTGTTGTGAGTTTTGCGGTAATGCTTTTCAAATCAGCCTTGAGTTTTTCCTGCTGCGTGTCCAAATCCGCAAGAACCTTGCTTTTCTCTTCCAACTTTGCAACCATACTTTCCGTAATACCGACAGCCTTAACTTCATCAAGATGAGCGTTACAGCCCTCTGTCATAAGTCGAGTGTCAGACAAAAACTGTGCAAAACTCTTTTTTACAGCCATTTTGAACCCCTTTATCAAAAAATCTTTTCTCTATCTGTAGAATTGTTTTCTCTACATTGAGAATCTTCTTCTACAGATAGAGAATTCTCTCCTCCGCCTGTAGAATTGTTTTCTTCATCTGAAGAATCTTCTTCTCCACATAGAGAATTGTTTTCTACACTTGTAGAACTCTTTCCTATAAGTATAGGAAATGACTTTATGAGATACGGAGTAAGTTACAAGGGAAGCAAAAACGGCATTGCAAAATGGGTTGTTGACGCGCTCCCGAAAGCAAAACATTTTTACGATTTATTCGCTGGCGGTTGCGCAGTTACTCACGCGGCATTGTTAAGCGGCAAGTATGAGCTTTTTTATGCCAATGATATTGATGTCGCCCCGCAGTTATTCCTTGACGCGATAAACGGCAAATACAGAAACGAAACGCGGTGGATTTCTCGCGAGGATTTTGACGCTCTCAAAGATAGCGACCCGTATGTGCGCTATTGCTGGAGCTTCGGCAATACAGGGCGGAGTTATTTGTATTCTAAAGAGATTGAGCCGTGGAAAAAGGCATTGCATTATGCACGAGTTTTCAAAGACTTTTCGCTTTTGCACGAAATCGGTATTGATACCGATGACGCTTCTCGGATATGGATAAAAGCGCATAAAGACGAGTGCAAAGAAAAATATATTAAATGGTATTGCAAAACCGTATTAAAAAGCGATTATGACACGGAAAAACTCAGATTGTGCCTAACAGAAAAGATAGAAGCGAATAGCGAGAAATTGCGACAGTATCTGATTGACGGCTTAAAAAAAGCAAACAAACGCGCTTGCGATGTAGACCGATTTTTAGGCACAAATGGAATGGCTGGGCATTATTTCGGGCGGACTCAATGGGAGTTCCCGACGCAAGAAGTGTATGAAAAATTGCAAGGTTTTTTATATCTGCCTGTGCCATACCTTGAAATATACGGCTTACAACAGCTATGCGAAAGCCTCGAACGCCTCGAACGCCTCGAACGCCTCCAACGCCTCCAAAGCCTCACCGTTACGCAGAAAGATTACAGAGAAATCGCGATTGCAAAAGACAGCGTGATATACGCCGACATTCCATACAAAAATACAAATGGATACGGCAAGAAAAATAAAACAAGCGA
>CALDID010000060.1 GCA_937901865.1 uncultured Treponema sp.
ACTCGCGGTACACCTCGTCCGAGAAGAGGTACAGGTCGTACTTCTTCACCAGGTCGCGTATCTGGTTCATCTCGCGGCGCGTGTAGAGATAGCCCGTGGGGTTGTTCGGGTTACATATAAGTATCGCGCGTGTACGTTCATTGATGAGTTCCTCAAACTTCTCCACCTTGGGCAGCGAGAATCCCTCGTCGATGGTGGTCGCAATGGTACGGATGACGGCACCGGCCGAAATGGCAAATGCCATGTAGTTGGCGTAGGCCGGTTCGGGCACGATGATTTCGTCGCCCGGGTTCAGGCAGGCCAGGAAGGAGAAGAGCACGGCCTCCGAACCGCCGCTGGTGATGATGATGTCGTCGGCTGTCAAGTGGATGTCGTACTTGGCATAGTAGCCCACCAGCTTCTCGCGATAGGAGCGGTAGCCCTGCGAGGGGCTGTACTCCAGTATCTTGCGGTCGATGTTCTTGATGGCATCCAGTGCCACCTGCGGCGTGGGCAGGTCGGGCTGACCAATATTCAGATGATACACGTGGACACCGCGCTTCTTGGCAGCTTCGGCCAGAGGGGCAAGCTTGCGGATGGGCGAGCTGGGCATTTCCGTGCCACGAATAGAGATCTTAGGCATATACAATTACATAAATTTTTTAGATATATACACCAATATTTGATTGCAAGCGTTATAATGGCTATTGCTGTCGGATTTCTTGCAAAAACGCTCAATACTTCTTTTGTTTTTATCTTTGTAACTGTATTTTGTGGCATTATAATCTATTTTTCAGTTCTATTGCTCTTGAGAAACTCTTATTTATTCGACTTTCTCAAGACTTTAAAACGCTAGTTGTTTCTTGGGCGTTTGCAATAGCGGTAAGTGAACAGTGCACCGTGATAGCGGTTCACAAAAGAGCTTGCAAAGGCTTTGAATTTCCATTTTAATGCCATAATCGCGATTTTCTTATTCTTACGCGCACATTTTAGGCAGTGAGCAACGACTTTTTCAGCACTTAATCCGTGTAATACCTTTGGTCGCGCTCCGTTCGAGGCAACATTAGCGAACTCTGTGCTAACAGGTCCAGGACACAAAGCACACACTTTTATTTTTCTGTCTGACAATTCGGCTGCCAAGGCAATAGAAAAACTCAAAACAAAAGACTTTGTCGCGCCGTATACTGCAAAGTTTCCCAAAGGCAAAAAAGAAGCAAGGCTTGCAACATTTATAATCGTGCTACCCCGTGCAAAATGAGGCAAACATACTCCGCAAAGCCCTGTTAATGCAGTGCAATTTGTGTCTATCATATCAAGTTGCGGCTCTAAAGGCGTTTCGGCAAATGTGCCGTATGTTCCAAAACCTGCATTATTAACAAGATACAAAATCACAAGCGCTTCTCTCTCGATTTCGCTCTGCAAAAAAGAAGCAAACTCCTCCACTCCCTTTCTGCCACTGATGTCCATACAAATAGCTTTCACGGGGCAAGAGCGATATTTTGTAAGTTCACAAGCAAGCGCGTCAAGTCTTTCTTTTCTTCGTGCAATGAGCCACATTTCCGCATTTTCGACTGCAAGTTGACGAGCAAAACAAGCACCCATTCCAGAACTTGCTCCAGTTATAATAATTATCTTTCTCATACTTTTCCATTATACCACAGGCACAGCCTGTTTCTCAATGCACAGCCTGTTTCTCAATGGCACAGCCTACTTCTCCACCACCGCAATATCCTGTGCACTCAAGCCATAGAGCTTGTAGACAGCGGCATTTATCTGCCTGTCGATGAGCGCAATTCTCTGCTCTATCATCTGCTTATCTGCCGCGCTCACAGCCGAGCCTGCCACGAGTTGCTTCTTTGCGCTCATCATCGCGTCCGCCAATTTCGCAAGCGCAGCTTGTTCTTGCCCTGTCGCGTTCGGTATCGGGATTCTTGATGTTACAGGCTCATCAAAGTGCATTGTTCTAATCGCTTTTCCAAAAATAAACATATATACATACCAAGAAACTAAAGGCGTGTTCAGTATCGCAAGTAAAGCCTCTGGAGTGTATTTGTCGCCAACAATTAACTGATTAACCGTATCCAGAATAACCGAGTTCTGAAAATCAAACAATTTTGGCAATGTCGCAATGATTTTAACGTGAGGAACAGGATTCATAATTTGTGCCACAATGTTTTGAACAAGGATTCCTCTGTCATTGATTTTGCCTTTTTCGTCGTCCGCGTCGATTGCTCTTATAAATCCCTTTACAGAATCATCGATTTCATAGCGTCCGATTTGCTTACCGCCAAAAACTGCAAAATCTGATTCAGTATCTGTCATTTTCTTTTGATACATTGCGCCACGCGTATTCGTGCAAATATCGGGAGTTAAAAATTGACCACACGAACGCATTTTATTTGCAACAGCAAGCTGTTCTTTTGTGATTCCATTTAACAAAAATCCGAATGTTTCGCAATCTGACTTCTGCACGTCTGCAATCTTTATAAAATTACTTTCTTCACGGCAAAGCGACGCATAACAAGGACTTTTGCATTCCCGTTCATAAACAAAGATTATTTGTTCCAGCTTTACATTCTTCCAAACTTTAGAGCAATCGACAATTTGAACAAGTCCGTCTTGGATTGCTTTTCTCGTCATATCCCAATTAGAAGCATACAAAAACGGCTTTGGAATAATATAGCTTGCAATGCCGTCAGATTTTAGAAGCCGTTTAAAAAGCCCAACGAATAACGCCGCTGTGTCGGTCGATTTTAATTTGAACTTGTTTTGTAAATATTTTCGTTCATCTGCGCTCAATTCAGCCCCATACGGCGGATTGCCAATAACGCAATCAAAGCCGCCTACCTGCTCTCCTCGCCTGCTAGGAGAGGGGCTGGGGGTGAGGTCAAACACCTGCGGAAATTGTGACTCCCAGTCAAATACGTTGATTTTGCGCTGTTCGGCAATATCAAACAACATCAAATCTTTGTCGTCGTAATAATCCGAACCGATGAGCGAATTGCCGCATTTGATATTATTCATCATACTCGGCAAGATTTTCGCCTTTATCTCGCTCGCACGGAACAACTGCGCCTGTCCCGTTTTGCTCAAACTTCGCCCCTCGTTTTCCAACAGCTTCAAAAACAACGACAGCTTCGTAACTTCCACCGCCTGCGCGTCAATATCTACTCCAAAAATGTTATTCAGCAAAATCGCGCGCTTTTCTTCTATCGCAAGTTTATACTCGTGCGTCGTCGCGTCTTTGTAAATCTTGCCCGTCTTTTCCCACTTTGCACTTTCTTGCAGATAAAAACTCAAATGATAATCGAGCAGATACTGATACGCACCCACCAAAAAACTCCCCGAACCGCACGCAGTGTCTAAAAAGCGCATATTCGCTATTTTCTCAGGTGTTTTGCCTGCAATCTTTTTGCCAATCGTCTGCTCCACAATATAGCGCACGATGTACGGCGGCGTATAATACACACCCCCTGCTTTCTGCACCTCTGGCTTTTCGATAATCTCGACGCTATGCCCGTTCTTTGTCTTTCTCGTAAAGCGAATAATTTTGCCTAAAAACCGCTCGTAAATGCTACCCAAAATCTCCACAGGCAACACCGAAAACTCATACTGACACTCTGGAAAATACAGCGCGCTTATAATCGCCTTTAGCGTCTTGTCTTGAATACAAAGCGAGTCCAAAAACTCATCAGTCGCAAACAGCCCCGCATTGAACTTCTCGTTCGCCACCGCAAATATCTCTTTCAATTTGCCATAGATTCCCGTGTCAAGCACGGGAATGACAGAATGAGTGTCATTATAGGGCTCAACCCGTTTTTTACGCAGAATTAAGCTGTCATTATCGGGCTCGACCCGATAATCTT
>CALDID010000061.1 GCA_937901865.1 uncultured Treponema sp.
TTTAGGGCAACTCTATACTATATCAATTTTAGAGAGTTCCTTTTTCCAGCATACCTTTTGTAACACTACCTAAAAATGCACAAAAAAAATAGCCTATGGCTGTATTTCCATAGGCTAAACATTACGCTTCTTTTGCTATTAGCTCACTTTGCTTTATCGGCGTAAAAGAAATTCTGTAGCCGAATGTCTTTAGGATTTTACACACAGTCGCAAAAGACGGGTTCCCGTTTGGTGATAAGGCTTTATACAACCCCTCGCGCGTCAATCCTGCCGCCTCTGCTGTCTTTGTCATTCCGCGCGCCCGTGCAACAGTGTTTAATGCCTCTAAAAGCTCTTCTTCTGTTCCGTTTTGAGAAACATAATCAATATATCCCTGCCGCTCTTCTTCGGTATCTAAATATTCCGCCATATCAAAAGGTGTTGTTTCTAGCATTTTGCATCCTCCTTTACCATTTCTTTAGCTTTCGCAATATCACGCTGTTGCGTCGATTTATCGCCACCCACAAGCAACAATATAATTTCTCCGTTCTTGTTCATAAAATACACTCGATAACCTTTGCTTACATCTATTCGCAATTCATAAACATTATCGCCAACTGATTTACTGTCTCCGAAATTGCCCTTTGAAATACGCATAATTCTTTGACCTATCGCATACTTTGCGGTTTTATCTTTCAGTTTCGTAAACCATTCAGTAAAAACTTTTGTTTGTCTTACTTCCATACACATATTATAAACTATGGTTTACACGCTGTCAATTTTCTTTCTTGGCTTTGGGTCGTCTGCCTAAAAGGGCGGTCGGGAGTGGCTGTAGTTTGCCGTCCCCGTCGCCGATTCCGATAACATACCCTGCTTCTTTCAAGCCCGATACTGGCACGCCTAACGATAAGCCGATTGCCTGTGCAAAATTGCTCGCCGCTTTGTCAAGCTCGCCTTTCGACGCATATTTTATCGTATTTATGCCTTTGTCTACCACAGGGAATAAATCGCTCCCGCTTCCTCTCGTCAAGCTCCATTTGCCCGTGATTAAGCCCTCTAACGTCGATGTCGCTATGCTTCCGAGTGCTGGAATTGCGTCTGTGAATTGCGTGGTGGCAAGGTGCGCTAATTTCCGCATTGCGTTTATTCGCTTCGTTTTCTCGTCGTCGTCGTCGCGGTCGTTACCGTGCAAGCCCTCCGTTACAAGTCCTACAGTTATCCCTGCAAGCACATAGCCCGCGATTGTTCCCACAAAAACCCGATATTCGCGCTTCTTTGCGGCGTTTGGCACGTCGTAACGGATATTGTTCCATATCACATTTAAGCTCATCGTAAACTGCAAGAACGCTCTAACAAGCTCGCTTCCCTTGCCACGCTCTTTGAACATCGGCGCAATGTCTGCAAGGCGGCTTGACGGTTGGCACATTCTCACAACTTCGTCCGCCTTGTCAACCGCGCGCTGTTCAATCTCGGCTTGGCTTAAATCTCGCGCTTTCTCTCCTGCCTTTTGCGCTTCCGCTTCGGCTTCTGCTCTGACTGCCTCGTTATTGATTAAGTCGCCGTATTCTGCGATTTTCTCTTTATATGCCTTGTCGTATCGCTCTTTCTGCGCTTCCTCGCTTTGCAATGCGTTCAGCTCTTTTCTGTACACTGCAAGCCAGCCCGGTGCAACACATACCCAGTCAACCGTTTCAAGCCCGCTCATTCCGATTTTCAAAAACTCGTCGTATTTGTATGCAAGCGGCGTTGTTTCTTTTGCCATTTGCTCATTCATCAAGTCAATCATCGGGTCAAATACGCGGCTGTTCATATACGCGCTTTTCGCCTTTATCGCCTCGCGCATATCCTTGTTTCGTGCAAAATCAATGCACGCGCTCGCATATTCTTTCGGGTTCACATACGCCATAAATGGATATGGGCTTGTGCAAAACTGCTTTATAATACCGCTCATTTTCCACGCTAAATATGCGGGCGCGGTCTTGCCCCGTAACGTCCGTATCACGCGGTCAAGGTCTGACAATGTACTTGAAATATCGGGGTTTGCAACTTCGTTAATGTAATCACGGATATACTGCAATGCGTTTTTGCCGTATCGATTTTCGATGTACATTCTCGTTTTCGCGCCGTCCCGTCCGTTGTAAATGCGGTGCAATTCTTTGACGTAGCCTGAATACGCAAGAAAATGCTCCGTGCGGTTTAGGCTGTTGTTCCACGTCTTGAAAAGTCCGATTTCAACGGGCTTTTGGTTCGTCGGGCTAATGTCTTTTCGTTGTTTTCGGTTTCCGTCGTCCACGTTCACATTCGCCACGCTTCCCGTCAATCCTAGCATATCGGCTTTTACCTTGTTTTCGTTCGTGTCGCCGTTCGCTTCCAGTCGCACTAAAGGCACATAATGCTCTACTCTGCCCATTGGTGTATGGAATTCTCTTTTACACACTTCGTCCATACGCTGATACTGTTCATCATAATCTCGGCTTATCGCTTCGGCAAATGTGGCAAGAGAAGGCTTTTCGCTCATCACCTTGTCGGCGGCTTCTAGCACTTTTGCAAACTTCGCCCTGCACTTCTCAAGATATGCTTGTTGTTTTTCGGGGGTGTCGCGATACTGCGCTTTCACGGTTTCGTCAAACATATTACCGCACATAACCGCATAATGTGATTTCTCATCAAGGCTCGCCGCTTTGAAATACAGCAATTCATCTATCGTGTATTCCTGCGTTTCGCCGTCAAAATCGACCTTTACAAACTCGGCTAAATCTTTGACCGTCAAGCCGTTATCACTCAACGCCTTTTCAATCTTCGCGCTTCGCTCGTTTATTGAGCGTTGCTCTTTGTTGAAACAATCGTTTTCCATATCAAACAGCAATGTTGTGTTTATGCCGTTTTCGCCGTTGTCAAGCATACGCGCAAAACGCTTTACTGTCATTGCCCCGTACCCGTTCAACAGATTTTTCAATGCGCTTTGCTTTTCAAGGCTCGCTTTGTATGTGCCTTTGGTCGCGCTCCCGATTCCGAGTATCTGCGGCAATTTGTCTTTCTTAAACTTTTCAATCGCCTTTTGCTTGCGCTCTTTTTCTTCGGGCGTGTCGTCTTCGTCGATGTGCAAGCCGTTTGACAAAATCTCTTTTTCGATTTTATCGCGCATACGGTTCGCCCTCTCGATTTCGACTTCGTGTATCTGCTTTAGCTTCTCTTTTCCCTCGTGCCGCAAGTCGTCAACGATTTTTGCAAGCTCTTCCACGTCGTCAAGCGTCCAGTCTCGCAACTGCTTATTCGTCAAAAGCGAAATGATATGCGACGGCAATATCTCTTCAAGCTCGCTCATCTCTTCCGCGCTCAAAAAGTCCGTGCGCATTGGGCTGTTGCGTTTCTTGCCGTTGACGATATACGACTTTGCAAGCTCTTCAAGTTTTAACTCTTTAATCCAGTCTGTTTGCGGCAAATAGCGTGCAACAGTCATTTTTTCCGCGTCTGTCCATTGGTCAAACGGCTTGCCGCTTTCAAACAAACTCACCATTTTTCGCATTCCGCTTGTGCCTGCGGTGCGCTCTGCAAGTTTTTGCAACTTCGCGCGATAATCAAACGACGTTTTGTACTGCGTATAGGCTTCTAGCAAATACTCGTCTTGGCTGTTCAAAAACTTATTGACAAACTGCATTAACTGCGGCGTGAATATCTTTTGTATCGCCTGTATTTTCTGCCCTTGCTCATAGTATACCGCGTCAAAACGCACTTTTCGCGTAATGTTTTTGAGCAATTTCACTTTGAGCTTATGCACTTCGCGCGCCTGTTCCCTCTTTTCCACTTTCTCAAGCTCTTTCTTGTGCAAATAATTCAATCGCCGTGTTTCGTCCCTGCTCGCTTCTGCGGTATCTTCGATTTTCTGCAACAGATTTTTGCGCTCGGTTTTGATTTCCTTTATCTCGTTTTCATAGCCGTTTGCCAGCTTCTGCACGCTGTCGAATTCCATTTTCATTGTGCCGTTTTTAAGTTCGCGCTTTAAGTCGGCAAAATCAAGTTTTTCTGCAAGTGCTTTTCGCTGTTCGGGTGTGTACTCGTCGGCGTGGAAATCGGGCGACATAATGCGCACGGCTAGCTTTTCGCCTGCACGGTAACCGTCTTCTACGCTCCAGCTTCCGTCGTTCATAAAGTCCGCGTATAAATCACGATAATCACGCTTGTTGTTTTTGATAAGTGTCATTATCGTTTTGCGCTGCCTGTCGGTCAATTCAACATTGTTTTCGTTGTCAAGGTTCTTTAACGCCTGCAAAACCGCGTATCTAAAACTGCCGTGCTTCATCTCTTTTGCGTATCGCGTTGCTAATCGCTCTCTGTTTTCAAGCACTGCAAGCTCTTCATCATCACTAGGCTTGTTTACTTCGTCTTCGGTGCTGTGGTCTTTCTCGGCAATAAATGCAACTTCTTTCAAAAACTGTGAAAGTGCGTATTCGTCGGTTGAGATAAAATCATAGAATTCTTGGTCTTTGAATGTTTCAACAGCTTCCTGCTCGTCGTCGTTTTCGTCGATAAGCTCTCTTAACGTCTTGTGTTCCGCGTCTGTTTCTTCACTGCTTTTTGCGTCGGTATAATTTTCTTCACGCGCCTTTGCTTTCTGCGCCTTGTCGAAAATCGTTTTATAAAATGCGTCGGTCGCTTCTTTGTTCGCCGTCCACTTGTCAAACGTCGTCTGCTCATCGTTTAGGGCTTTTTGCAATACATCCCTTTCGCGCTCTAATTCGGCTTTATAGGCGGCTAGGCTGTCGGCTTGGCTTATCGCGTCTAGGTCGTCTGGGTCAAAAGCATAGCTCGCGCCGTCGATACTCTTTAGCTCCTGCTCTATGCGCATAAGCTCGTTTTCTTTGAATGCGCGGCTTATTTCGCTTTGTTCAATAAAGCTGTCGATATTGATTGCGCTTTCGCCTGTGTCTTCGTCTGCGTCGGTGCGGTCGATGTAATCAGAGATTTCGTCAAGCTCTATGCTATCTCTAAAACTCTCAAACGTGCTGTATTTTTTCGCTTCTTGAAATAAGTCTTCTTCCGTGTGTAGTTGGAAATTTATGTTATCGGCGGTGTTTCCGTTGACTTTTCCCGATTCTGTGGTAAACTGATTACTGACGGGGGAACGGGTCTGCAAAGATTCCACCCGCGTTATTTTTATTTCTGAAAGTTTCCCATTTCTGAATACAAAAACACCGTCCGTTTTTCCGTGCAAATACTTCACCTTTTTATTAAGGTGTTCTTGGATAGCTTCGTCGCTTATATCTGCATTATCAAGCAAGAAAACAGATACAATTTCTGAATTATCTTTGTTTATTCCGTCCTTAATTTCTTTTGCAATGCCGTTTGCATTTCCTGTTGGGTGCTTTATTTCAAGTAAAACGTTGTGATTCAAAAGTGCGTCAACGTGCCTTTCCTCTCCGATTTTCATACTCTCTGAAAGTAACGTTGGATAAAAGCCTAATTTTGCAAATTGGACTAACGCGTCAAGTTCTTTCTTTACAGATTTTTCTTGAATGTTCTTGTCCTTTGAAATCTCAATCTTGGCTTTTCCGCTTGGTGTTTCTATCTCTTGTTCGTGATATTCTCCTTTTCGGTCTGTATAGTAGCGTTTAATATAATCTTGTGCTTGCGGTGTGTGCTTAACGTTATCAATACGCTTTTTCAGCTCCTGCTCGGTTACCATTTGGAAAAGAATAGAGTTGTTGCTACTATCAAAATTGCCGTTGTTGTCGGTTGCACTCTTTATTTGGTTCGGATTAAAGACAATATAATTTGTGTCTTCAAAATCGCTTCCGCTATCATATGTCGGGTCGTTTATGTTGTGGATAATAAGTCCGTCTTGCTTTGCTGTATGCGTCAATTGGTCAAAATCAAGTGCATATTTGCCTTTAGCGTCTTTAATTTTCGGATTTCTGATGTTCAAATAGCAAGCATACATTCCTGCTTCGTTCTTGTCCGCAAATATATCATTTATCGCACTTTGAGCTTCTTCTAGTGTATCGACAATTTCATCATTAAGAAAATACGTTCCCTCTTCGAAAAGTTCCGTATCGGCTTCTTTGAAGTCAATATCATTGCGTTGTGCATATTCTTCTACTTCGTTCCAGTCCTTAAAAGACGGTGCAAAATGATATACACTCGGTCTATCATCGTGGGTGTACCAGCTCGCTCTATCTATACTTGAAAAGAAAATGCCTTGTTTACTTTCTTTAAACTCTGTAAATCCTGCTGAGTCTGTGCCGTGATATACGACAAGTGGCTCTCCGTTCTCATCAACAACTTTACTTGCGTTCTTTGGGTCGTTCTCCCAATCTCCAAACCATTTTTTGAAATTCGGCGTTCGTGTCTGTAGCCATTGCTTTTCGGTCAAATTAGTATCGTTGCCGTTCGGTGCTTTTAGCCATTGCTCCGTTCCCTCGTACTGCTTTCTTACGGCTTCAATTTCGGATAATAATGGGCTGTTGACAGCTGATTTTTCCGCGTTGTCTTCGCTCTGGCAATAAGCCGCCGTCGCTTCGTCAAGAATAATCTGGTCGGCTCTTCTTACGTCCTCCGTTTCTGCAAGCAAGGTTGCAAGCCGTTCTTCTGGCGTGAAGTTAATGCGCTTCTGTACGTTGCGCGCTTCCACTTCCCCCGCAAGTCTACGATATTGTTCATACTGCGTTAGCCCGTCTTTTTCCTCAAAATCTCTCGCGCTTCCGCCTGTCGCAAACCCCTCTATATATTGAATTGCGTGCTGTATCTCGTGAACAAGAATAGATTTCATTTCGCTTCTTGGCGCGTGTATACTTATGCTATCAAAATCTTTATTATAATGCCCTCGATGTTCATCGTCGCTTTCATAGTACGAAAAAAGCGTGTGTGCAAGCTGTGGGTATGCCGTGAAAAGTTCTTTCTCAGAAATTGCGTCTGTTAAATTTATGCGCTCGCCCTGCACTATGCCGTCTTTTATCGTTACATCGTCTGCGATTTCGTATCTCCACTTCCGCGCGCCTTTTTCCCACCCTGTCGCAAGTCGGATTG
>CALDID010000062.1 GCA_937901865.1 uncultured Treponema sp.
CGGGTCAAGCCCGATAATGACGCGGCTTAAATCTGTCATTCCCGTACTTGATACGGGAATCCTTTTACAATACATAGAAGATTATCGGGTCAAGGTGAGATAATGACAGCATACCTTTTGTAACACGTCGGGAAAATTAAATAAAGTTTACCGAGCCGTCGTCAATCATCGTAACGAGAATGTTCGCAATGTGCGGGTCGAATTGTTTGCCGCGCTCTTTGATTATCTCGTTTCGCACGGTATTTCGGTCTTTTGGAGTGGAGTAGGTGCGGTGGCTAGTCATAGCATCGTAGGTGTCTGCAACTGCAATAATGCGCGCTATTTCGGGAATCTCTTTGCCTTTTAAGCCGTCGGGATATCCCTTGCCGTCATATCGTTCGTGATGCCATCTTGCGCCGATTGAGAGCGAGGGCATTTCGCTGACGTTTTTTAATATGAAATAGCCTTTCATAGTGTGCTCTTTTATGTTTTTGTATTCTTCGTCTGTGAGCTGCGACTTTTTATTGATGATGCCGCTGTTTACTCCGATTTTACCTATGTCGTGAACAAGCCCGATGTAATAAATGCGCTGCTGTTCCTCTTCGCTTTTGCCCATTCTGCGAGCTATTTCGCGGGAATACTTTGCAACTCTGACGCTGTGCCCTGCGGTATAGTGGTCTTTTTCGTCAACAGCTTTTGCAAGGGCGGTCATAAAACCTTCGGTTAAGGCGTTTGCTTTGCGCTCTGAATCGATAATTCGTTCATAGTAATTGCTCATATCGCCTATCATCTTATAAAGACTTGTGAACAGCTTTTCTATTTCGTCCCCTGTTTTCACAGATAGCGCAGGTATATCTTTTAAGGATTTGTTTTCGCTGTCTATGGTCATATCCATTAGATATGTCATCGTGTCTAATGGATATACGACGAACTTTTTTATTTGGTATGTCAAAAAGTAGGCAAGCGGAATTGATGCACTTAAAAACATCATTGCAAGCTGTATTATATCGCGAAAATTATATTTGCCTTTGTGTTCAATGCTGTAGAACGAAACAGCGACAAGGCAGAGAATAACAGCTTCTAAAATCGATATGAGCGCAATGCGAGAGGCTAAAATAGAGTGTTTTTTGTCGTCTTTTGTGTATTTTGCATTGCGAAAATAAACGTACTGTAGAAGCGTAGCTAGAAACACCTCGGGGGTGGCAGTAATAATGTAGTGCAAAGTGGGGGCATTCGCTGATGAATAATCTGTATCTGCGATTATTTTGAATGTCAGCTCCCAAAGAAAAGTTATGAGCGACACAAATATAAAAAAGGGAATAAACGATTTAGCGGCTGTTTTGTAAAAGTTGTTCTTTGCAAAAAAGACTGCAAGATATATTTCGGCAAGGTAGACGAATAGGGAATAAATACCCGAAAAATCAGGCGTTGCGAATATCAAAGAAGCGATAAAGATACAAGCAAAGCTCACCATTGCATAGTTCAAACCGCTTATTCCTGCCGTGATGATGACGAAAAAATCTGTGTAAGAGAAATATAAGCCGCTTATTCTAACGACCGTGTGAAAAGGGACTATGCGTGCAAAAATTATGATGATAGATGATATAAGAGCTAGAAAAATGCGTATTTTCGGAAACGATTTACTAGCAATAAAGACATTTTCCATAGAACTGTACTATACAGTATTTTTTTTGTTTTGGCTATAATATCTGAGGTTGGTAAATGCTTTTAGGCTCATTTATTTGTTATTTTGGATAAAGTGCCTTATAATTATAAATATGGCTGATATGTGTTTATATCCAATTGATGAGTTTTTTTGTTGCAAGTGAAAGCAGAAATCCGAATGAAATAAAACGAAGCGTGCGAACTTCGCTCTTATTTGCCCTAGAGAAAAGCGAGAAATTTGAATAGAGGGCTTTATTCTTGCAATATCGATTTTGAAAGACTGTATCGGAGGTGTGCAAATGACGGATTGGAATGAAGTTGCAGATTTAGATGATTTTATAGAGTTTTTTCCTGGTGCGGTCATTATGCTTTCAGCCGACGAGAATTGTAAAATCTTAAACGCAAACTCAAAAGCATTTGAACTATATGGCTGTGAAGATTTTGCAGACTTTTTTCACTACACAGGCGGAACGACAAGAGGTCTTGTGCACCCCTTTGATTTGAACGATGTCAATGACAGTCTTATGACTCAGTTAAAGCGGGATTTAGACAAATCGACCTATCTCGAATATAGGATTTTGCGAAAAGACACTAAAGTTCGCCTTGTTGTTGAATATGGAAAAGTAATAGAGTCAAAATCGTTAGGAAAAGTGTATCTAGCCTTTGTTTTCGATGATTCGCAACATTTAACGAGAGTATTAAAAGCGATGGAGCCGCACTTTTTTAAAATCGTAAAGACAAATGCTGAAAATGATAAATTTGTTGTGATAAAAGATTTGACAGCAGATAATTCGCACTTAACGAAACGCCATTCTCAAAATCTCATCAATTTTGCACATAGCGGCGCAATTCACTCAAGTGATGTTGAATATTTTTTAAATCACATGAGCAACGAGTATTTAACTAGGTATTTCAGAGATGGAAACAATAATATGCTTATCCGCTATCGAAGAAGATTCGGAGAAGATTTTAAGTGGGTAACAATGATTGTTTCAAGGGCTGAAGAATACACCGATGATAATTTGGCGTTGACGCTGTTTATTCGCTTTTCTGATGCTGATTTCTTAGAGAAAAACGAGGCATCGCATAAAAATGCGGTTATTTCTGGCTTAGTGCACGGTTACGATTCTATCTATATTCTTGATACAGAGAAAGTTGCGGTAACTGCGTATAAGCTGAGTTCCTCTCTTGCAAAAACGGTCGATGCTAAAATTAGCACGCAGTATGCCGATTATATTGCCGCTAATGCTGCGTATGCAAAGGCGTTTGTTTGCCCAGAAGATAGGGAAAAATATCTTTTGCAAACTTCTGTGGATTACATACAGAGAATGTTGCTGAGAGCTCCGCGCTATGATGTGCTTTTTAGGCAGTATCGCGATAAAGACACGCTAGAGCATATTCAACTAAATATTTCACCGATGGATTATTTAGACAAAACGCACGTTATCTTGGCTTATCGGAACATAACAGAGCAGGTGAATGAAACAAGGGTAAAAATGGCAGAAAGCCGCACTGACGAAATATTGCGTGCTGTTTCTATGGATTATGTGTTTTTGCTCGAGATTGATTTAGACACTGAAAAAGAAAAGCATTATTTTGTCTATAAAGACAAGCGATTTGAGATTCCTGAATGGTCAAAAAGCAATGACTTTCGCGAATGTGTGCTAGATTATGCAAATGAGTTTGTAGCTCCTCATGACAGAGATAGATTTAGAGAGGAAACAAATCTTGATTCTCTCAAAAAACGATTAGCGAATGAAAAGTGTTTTACTTTGAGCTATGATGTGGTTATTCGTGGAAAAGCTCGTCGTTTTCAAGGGCGTTTTGTCATGCAGACGAATGAGTATGACTCTGATAAAATTTTCGTAAGCACACGAGATATTACGCCAAATTAAACAATATATATTTATATGTGGTGTTGTGATATAAAAATAAAAATGGTATACTCATTTCCATTATGGCAGGTTTTTACGATTCTTTTGATGTTGTTGTAGTCGGAGGCGGTCATGCTGGAATTGAGGCATGTCTTGCGTCTAGCCGAATGGGATTAAAGACCATTCTAATAACTCAAACAATAGATTCTATCGGGCGTATGAGTTGTAATCCGTCTATTGGCGGCATTGCAAAGGGAAATATTGTGCGTGAAATTGATGCGCTCGGCGGCGAAATGGCAAAGCTCATCGACAAATCGATGATACAATTTAGAATGTTGAATAAAAGCCGCGGTCCTGCCGTACAATCTCCGAGAAGCCAAGCAGATAAATTGGTTTATGCTAATTTGGCCAGACAGACGGTAGAAAATACTGAAAACCTTTCAACTTTAATGGATACTGTTGTAAAAATCCTTACAATAGAAAGCGATACTCCTCTGCCTCCGAATAGCGACAGCTCTGCAAGCATTGGTACAATTCCTGGAGAGGTGAGGTCGAAAAGCACGACAAGCCAAAGGCAAAAGGTTATCGGGGTGGTAACAGAGCGGGGAAGAGTGATTTCTTGTCGCTCTATCGTGTTGACAACAGGTACTTTCTTGGGGGGGCGCATTTTTATCGGTGAGTACGATGCTCCGTGCGGAAGACTGGGCGAAGGAGGCGCGTTTGGGCTGACTCAAAGCCTGCAAGAGCTAGGATTTACTACAGGCAGGCTAAAAACAGGAACACCGCCTCGTATCTTAAAGCACACTGTTGATTTTTCTGTGCTAGAAGAGCAAGCAGGAGATACAGAGGTTATTCCGTTCAGCTTTGATAACGAAAAAATCGAGCGTCCGATGGTTCCCTGTCATCTTGTGTATACAAATGAAGAAACGCATAAAATCATAAGAGCAAATATACATCGTTCGCCGCTTTATTCTGGCAAAATCAGCGGAGTTGGCCCTCGCTATTGTCCGTCTATCGAAGATAAAGTTATGCGCTTTGCAGAGAGAGAACGACATCAATTATTTGTCGAGCCTGAAAGCCTCTTAACCGACGAAATATATCTCAATGGTCTTTCTTCTAGTTTGCCAGAAGAAGTGCAAGACGCATTTTTAAGAACAATGCACGGATTTGAGAATTGCACGGTCAGCCGTCCAGGATATGCTGTTGAATATGATTATGTAGAGCCGACGCAGCTTTTTCCATCGCTTGAAACAAAGAGAGTTGCAGGGCTTTTCAATGCAGGGCAGATTAACGGCACATCTGGCTATGAAGAGGCTGCGGGGCAAGGACTTGTTGCTGGAATCAATGCTGGCTATTGTGCAAAAGCGCATATCAGTGAATGTGGAGCTCTCAAAAAGCCTACTGCAGACACAAAAGACGCAATCGCGCTTGCACAGTCGATTGAAGATGAAATGAAGCAGAGCGGGCTTGATACGTTTAGAAAGATTCCAGTGTGGCAGCCTTTAGTTTTGGGACGCGACGAGGCATATATCGGCGTTTTAATCGATGATTTGGTAACGCTTGGCACAAAAGAGCCGTATCGTATGTTCACTGCGCGCGCAGAATATCGCCTCAAGCTCCGACACGATACCGCAGACAGAAGACTGTGTGAAAAGGCCTTTAGAGCTGGCTTAAAGAGTGAAGAGCAAATGTCAAGGCTTACTGAAAAGTATTCGGCTGTTGATAAAGCAATAGAGCTTTTGAGCAAAGATGAAAAGGCTGAAAATCCTGGATACTCCGAAGCTATTTGGGAGCTTGCGCAGGAAGATTTCAAATATCGCTACTATATCCAAAAACAAGATGCGAGAATTGCAAAAATGCATAAGATGGAAAATGCAAAGATTCCGCCTGATTTTGACTATGGCGCGATTCCTTCTCTTTCTGCTGAAAGCAGAGCAAAGCTAGAGAAAGTGCGACCTCTTACCTTAGGGCAAGCAGGACGCATTTCAGGTATTCGCAATAGCGATATTATGCTTTTAATGGTCTATTTGCGCTAATGGGTTTTGAACCGCACTATTATTTTTAGAGTAGTGCGGTTTATTTATTGAAAAAGCTACGGATAGAGAGTAATCCATTCATTTAGGAATTCAAGCATAAATTGCTGAATATCGCTAAAATACTTCTTTTGGAATCGACAGACAGGAATTCCTATATATCTAAAGTGCCAGCATTCCCACTTGTATCCTGTTACATCTTCGTATCCGTCTGGAAAGCTTAAGCTCCAACCGTATTCTGCGGCGTGTGCATAAAGCCACTTGCACTCTTTTGTATAAAAGAATGAGTCATCTATAGAACCGAAATCTATTGCAGTGCCTAGCTGATGCTGACTTGTTCCTGGTCTGCTCGATTCTCTTTCTGCCTCTTCTTCCCCGTCTATCTGTACCCAACGATTAAATACTGTTTGCTGATATTGATAAGAGCGATAGGCAGAGTTTACAGAGAGCTTTATTCCGTCTTTTATCGCTTCGCTAGCCATTGAATCGAGTGCGACGGCTGCATCTCGGCGTAAATATATGCCGCTTCTGCCTACTGAATAAGTAGAGCCTGTAGAAAGCTGCACTAGGTCGGTTGGTTCATATCCGTCTGGCAAATAATGCTTTTTGTCGCAAAGGTATAAAAGCGATACACCGTCTCGAATGGTGCTGCGGTAAAAAAGGAGTGCGGAATTCACATCTGCCAAAAACTCATCTATGTTGTCAATTTTAATCGCCTGCATTGCCCGCGGGGAAAGACGCTGCAAGACCGCATTTACAGAATCAAACTTTGCTTTTTCTTGTGCAAGTCTCTCGTTTGCTTGTGCACTTGCAATTCTGTCTTCCTCGGCAATTCTCTTTTTTGCTCGTGAAGAACCTATACAGCTAGAAACTGCTATAAGAATGAAAAATGATAGAACAAAAAGACTTATCTTTATAATAAAGAGCTTATTTTTTACAGCATATTCTATGATTTTATTGTAATAAGAAGAAAAACTATTCAATTTCGGTCACCGAATGTACAAATTGGAATGTGTCAGAAAAGCCAGTTGCGTCAATAACCCTTTTTGCAGCATCGGAGGGATTCATAAAATACAGCATTGTTCCCATTCTGTCGGCTTCTTTGAATGCGCCCATAAACAAGCCCATACCTGTAGAATCAAGTGCC
Source organism: uncultured Treponema sp. (assembly GCA_937901865.1). Classification (GTDB taxonomy): domain Bacteria; phylum Spirochaetota; class Spirochaetia; order Treponematales; family Treponemataceae; genus Treponema_D. The sequence goes on from CALDID010000062.1 coordinate 6,699, forward strand.
GTTACGTTTGACAAATCCAAAACCACGAATGCATCTTCTACATACATCAATAGCTTTTGTTTTAATTCTGCTATCGTATATGAATTGACAACTCCGCTCAACTCAATGAGTACATAGTTTGAGCCGAATTTTTCAGTCAAAGTGAGTTGGTCCATTTATATCTCCCTTTATTTTTGTCCTTGGTACTTTATCACAAGCACGCTTACATCATCGCTTAATTCTTTTGCCGCAAACTTCACGAGTGCATCATAGGTGAATTGTGCCATACGGGAGGCAGGATACGTCAAGTTCTCTAAGAGTGTATCTTGCACTCTTGTTTTTCCGAATATTTCTCCGCGAAGAGAACTTGATGTAATTAAGCCGTTTGTACAAGATAAGATAATATCGCCTTTGTTCAGTTTTACTTTTTTGACCTTTATCAATGTACTCACATCGTCCATAAAGCCCAAAACTCTGCCGTCGCCTTGAATCTCAATGACGTTATTATAAATCTGATTGTACATAAACAAAGCCGCCGTACCGCAGTTTACATAATACAGCGTATCGCTTGAATAATCCATAAGAATGAATACCCCTGCAAAGAACGTGCCTAATGGCAAACTCTTTGAAATAAAGTAATTCACCTTATTCACAAGCAGCTTAAAATCAGATGTTTCGACAAGATAAGTGCGGATAATCGACTTTAAGATGACCATACTCATAGAAGCTGAAATTCCTTTGCCGCTCAAAGAACCGATGATGTAAATGTATTTATCTTCGGAAAGTTTGATAATATCGATGAACTCGCCGCCGATGTTGTGAGCAGGAACCATGATATAGCCCAAATCAGCCTTTGGATTTGTCATCTTGTCCATATTTTCCTGAATAGAAGTGATAATCTGTTCAGACATACGGATTTCGCGGTTTACCGTACCGACAACAGTTTCATTGACGATGTTTTTCATATAAAAGCCGACGACGAAGAAGTATGAGTAGAGCTTGTTAAACAGCGCATAATCCACATCGTCATACATATTTTCATCTTTCTTTGCACCCAACACGATAATACCGATAATGCGCCTACCTTCGTGAAGCACGATAAATGCATCTGAATTAGTCGACTTGAAAAACGAAAGCAAATCTTGTCTAAAAGGCTGATAGATGTATTGTGTTTCGGCGTTAATGCGTAGCACGACTCTTTGGTTTATGTTCCAAAGTCCGTCTAGCATAGTGCTGTTTATCGAAATAGAAAACCTGTCTTCGTCTGGAAGCGGATTGGTGCTATATGTTACTTCAAGCTCTCCCCTGCCGTTATCAACCATAATCGAAAGCGAGGTTGTGCGCATATTTGTTTTGAAGATAGTAAAGAGCTGATTTAAGATATTTGACGGCTCTGTGTTAAAGTCAATCGCTGCAATGTCGTCTTCAAAGTTCTTTGCCGATTGAGAATCGCGGAATTGGCTTCGGCGACCATACATTTTGAAAATCTGGTGAGAAAGTGTTAAAACAAGACCTGTTGCAATGGTGATAACTATCAAAAAATGTATTTCATAGTTTCTCATCAATGGATAAAACAGCGCAAATATTAAGCCGCCTAAAAAGCTGGTAAGCACATAGCGCGCTAAAAATCGAGCTGCAGTTGTTGAGATAAACTCAAAATCATAGAGCATATTGTGTGTTGATGCTTGAATAAACAAGAGCATCACAAGCACATGAGAAAGCGTGAAAAGCGTGTTGAACATCGGAACTCTTGCCGCGCCGTGTGCAATCAATAACGCTGCAAGCCACCCTAAAGCGATGCCCGTTGCATTCAAATACATCTTCTGGCTGTCGATTTTAGAAGAGATATTTTCGCTTCTTACCAACATCATCAACGCGGCTTCCGCAGGGATAAAGACTGCGAAAATGCCGAAAAAGAGTTCTTCCCAATTTAATCTGACAAGCTCTCCGAGTTGCCCTGAAAAAACATATTCTGAATCGATATAAAATCCGCAATATTTATTTATTGTAAATGAGTGTATCTTTGTAAAGATGATGTAGCATGCTCCGAGCGTACAAAGCGAAAAAGCGATTTTCCACGGAAGAGGCGTTTCATATTTTGGAAAGTTTACACAATAGTTCGCAGTCATTAAGAAGAACACAGCTTGGTCGAGCAAATATAATCTGCCTATAAAGAGCATAAGGCGCGCAGGAGCGACGGAACTTATCAAAATACAAAATGCTGAAAATCCTGCAATGGAGGAAAGAACTAATAAAAGAGGAATAAGAGGATTGTCCGCTTGGCTTCCTGTGCGAGTATCTACATAAATAGATAAGAGTATGCACATAATCGCAATGACGATGTTTAAGACAATGTAAATCATAAATCAGCCTACCTTTGCAACAAGCATTGTTACGTCGTCTCTGAGCTTTTTTCCACCGTTATGCTCTTTTATCAAAGCAACAACATTGTTAATGAATTCTCTAGGAGATTTAGACGCGCTTTTTTTCAGCGTTTCTGTAAATATTTCGGTGTTTCCCAGCTCTATTCCTTCCTCGTTCATTACTTCAGAAACGCCGTCAGATGCCATCAAAATGACATCGCCACGGAAGAGCCTCTGTTCTGCAACAGTGATGTCGTCAAGGTCAATAATTCCCACGATAGAGCAGTTAGAAGTCAGAGGCTTTATTCGGTGTCCTGTCGGCGATTGCGTGATTACCACAGGGTCAGACATAGAAGCATTTACATAGCGGATATTCATCTTTTTTGTGTCGATAATGCCGATGAACAAAACCGTGTATTTATCTTGCAGCTTCATTCCCTTGATAGCGGTATCGATAGATTTAATAACGTTTACTAAATCTTCTTTGTTCGCCATAATCTTCACGGTATTCATCACCAAGCCCATCACTAACGCCGCCGCTAATCCTTTTCCCGAAACGTCGCCTAACATCACCAGCGTTTTGTCTTCGCTGAGCTTTTCAACCCAATAATAATCGCCAGAAACATTCACAAGCGGCTTAAAATAGGAAGCAATATCCACATTATCCAACACAGGCAGCGTCATCGGCAAGAACGCTCGTTGTGTTTCTGCGAGTTGGTCCCATTCCTTAGACAATTCTGCAATGTCGGTGAGGTCAGAAATCGTGCTTGTTCTGCGCTGAAATCGGCAAAACTCTTCAAATAATCTCGGATAAATAACTAAATCAAAAAGCCTTGTGTAGCGGCAGAAAATAAAAAAGTGCTGTTGATTGTTCACCAAAAGAAGCCCGCGCGCATTTTTGTGCGAAGAAACCACTCCGAAATTCTCTCCGAGATAATACAGCCCGCTTTTCCAATCTGAGTCGAAGTTCAATTCAAGCGTGCGCATTGTTTCTTTTGAAATGGTGAGGCGGTCGGAACTGTTGTATAAAACATAGTTTTTTCGCCTATCGATATAGAAGACCGAGCAGTCCGCTTTTTCCTCCAAAATCTTGCCGATGACTTCATAAAAATCGTCGAGCGTGTAGCAAAAGCGCAAATTGTCGATGAACTCCGATAAGAGCGAAGTTTCCTTTGTGTACAAAACATTGGTTTCAATTTGCTGGTCTGCATACGCTGTGGTAACGCCGCCTATAAACTGTAATATGCAAAGCACCGTTGTTACCACAAGACAAATGAAAAAGGGATTATAAGACTGAATAACAGGATAATGAGGAACGATTGACAGCGTGATGAGCAAAAACGACGCTAAAATAATTAAACTTACAATTACTAAAAAAAATCTTCTACGAGCTTTATACATACTTTTATTATAGCACAAAATACTATAAAACAATACCTTTTTTTATCCCACGACCGTAAATCTTTTTCCCCACGGTCGTAAGCAAGTCTTATTTACGAGCGTGGCGCGAAATATTTACGACCGTAAGTGTATCACTCCCACGTCCGTAGTTATGTTACACCCAAGACCGTGGTAAAGGAACACACACGACCGTGGTAAAGGAACACCCACGTCCGTGGGAATGATGCAAGATAAAAAAATTACTTCAATAACTCAGTAAATGGCTTTGTCAGATTGTCGCCAGAGTATGACGTAACCTTAAAGCGATACGGGCTTTCGGAGCTTTGGGCTAGATATTTGTTGTCTTCGCCTTTTTCTGAAAGGGTAACGCTGACTGTTTTGTCTTTGCCTTTTATTTCGATAGTGGCTTTTTCGCTCAAAGGGCTTTTGTCGCTTTCGTCTGTCCATTCGCTTGCAGAAAGATTTGCAATAGCAGACACCCACGAAGCAACTTTTGTGCTGTCCACTTCCGCCATATCAGATTTCCATTCCGAAGCTTCTCCATCTTGTGTTGCAGGAAGACGAGAAACTGAGAAAGATGAGCCGTCTGCATAGGTGATGCTCACTTTTTCGATGTCGGTTGTGGCAAAAGAATAAATGCTGTTGTCGCGGAATTGTTCCACAGTAGAGCTGAAAAGGGAAGCAAGAGAGCCTGAAGCCAAGCAAACTGCCTTTTCTCCGTCTACTCTGATGTACGTTTGTCCTCCTGTAACAGAGGCTTTTCCCACTTCGATAGTGCGCAGTAGCGTTTCTCCCGACCATACTTTGACGCTAATCACATTTTCGCTGTCTAAACCGTACAGAGAAGCCGTCGCGTCGTTCACGCTTGAAGAAACGGTATCAAGTATCTTTATGCTTTTTAATTGCTCTAAGACCTGATTTACTTTGCTTTCATTCGCCTTGTATTTGCCGACTTTCCAGCCGTCAGTGCCGTTTGTAAGCGTAATCTCGCCGCTTTCTTTAGAAGAAAGGTTTATCGTTCCGACATCGTCGCTGTTAAGAGTGAGCAGTTTTATCGTGTTTTTGTTTGATGTCACAATCTGTACCACATACACCGCAAGCAAAAATACGGCAATGCAAAACAGAATTATCTTTCTCTTACCCATTTACTTTGCCTCCCCATCATTCTTTTGTGTATTGTCTTCTCTCACTCTGTCCCCTTCGCGAGCGTCATTTGGGTCGAATTGAGAGCGAATAGCTTTTTTGTGCGCCACTCTCTTGCTCCAAGCAATAAGACCTGCCACTGCAACCAAAAGAACGAGTACATACTGATTAAACAATTTGGCAAATGCAACTGCCGCGCCGTTTCTTACGTTGAGCGTATTGAGCGATGATAAGCCCTTTGTGCGCATAGAACACAAATCTTCGCTGCCGTTTAGATAGTCGATGACGTTTCGCACAAAAATAGCAATCGGCTGGCTTCCGTTTTCATCGATGAGCTGCGGGCTGGTGATTGTAGACGTTGCCGCAATAAAGATTTTGCCTTTCTGTGAGCTTTTTGAAAGGTGTTCGATTGCAGTTAGGTCAATATCGGATTTTTCTCCCTGCTCGTCTTCTTTTTGTGCGCTTGTGCTTACAGGGCTGTCGAATGCGCTTTTAAACGAGCCTTCAAGCATAACAGCAAGGTTATAGCTTTTCATCTCTTCAGCCTTAGGAGCAGAAATCATATTTGGATTTAAGATAATACCCTCGCTCTTTAGCCACGATTCTGCTGAGGAATGAGCCAAAACCGTTGCTTTTACGTCAGTATTTTTTTCAGCCTCGCTTATATCGATAGCACCGCTTTGCACAAATAAGACATAGCCTAAATTAGAGCTGATAACGCTTTGCTGATTCAACTCTTTTTTCTGCAACATCGGCACCCAATTCAAATCGAGTTTGCCCATTCCCTGCTGTGTTGTCGAATAGCATTTTTTGTCGAAAACATAGCCCGTTTCGATTTTTGCGCCGTATGAATCGAGGAGCTTTGAAAGTCCCGTTTCAATCGGCTCATACGTCGGCTGATTATAGAAAAAGGTTTGCTGTCCGCCCGATTGCACTTCCATAAATGGGTCGATAAACAAAGCTAAATTGCCGCCTTTCATCACGAATTGGTCGAGCTTGTACAGCTCTGCTTCGCTCAATTCTGTTTTTGCCCCGTTTACGACAATCGTAGAAATTCCTGCGGGAATTGCGTCTTTAGAAAGGTCGATTTCTTTGAAAGAATAGCTGTCTTTTATCAAGTTCTCAAATAAAGCTGCGCCTGCTTGATTATCGCTTAAATCCGCCTCCTCGTGCCCTGTAACATAGCCGATGACTTGCACTTTAGATACAAGGGCTTTGAGCGTGTCTTGTATATTCTCTTCAAGGTCGTCTAATCCTGCCACATCATAGCCGAAAAGACTTCTTTCAACCCCGATAGGAACAGCTTTTGCATTGTCTTCGCCCTCAAGCACTAAGCCTAAAACGCCTCTGTATTTTTCGCCGCTTCTTGTTGTCCAGCTCAAAGCTTGTATTGCAAAGGTGTTCGCTAAATAGTCGATTTCGTCATCATTAGACGGCGTTTCGCTTTCAAAGTCGATTCTGTTCATATTGCGCATATTTACATTGCTATACGCTTCTTTCACCACTTTTTCAAGTTTTGCATTGTCTATTCCAAGCACACTCAAAGACGGGCTTGCATAGAGCGTTAATTTCACTTTGCCGCTTAATCCTGCAAGTGCGTTTGTGGTAGAAATCATATTTGCGATTTTTGTTGTTATCTTGTATTCCAAGCCGTCGCTGCTCGAAATCTGGTCTATCACTTCGATTCTGTCAGCATAGAGAATAACAAGCCCCATCCAAGCCTGCTTGAAGCCCACTTCATTATTCTTTACTTCTTGAATCTGAATTTGCTTCAAGTTGTACTTTTGCGCCATTTCTTGATTTTCGGCACTCTCCATATCATAGAACTCATAGCTAAACTTGCCGTTGCTCTCTCCCTTATACTCTACGAGCAAATCGCGAACATATTGCTCAACAGTGTTATACGGAGATGGCAAGTTTTGAGAAAAGAACACTTTTATAGAAAGCGGCTCTTCCAAAGTCTTTACGCTTTGTTTGCTTACTTTTGAAAGAGAATAGGTCTTGTTCTGCGTTAAATCAAAGCGCAAAAATGCCTTGTTTGAAACGAGGTTTGCAAGCACTAAGACGATGAGAAAAAGAGCAAAGTCGCTTGCTGGATTTTTAAGCCATTTTAGAAAGTTTTTCATTTTAGCCTCTCATTCCATTTTGAATTGATTTTACCGTAAAGCCAAAAAATACGGCAGTAACAGAAAGAAAATACAGCAAATCTCTTGTGTCGATAATACCGCGTGCGATAGAGTCAAAGTGGCTCGTTGCCGAAAAAAAGCCTAAGAGAGAAACAAGCGGAGATGGCAAGAGGATAAGAAAAGAAGACATAAAAGCAAGCACTGCACAAAGTGCGAATGAAACAAAGAACGCAATAATCTGATTTTTTGTTACTGATGAAGCAAAAAGACCGATAGCAGTGAACGAAGAAATCAAAAAGAGCGCGCCTAAGTATCCGCCAATGATAGGACCTGCGTCAACTTTGCCGAATGAAGAGGCGGTGAGCACATAAAAAAGGGTAGGGAGCAACAACGCGATAGAGCTTACAACGCCAGCGATGAACTTTGCCGTAACGATTTCGAGAGGCGTTACAGGAAGCGTCAAAAGCGTTTCAAAGCTGCCGATTCTCTTTTCTTCTGCAAAAAGCCTCATTGTGATGGCAGGCACAAAAAAAGAAAGTAGCACAGGCAGTAAAGAAAAAAAGCCTCTCAATTCTGCTCTATTTAATAGAAAGAAAGTCGAGAAAAACAAGAGTCCCGAAAATACCAAAAACAAGCAGCCGACGATATAGGCAATAGGGCTTGAAAAATAGGAGCTTAGTTCCCTTTTAAGCATAGTTTGCACGCTGTTTTTCATTTTTCTCCTCCGTTTGTAGTCGCTGTGATTTCGTGGAACACGTCTTCAAGGCTGTTCTTTTTCATCGAAAGCTCGTACAGTCCCCAGCCTTTTTCGATAATCGCCTTTGCAATTTCTGCTCTGCAATCAGTGTTCAGCGTTGCGATAACAGAAACAGCTTCTCTATCTCCCTCAATTTTTTCAGCCTGTGTATCAAGCGTAACAGAAGCAACTCCGTTTATAGAAGAAAGAAGCTCTTTCAGTTCTGCTTCAGTGCAAGATGTGGCAGTAAGGAGCAATGCGGCTTTGTGTCCGTAGCGTTCTTTTAGTTCGGTAGTAGAGCTGTCTGCCGCTAAGCGACCGCGCGAGATGATGATAACACGGGAACACATCACTTCTACTTCGCTTAAAATGTGGGTTGAAATGATAACGGTTCGTGTTTTTCCGATTTCTTTGATTAAGTCGCGAACGTCTACCGCTTGATTCGGGTCAAGTCCGCCTGTTGGCTCGTCCAAGATTAAAATTTCAGGGTCGCTCATAAGTGCGTGAGCAAGCCCGACTCTTTGCCTGTTGCCGCGCGAAAGCTCTGCAATATTTTTGTGCATAACTTCCTTTAATCCGCACTCTTTTGCGAGCTTTTCGACCTTGCTTACATCTTGCCCCTGCATTTTTGCGATGTAGCAAAGATAATCATAGACAATCATATCAGGATACAACGGCGCACTTTCTGGCATATATCCGATTTTTGCCTTGCATGCAACGCTGTTTTCGACGATGTTCATTCCATCGATTTTAACTTCTCCTGCGCTTGGCTCTAAAAAGCCCGTAATCATACGCATTGTTGTGGTTTTGCCAGCACCGTTCGGCCCTAAAAGACCTACGATTTCGCCTGTTTGAATAGAAAAACTGATGTCGTCTACAGCACGGAAGTTCCCAAAGAATCGGGAAACGTGCGATAATTCAATCATTACGACCCTCCGAATATTTTTTTCTTCATCTTCCTAACTGTTTCAAAATCGTATCGATATATCGGTTAAGGGTCAACCGTCCTAGCCACTTTTGTCTAAAAAAATCTTGTTGCACACACGCAGTGTGTTTTGAAAAGCACAGCTAGTTTTGTAAGGCAAAGGCTGAGTTGCACACACGGGGTGTTTTAAAATAAAAAGCCACAGAGATTCGATTATACGGTAGTAAAAGAATCTCTGTGGCTTTTATAAAATATAGGTTATGCTTATGGCTAAGCCTATTTACCTGCGATAACTACAGTGTTCCAGTTGTTCGGGTCGTCTAATAATCCGTACTGTCTGCCCTTGAGCAAATGCTGCAACTTGTGCGCCACAGGACCTTCTTTGCCGTCGCCAAAGACCACTTTGCGCCCGTTGAGGTCGGTGAGAGAAGACATAGGGCTGATTCCTGCCGCTGTTCCCGTAACAAAGAACTCCGCCGCGTTCTCAAACACTTCGTCCACGCTTACCGCTCGCTCTTCCACCTTCATTCCTGCTTCTTTTGCAAGCGCAATAACGCTCTTTCTGGTGATTCCTGGCAAAATCGTGTCGCCAAGCTCTGGCGTTACCAATGTACCGTCTTTCATCACAAAGAAGATGTTGCAGCTTGAACCTTCTTGGAAATACTTGTGCTCTACCGCGTCAAGATACACACATTCAACATATCCCGCCGCTTCTGCTTCGTGCTTTGCGATGGCAGAAATGACGTAGTTTGAAGCGCATTTGATGTATCCTGTGCCGTGCGGCGTTGCGCGAATGCGGTTCGTGATGATTGCGCCGTCAAGCCCTGCCTTGAAATACGCGCTCACTGTTGTAGCACAAATGACCACATACGGCTGTTTTGCGCACCCAACGCCGATTGCGCCTTCGGAGTTCATAAACGGACGCATATAAATGCTTTCTGCGTTTGCATAATCTTCTTTTTCCCAATCCGCATTATATTTCGGTACATAACCGAGTGCGGCGTTTCGCTTCACAAACTCAACGCTTGCTTTCACATACTGTTCAGGAGGGAAAACAGGGCAATACAGTCCTTTCATGCTGTTTGCAAAACGAGCTGCATTCTCTTCGGGGCGGAAAATCGCGACACCGCCGTCTTTTGTGGGAAATCCTTTCATTCCCTCAAAACAGCCGTAAGCATACTGGCTTGTGTAGCTCACCGTTGGAATTCCCATCTGATTGCGCTTGTCGAGCACAGCCTTGCGCTCTTCATCGCTCATTTTCATAAGCTCATCGTAAGTAACGCTGTCAACTTGAAACCACTCTTCGTCCCACGCTTTTGTGTCGGGATTGTAGCGAGCAATATAAGTAATCGGGTACAAATTAAGACCAAATGCCATTGTTTTCTCCTTGTTGCATAGAATAGTTCTTTAACAATATAGCACTTTATGAAGTATTTGTACAGAACTCACAGCCTTTTTTCACTCACTTTTTTCATATAGCCTGCGCGCCTAGTATTGCATTTGTGGTTTGCTTTCTCGCAGAATGTGGTACAAATGAGCAAGAAAAGTATTCATTCCGCGCACATATTTTGCTTGCCTAACGCGGAAATCGCTGTCGAGGGATTTTTTCAGAATGTCGTCCGCGTTTATCTCTTCATCTATTGCGATGAGAATTCGAATCAAATTCGCCTCGCTTGTGGTAAAATCGTGCTGAATCCGCTTTCGGTAACTTCGGGAAAATCGGGCGCACAAATCGAGCTGATAAAAAAATTGCGCTAAAAATCGCCGCTGATAGTGCAAACACAACGAGGGCTCTTTCTGCGCAATCGAATCTTTATAGCCCGATGAATACCAATTTTGAATATCCGATAGTTCAATGTTTTTGCTATACGGCACTCCATACATATCATTAAAAAAGCGTTCTTTGTATTTTTCTGCCACGTTATTTATATCGCCCTTACATTCTACTGTAAAAAACTCAATCACGCTCTGAATTGCCACCGCATAATCGTAGCTTCTGCAATCCGAGAGCAATCCTTGATACGTCTGCTCTTGCATTATCCGCTTGGGAATGTATATCGTCGCGATAAGCGTAAGAAATGCGATGAGAATAGTAATGCAGTCAGTAGGCGAAAGCGTATTTTTCCAATTACACAGGTCTTGTATAAACTCTGTCATAATTACAGCTCCGCCAATGTGTCGCAGTATTTTTTGAAACAATTTTCTTGTTCAGGGCTATTTACAGGAAAATGGTTATCCAATTTTTCCATTTTCCTCTCTAGCATTTCAACTTCTGTATCTTTCTCTTTGCAGACACAAATAGAGAAACAAATAAGAATAGCTGCAACTAATATTACACTGCCCCAAAAAACATGTAAGAACTCCTTATCGTCTGAATACGCTGTTGCAATCAAAAAAGAGCATAATGCTATTACAGCAAACAACACAAACGCAAAAGTAACTTTAACTTCTTTCATACTAAAAACTCCTTAATCAAAATATTATTTGCTATACCCTGCGCTTATACAAACAAACGCAGGGTAATCCATATATTTCTGCTACGCCAAAGCCAACGACTTTTTACGGCGCGGCAGATAAAACAAGGCAACGCCTTGCATTATTTC